>DAORMO010000008.1:16607-23284 GCA_035440585.1 Terricaulis sp.
TTTCCCCGCGCGGCAGACGGTGGCGGCCATCAATATGGACGGGCTCAACCGCAATGGCCCCACGCGCGATATTGAGGTGATCGGCTTCGGCAAGAGCGAGATGGACGATCTTATCACCCAAGCCGCGCGCGCCGAAGGGCGGCGGGTTGAGCCTGATTCATTGCCGGAAGCGGGCTTCTTCTATCGCTCGGACCATATCCACTTCGCGCAGCTCGGCATCCCGGTGCTTTACACCAAGGCGGGCATTGATCTCGTCGAAGGCGGGGTTGAGCGCGGGCGCGCGCTGGTGGCCGATTACATCGCCAACCATTATCACAAGCCCTCGGACGAATTGACCGATGCTTGGGATATGCGCGGCGGCGCAGAGGATCTTGGCCTTCTCTATGATGTGGGCCGCGGCCTTGCCGATAGCGAGGCGTGGCCGCGTTGGCGCGACAACGCCGAATTCCGCGCCGCGCGCGAGGCCGACCGCCGCTAGCGCTGCGCCTCCCGCGCGTTTATCTCAAACGCGCGGGAGGCGGCGATGCTGACAATCTATGGCAGTTCAAGCAGCGGCAATTGCCTCAAGGTGAAATGGGCGGCCGAGCGGCTCGGGCTTGGCTTCACCTGGGTCGAAATCAACAATTTCGCCGGCGAGACGCGCACGCCCGCTTTCCTCGCCATCAACCCCGCCGGCCAAGTGCCTGTGGTGGTGCTCGATGACGGGCGCGCGCTGGCGCAATCGAACGCCATCTTGCTGTATCTAGCCGAAGGCTCAGATCTCATCCCCGCCGATGCGTTCGCGCGCGCCAAAATGTTTGAATGGCTGTTTTGGGAGCAATACAGCCACGAGCCGGCGATCGCGGTGCGCATCGCGCGGCTGCATTTTATGGGCATGGCTGAAGCCGATCTCGATCCGGCGCTGAAAACCAAGGGCGAGGCGGCGCTGGCGCGGATGGAGCTGGCGCTCGCGGGCGCCGATTGGCTGGCCGGCGAGGCGCTCAGCCTGGCCGACATCGCGCTTGTCGCTTACACGCGCAACGCCCCTAAGGGCGGGTTCGATCTGAGCGCGTATCCGGCGCTGCGGGCCTGGATTGAGCGGGTGGAGGCAGCCCTCGGGCTCGAAAGGGCGGTTTAACCGCCGCGTTAACGATCGGGCGCCAACCGGGCGTTTACTCCTTCGGTGCGATTCTGATCGACCGGAGCCCGCCTTGGTCAACGCCGTCAACACCGCCTTCCTGAACGTCTGGCTCAATCAGTCGAGCGGGACTTCGCCGGGCGTCAGCGCCGATCTGCTGACGCAATGGGCCAGCGCGAAAGCCGGCGTGGGCGTGAGCGCCGCGGCGGTGCAGGATCCCAACGCGCCGATCGCGCCGGTTTGGACGCCCGGCGTCACACCCAGCGCCGAAGCGCTGATCCAGCGCGCGCTTGCCGGCAGGGCGTTCTTTGATACGAGCGCCCAACTCTACTCAGACCTTGGCGCCACTGGCGATTATCAGCGCCTGTTCGCTCTCTATACGGGCCTCACCACCCTCAACTCGCTGGCGACGCTGGCGGAAGATACTTCGCTCAGCAGATCCCAGTCGGCGCAGACGCTGGCGCAATTCGCGCGCGGGCTTGATGAACTGAAAAGCTTCTTCGCCAGCCAGCAATTTGACGATATCCGCCTAGTGCAAGCCGATCGCGTGGATGCGGCGCAAACCACACTGGCGCTGCCGATGCGCAGCGAAGACTACACCACCGGCATCATCCATCGCGGCGGGCTCTACGATAAAGTCTCAGGCCTTGCCGCTGACGCCAAGTTTGAGATCGTGGCCCAATCGCCCGGCGGGACTGAGCGGCGCGTGGCGATTGATTTGGCCGAGATGAATTCCATCCCGCGCACGCTCTCGAACGTGGTGAGCTTCATCAATGGCCGGCTTTCCGCCGCAGGTGTCGCCACGCGGCTTGAGACGGTGGATCAAACGCCGAAAACCAACACTATCAATCTCGCCGGGCAAACCCACACCACCCGCTACACCGGGCCCAAGCAATACGCGCTCAAAGTTGATGTGCGCGCTGGCGAGAAAGTGTCGTTCGAGCCGGTGGCCGCCACGCCTGCATTCTACGCGGTCGGCGATGTGAACGGCGGCGGCGCCCGGCTGATCAAATTGGAAGATACTGGCGGCGATGCCGGCCAGCCGCTGTGGCTCGATCGCCCCGGCGCCACCGATGATCCGATCGGGCCTTATGTGTCGCTTGGCTTCCTCGGCGGCGGGTTTGAGCAGCGCTCCAACGCGCTGATGGTCGAAACCGAGGGCAATAAGTTTGAAACCGCGCTGCGCGCCGCTGGCGAAGCGGTGCTGAAGCTGCAATTTGCCGATGGCCGCACGCTTTCGGTCACCACCGGTTGGCGCGCGGGCGATCAGGAAGTCTGGGCCGGAACTGATGACGCCGCCATGATGGGCGATCTCGCCGAGCGGCTCTCGCAATTGCTGCATGAGCAAGGCGTGGCCGCAAAGGTCGTCGCCTGGGAAGATGACGGCAAGCACGGCCTCTCCGTGCTGAGCGATGACATGCTTTCGGTTTCGCAACTCAGCATTGGCGGCCACAATGCAGCGCTTGAGAGCATTGATCCGCCCGGCATGGTCGGCGGGCTGCGCGATGGCGTGTTCGCGCGCCGGTTTGAGGCGGGCGCGGTCGCAGGCGAGGCCGAACTCTTCACCGGCAAGCAAACCTTCACGGTGAGCGCGGGCGGGGTGACGCAAACCATCACCATCGATGGCGGCGATGATGGGATTGATGCTGAAACACTGATCGAAAAGCTCAACACCCAATTGCGCGCCAAGAATATCGCGGCGGCGGCCTCCTTCGTCGAAGAAGGCGGCGCGTTGAATTTCCGCTTCGACGGCATGCACGAGGTCGCCTCCATCAGCGCGCGGCTCAATCAAACCACGCATGCGGCGGAATTGCTGGTCCCCGGCGCCTGGAGCGATGGCGGCTTGCCGGCGGGCCTGAGCGATAATCTGCGCGTGATGAATGCGGGCGGCTCTCCTCTGCTCACGCATACGGGCGCGCTCAATATCGAGATCGCGGTGCAAACGCCCACGGGCCAGCGCACGGTGTCTGTCGCCGTCTCCGCGCAGGAGCGGCTGGACAATCCCGATCTTGCGGCGGGCGTGTGGAACAGCGCGTTTCAGGATCGGCTCGATGCGGCGCTGAACGCGGCGGGCGTTTATGTGTCCGCTTCCGATGATCTCACCGCTTGGACCGCCGCCGAAGGCGCAGGGCATCGGGTGATGTCTGTCTCCATCAATGGCGATGCGGTGGCGCTGACGGCCCAGGCGCCTGCGCTTGGCCTTGGCGGCGCGGGCTCGCCCGAGCGCAGTTTTACCGGTGCGGCTGTCACGGCCGGCTCCGCCGATGAAGAAAACGCAGCGCTCACCGCCAATCCCAGCGTTTCGATCACGATCGGCACCATCTGGGGCCAGCGCACCATTAGCGCGAGCCTGGAGCCGGGCGATCCGCGCACGCTGGAAAGCGCAGCGCTCCGCCTCAACGAAGCGTTGGCCGCGCAAGGCTATGATGCGGGCGTAGCCGTCACCGATCTATCGGGCGGCGGCGCAAGCCTGCGCATCGTCACCGGCTCAACCCATAGCGTGCGCGGCGTGGCTGGCTTCGCGCTTGGCGATGCAACCTTCGGCGTGACGCTGGATTCGAACCCGCTTGCCGCCGCGCGCGCATCGCGCGGTGCGGCGGTGATCGAAACGCTGCCGGGCTCAACCGCCACGGCGCCGAGCGCGACTGCGTCCAATTGGTTTCCGGGCCGGGCGTTTGATGTTGGGATCGCCGGCAAGGTCGCCACCGCGCAAGCGGTGCAAACCGGGCCCGATGGCTCTGTCTACGTGCTCGCCGATCTTGGCGGGGATTCCGCGCAAACCGCGATCAAAGGCGCGCGCGATGTCGCGCTGCTCAAATACGATAGCGCTGGCAAGCTTGCCTTCATGCAAGTGCTGGGCGCCAGCGAAAGCGCAAGCGGCTTTGCGCTTGCTGTCTCCGCCGATGGCGAGGTCGCTGTTGCCGGCGCGGTTGAGGGCGCGCTCTCGGGCGCAGGCGCAGAGCGCGGCGGGACTGATTCCTTCGTCAGCGTGTTCGACGCCAGCGGCAAGGAGCTGTGGACCCAGCGGCGCGGCGCCACCGCGAATGACGCCGTGCGCGCGGTGGCGTTCGCCTCCGACGGCTCTGTGATTATCTCCGGCGAAACCGAATCCGCGCTGGGCCCGGCTTTGGCCGCAGGCGGCAAGGATGCGTACGTGCGCGGCTTCAGCGCCAGCGGCGTTGAGCTTTTCACCCGCCAATTCGGCACGGGCGGCGCAGATAGCGCCACCGCGCTCACGGTGCGCGATAACGGCGCGGGCGGGATCGAGATTTTCACCGGCGGGGTGGAAAACAATCGCGGCGTGATCCGCAGCTTCACCTATTCGGCCAGCGCAGGCTTTGCCGCCGGCGCGGTCCGCGATATCGGCAATTTCCATGGCGGCGCCATCAACACCATCGCGCTTGATGGCGCGGCGCTTTATGTCGGCGGCGCCATCGGCGCAGATCGGCTGACGCTGGGGGCGACGGCGCAGGGCGCTGTCGTGGGGCTCGAAGGCTTCGTCGCGCGCATGGACGCCGATCTCAGCTCCACCGCGCAAGATCGCGCCAGCTATATCGGCTCGGCCAAGGATGATGCGGTCAAAAGCATCCTCGTCGTTGACGGCGCGGTCTACGCCGCCGGCACGGCGGGCGGGCTGATCGCCGGGGTGGGCAACGCCAATGCGCCCTCAAGCTTTCTGGCGCGGCTCGATGACGAAGGCGACATCGCCTGGGCGCGCGCGTTCCAAAGCGGCGGCGGGGCGATGACGCTCAACGGCCTCGCCGTCGATACAAGCGGCTCGACAGCGTTTGACGTGTTGGGCCTGCCGCGCGGCGTACTTGGCGCCGCCGATTCATCGGCGCTCACCAGCCGCAGCGCGCTGCGCGTGGGCGATGAGTTTCAAGTCGGGCTCGATGGCCGTAGGCTTTCAACCATCCGCATCGAAGCGACAGACACGCTCGCCACTTTAGCCGCCAAGATCAACCGCAGCATCGGTGCGGGCGGGCGGGCCGAGATCATCAAGGAAGACGGCGTTGAGCGCCTGCGCATCCGCGCGTTCAACAACAGCGCCCTGCGCCTCGATGCGGGCCGCGAAGGGCGCGATGCGCTGGCGGGCCTGGGGCTCGGGCCGGGCGTGATCGCCGTGAACAGCAAAAGCCACGGCAGCGTGCAGACCTATGGCCTCGGCCTCATTGCCGCAGATCTCAAGCTCGATAGCAAAGCCGCGATCGCCTCCACGAAAGCAGAGCTTTCGGCGGCGATCTCCATCGTGCGCCAGGCCTACGAGCACCTCATCAATCCCAACGCCAAAGAGCTGACGGACGCTGAAAAGGCCCTCGAACAGCGCCGCCTGGCCGGCGGGGCGGTCCCCGAATATTACACCAAGCAGCTGGCCAATTATCAGGCCGCGCTGTCGCGGCTGACGGGAGGCTGAACCGGGGGCTGAATTGGAGGCTGATATGCCGCCCGGCCGGGGCTTCCCTCCGGGCGCTGCGCGGGCTAGAAGCGCCGCCTCCGGCGTTTAGGGATTCCCCTCGAGCGCCAGAACCGCCGCAGTAGCTCAGTGGTAGAGCGCATCCTTGGTAAGGCTGAGGTCGGGAGTTCAATCCTCCCCTGCGGCACCATTTTCTGTTCCAGGCCAAGCCATGAGCGCGCCAAAGCCGCCGAAATCCCCGCGCGACGCCCGGCTGGCCGAGGCGCTTAAGCGCAACATCCAGCGCCGCAAGGCCGCCCAGAAGGCCGAGAAACCGGCAGAAAAACCAAAGGGCTGAAGCCCGCCCAAGCGGCGCCTTGCTTACGCCGGGCGCGGCCCTCATAAGCGAAAATCGCCCCTTTACGGGGAGCCCGGGGCTCGGGCTGGCACGAAAGACACCATGGATCGCATCGCCATCACCGGGGGCGCAGCCCTCAAAGGGACCATTCCGATCTACGGCGCCAAGAATTCGGCGCTGAAGCTGCAGGCGGCCAGCCTTCTGGCCGCCCAGCCGCTCATGCTCGAAAACATGCCCGATCTCGCCGATACGCGCTTCATGGCCCAGCTCCTGGCCTCGCTCGGGGTTGAGATCACCTGGATCAAGGAAACCCGCACCCTGCGAATGGCTGCGGGCGAGATCGCCTCCACCATCGCGCCCTACGATCAGGTGCGGAAGATGCGCGCCTCGTTCAACGTGCTGGGGCCGCTTTTGGCGCGGGTCGGGCACGCGACAGTTTCGCTTCCGGGCGGCTGCGCCATCGGCGCGCGCCCGGTCGATCTGCACCTCAAAGCCTTCGAGGCCATGGGCGCCGATATCGTTATTGAGCAGGGCTATGTGAAAGCCGCCGCGCTGCGCGGCCTCAAGGGCGCGGACATCGAATTCCCGTTCGTCTCGGTGGGCGCGACCGAGCACGCCATGCTCGCCGCGGCGCTGGCGCATGGCGATACGGTGCTGCGCAACGTGGCGCGTGAGCCGGAGATCGTCGATCTCGCCGAATGCCTCAACGCCATGGGCGCGCGCATCGAAGGCGCGGGCGAAAGCGAAATCCGCATCAAGGGCGTCACATCGCTCAGCGGCGCGACCCACCGCGTGGTGGCTGATCGCAT
>DAORMO010000008.1:23295-26685 GCA_035440585.1 Terricaulis sp.
CCTTTGCCGCGGCTGTGGGCGCAGCGGGCGGGGACGTGCTGCTCGAAGGCGCGCGCGCCGAGCATCTGGGCGCCATGATTGCGGTGCTGCAGCAAGCGGGCGTTTCGGTGGAGGCCGAAAGCAAAGGCCTGCGCGTCAAGCGCAATGGCGGGCGGCTCAAGGCGGTGGATTTCGATACCGCGCCGTTCCCCGGCTTTCCCACCGATCTGCAAGCGCAAGTCATGGCCATGCTCTGCTTCGCGGATGGCCAATCGCGCATCAAGGAAACCATTTTCGAGAACCGCTTCATGCACGCGCCGGAGCTTGCACGCCTTGGCGCGCAAATCGCCGTGCATGGCAATGAAGCGGTGGTGACGGGCGTTGAGCGCCTGATCGGCGCGCCGGTGATGGCGACAGATCTGCGCGCGTCGGTCAGCCTTGTGATCGCCGGACTTGCGGCGCAAGGCGAAACCATCGTCAACCGCGTCTATCACCTCGATCGCGGCTTTGAGCGGCTGGAAGCCAAGCTCACCGCCTGCGGCGCGCAAGTGGCGCGCCAGCGTGAGGATCAGGCGGCATGAGCGACGGCTTAAAGCTGCTGGCCGAAGATGGCGCCGATCTCGAAATCCTGGCCGCCGCCGCCCAGGATGCGCTGGTGCGCATGGGTGATTTGAGTTTCGATCCCAAGGCGCGGCGCTTTGCGGCGTTTATCAACCGCTTCCGCTGGGAAGCGGCGGAGCCTGGCGGCCCATATCAGCGCGTGCGCGCCGCGCTTTCGTTTGAAAGCGTGCTCAGCGTCAAAAGCCGCAAGTTGCGCCGCGATGCGCCCGATGCTTTGGCCTCGGTGCTGGCGGTGGGCTTTGAGCCGGCGGCGGAGCCGCCCGGCGGGGTCGTGCGCATTGTGCTGGCGGGCGGGGGCGAGATCGTGCTCGATGTCGAATGCCTCGATGCGCTTCTGCTTGACGTTGGCGCGGCCTGGAACACGCCGCGCCGCCCCGATCACCAAGCTTAGATACGCCGAAGATGAGCGATAAAAACCGCCTCATCGATGTCGCGCTCGAAGAGGGCTCGCTCGCGCCCGCATCCCCAAATGCCGAGCATGAGCGCCGCATCGCGCTGTTTGATCTCAAGGAAAGCAATTCCTTCGCGATCGTCGGCGCCGATCAAGGGCCGTATTTGCTCAGCCTCGCCATCCATGACGGGCGGCTGGCGTTTGATGTCAGTGATGAGGCGGGCGCGCGCGTATGCCTGCATCACATGCCGCTTTCGCCGGTGCGCAAGATCGTCAAGGATTATGCGTTCCTGTGCGAGAGTTATCACACCGCGATCCGCAGCGCCGCGCCCAGTCAGATCGAGGCCATCGATATGGGCCGGCGCGGGCTGCACAACGAAGCCGCCGAGGTGCTGCAAGATACGTTGCGCGAGCGCTTCACCATCGATCTCGAAACCGCGCGGCGGCTGTTCACTTTGATCTGCGCCTTGCACGTGCGGGCTTAAGATGAGCGAGGGCGAGGCCCCGCGCTCGGTGTTGTTCGTCTGCACGCACAACGCCATCCGCTCGCCCATGGCCGCGGCCCTGACCAAGCTCCGGCACGGGCCGTTGCTGCGCATCGATAGCGCCGGGGTGCGGGAGGCCGATTTCGTCGATCCGCTGGCGGCGGTTGTTTTGGATGAGCTGGGCGCCGATATCATGAAGCACCGGCCCAAGGCGCTGTCTGAGCTCATCCTTGATGAGGTTGAGCCGTTTGATCTGATCGTCACGCTCAGCCCAGAGGCCCATCACCGGGCGCTGGATCTTGTCCCCCGATTGGGGAAAGCGGCTGAATACTGGCCCACCTTCGACCCATCCCTCACGGAAGGCTCACGGGAACAAAGACTTATGGAATACCGGCTGGTGCGCGATGGGCTCGATAAGCGCATCGCAACCCGGTTTCCGCGCCCATCGACGGGATAGAGATGGGGGATTATAAGCCCCGCGCGGCCAGACGGCCGATTCAGGAGACATAATGGCCAAGGAAGAACTTTTGGAATTCGCGGGAACGGTGGTTGAGCTTTTGCCCAACGCCACCTTCCGCGTGAAACTCGAGAACGATCACGAGATCATCGCCCACACCGCCGGCAAGATGCGCAAGAACCGCATCCGCGTGCTCGCGGGCGATAAAGTGCTCGTGGAAATGACGCCCTACGATCTCACCAAGGGGCGCATCACCTACCGTTTCAAATAATGCGGATCAGATGAACCAAGGCTCGCTCGATCGCGCCGTCGTCGTGACAGGCGCTTCCACTGGCATCGGCCGGGCCGCTGTCGCTAAAGCCGTGCGCGAAGGCGCGCATGTGTTCGCCAGCGTGCGCAAGGCCGCCGATGCTGAGAGCCTGAAAGCTGAGTTTGGCGAAGCCGTCAGCCCGCTTGTGTTTGATGTCGCCGACGAGGCTGCGGTGCGCGCGGGCGCGGCGGAGGTTGCCGCCGCACTGGGCGGGCGGCGCCTCTTTGGCCTTGTGAACAATGCCGGCATCGCCGTGCCGGGGCCGCTGCTTTATCTCGACACCGATGAGCTGCGCCGCCAATTCGAGATCAATCTTTTCGGCGTGCACAACGTGACGCGCGCGTTCGCGCCGCTGCTTGGCGCTGATCCGGAGCGCAGCGGCAAGGCTGGCCGCATCGTGATGATCTCATCTGTGGGCGGGCAAAACGGCGCGCCGTTCGTCGGCCCTTACGCGTCATCCAAATTCGCGCTCGAAGGCTATTCGCAATCGCTGCGGCGTGAGCTTTTGCTGTTCGGCATCGACGTGATCGTGATCGGGCCGGGCGCGATCGCCACCCCGATTTGGGATAAGGCCGAGCAGAACGATCTCGCGCGCTTTTCCAACACGCCGTACGCGGAGGCCACGGGGCGCGTGGTGGATTACATGCTCAAGCAGGGCCGCGAGGGCTTGCCCGCCGCCGATGTGGGCGATCTCATTTGGCTGACGCTCACGCACCCCAAGCCCAAGACGCGTTATCACATCCTGCGCCGCCCCTTTATGGACCGCACGCTGCCGCGTTGGCTTGGCCCGCGCTTTGTAGACAACGTGCTCGCCAAGCGGCTCGGCTTTAAGAAGCCGGCATGAGCAAACTCGTGCTCGCCAGCGCAAGCCCGCGCCGGCTGGCTTTGCTCGCACAGATCGGCGTTGCGCCCGATGCTGTGCTGCCCGCCGATATCGATGAAACGCCGCACGCGAAGGAAAGCCCGCGCGCGCTGGCGCTGCGCCTCGCGCGGGAGAAGGCGCTGGCGGTGGATGCGGGCGATGCGCTGGTGCTGGGCGCTGATACAGTCGTCGCCGTTGGCCGGCGCCTGTTGCCGAAAACTGAAAATGAAGCGGAAGCGCGCGCGTGCTTGGAGCTGCTCTCCGGGCGCGGCCATCGGGTTTACA
>DAORMO010000008.1:26695-33061 GCA_035440585.1 Terricaulis sp.
GGCGTCGCGCTGAAAACCCCGCAAGGCCTGCGCGCGCGCCTGGGCGAAGCGCGCGTGAGCTTCAAAGTGCTGAGCGCATCTGAGATCGACGCTTACATCCAAAGCGATGAATGGCGCGGCAAAGCGGGAGGTTACGCCATCCAAGGCCGGGCCAGCCGCTTCATCACCGGCATTGTCGGCTCCTATTCCGCCATTGTCGGCCTGCCTTTGTTTGAAACCGCGAATTTGCTCGAAGGCGCTCAAGAGGGAAAAGCTTGAGCGAGCCGCTCGAAACCTGGATCGACGCCGCTATCGGCGAAACGCGCGAAGCGCTGGTGCGGCAGGGCCGGCCGATCGCGCTGCGCATTGCGCGCGCCTCTGACGAAGGCGCGCGGGCGCGTTGGGGTGAAGTGTATTGTGCGCGCGTACGTGAGGTGGATCAGCGCCGGCGCGGGGCGTTCCTTGAGCTTGGGCTCAGCGCCCAGCAAGGCTTTTTGCCGCTCGGCCATGACGGCCGCGCGCGCCGCGGCGGCAAGGAGCGCATCGCGCTGCGCGAGGGCCAGGGCGTGATCATTTCCATCGTGCGCGAGGCCGCGCGCGGCAAAAACCCGGTGCTTGAGCTGCAGGAGGTCGGCCACGATGGCGAGCCGCCGCACAAAATCGGCCATCACGTCAGCGATGACGACATGGTGCTGGCAAAGCCCGCCGATGCGCAGATGCGCGGCAGGCTTGATGCGCTGATCGAAGATGCGCTGGCGCGCATCGCGCCCATCCCAGGCGGGGGCGTGCTCAGCATCGAGCCCACCGCCGCGCTCACCGCGATTGATGTCGATGCAGGCGGCCGGCCGGGCTCATCTGATCCTGAGCGCTTTGCGCTTGATCTCAACATCGCCGCCGCCGAAGAGGCCGCGCGGCAGATCCGCTTGCGCAATCTTGGCGGCGTCATCGCCATCGATTTCGTCAACATGCGCGCCAAGAGCCATAACAAGGCGCTGGAAGATGCGGTGCGCAAAGCTTTCGCCGGCGATCCCTGGGCGGTGCAGTTTGGCGGGCTTTCGCACTTCGGCGTCTATGAGCTCTCGCGCGCGCAATTGCGCACGCCGCTGCATGAGCAGATGCGCGATGGCGAAGGCCGGCTCAGCGCTGAAACGCTTGCGCTCATGGCGCTGCGCGCGATTGAGCGTGAGGCGCGGTCAAGTTCCGGCCGGCAGATCGCCTGCACTGTGTCTCCCGAGGTGAAAGCCTGGTTCGACGCGGGCGAAATCCCCTGGCGTGAGGCGCTGTCAAACCGCATCGGCATGCGCTGGAGCTTGGACGCGAGCCCCGGCCCGCGCGATAAGATCGATGCGAGGGCGCTATGAGCGGTAAATGCGTGATCTGCGGCAAGCCGAAGGATGAGAAGTTCAAGCCCTTCTGCTCCAAGCGCTGCGCCGATGTGGATTTGAATCGCTGGTTCGCCGGCGGCTACGCCATCCCAGCGTCCGAAGAGGATGAGGGCGAAGATAAAGAGGAGCGGCAATGATGCGTGCGATTTTGGCTCTCTTTGCGCTTACGCTCGCCGCGTGCGCCGCGCCGGCTGAGGATGCTGCGCCCGTGCAAAACACCGCCGAAGCCCAATGCGCCGCCCAAGGCGGCCAGCTTGAGCGGGTAGGCCGCGCCCAGACGCTGCAATGCGTGATCACGTATGCGGATGCAGGCGCCGCGTGCAGTGATGGCAGCGCCTGCCAAGCGGGGCGCTGCATCGCCGAACCGCAGGAGGATGCGCAGGCCCCGGTTAAAGGCCAATGCCAAGCCACGAACCAGCAGTTTGGCTGCTATTCCACCATTGTGAATGGCAGCGTCACAACCACGATCTGCGTCGATTAAGCAAAGCGCCCGATAATCGGCACGTGATCGCTGGCTTTTTCCAGCGCGCGCGCGGCTTTGTAAATCTCAATGGCTTCGAGCCGATCGGCCGCCTGCGGTGAAAGCAGCAGATGATCGATGCGGATGCCGTTGTCCTTTTGCCAGGCGCCGGCCTGATAATCCCAGAACGTATATTTATGCGCCGCGCCGTCGGCCTGCATGTAGGCGTCGGCAAGGCCAAGATTGAGAAGCGCGCGATAGGCGGCGCGGGTTTCCGGCTGATAGAGCGCATCATTCGCCCACACGCGCGGATCAACGCAATCGACCTCGCGTGGGATCACGTTGTAATCGCCGGCGATGATGAAGCGTTCTTCGTCTTTGAGCAGCGCGCGCAAATGCGCGTTCAGCGCTTCCATGAAGGCGAGCTTGAAGCTGAACTTCTCCGTGCCGATCGGATTGCCGTTCGGCGCATAGATGGAGGCCACGCGCACCGGCCCATCGGGCCCGGCCAGCACGCATTCGATATAGCGCGACTGATCGTGCTCCAGCCCGGGCACGCCGCGCACGGTTTCTTCAATGCGATACTTGGAGAGGATGGCCACGCCATTATAGCTCTTCTGGCCGAACGTCTCGATATTGTAGCCCATGGCTTCAAATTCGAGCCGGGGAAAGCGCGGATCCTCGCACTTGATCTCCTGCAGACACCACACGTCGGCGTCCACGGCCTCAAATACTTTCAGCGCCGTGGGCAGGCGCGCATTGATCGAATTGACGTTCCAGGCGGCGATTTTCATGCCGCAGGCTTTAGCCTGTGCGCGGGCTTAGGTGAAGATCGCGGCGATGCCAAAGCCAAGCACAACCAGCACGATCGAAGCGGCCAGAATGTAGCGCAGGCCGACCCCGGTGCGCCCGGCGCGGGCGTCCTCTTGCGGGATTTCGACGTGATCGCCGACTTTGCGGGCGGTCATAGGCGTTTCTCCTTTCGCCCCGATGCGCTATCTTAGCCATCGCGTGGCGATGGCGGCGCGTTTAGGCTTGGGCGTATGGCGATAATTCTCACCGCCTTCACTTTGTTCCACATTGCGGTGGCGCTGGCCTGCGTTGCGGCGGCCGTGCGGCTGCTCTCCGCCGGTGAGCGCGCGCAATGGACCTCCGCCGCTGCGCGATTCTCCGCTGAGTTTCTGGTCTGGATTTATCCGGTGGCCGCGTTCGTCAGCGTCAAGAGCGCTTGGCGCGCTTTCGCTGCGGGCGATCACGCCGCCATGCCGCTGATGCTCGCCCCGATTGGCTGGCTGATCGTGATGGGCGTCGTCTACGCCATCGTCGATTACGCCGAGGACGGGGTCATCGGCAACGCGCGCAAGTCTTAGAAGCCCTTAAACACCGCGATCTCATCCACGCCGGCGCGATCGGCGCGCAGCGTGTTTACGGGCGCTGTTGCATCGGCGTAGCCAAGCGCCATGCCGCAAACCAGCGTCTCATGCGCGGCGAGGGCAAAGTGCGCGTGCAGCGGGCCAGCGATCCGCCGCCACGCTTCCTGCATGCAGCTTGCAACCCCGCGCGCCTGCGCGGCCAGCGCGATGGTCTGCATGAACATGCCCAGATGCGCCCATTGGCCATGGCCCATGCGCGTATCCATCACAAAGAACAGCCCAACCGGCGCGCCAAAGAATTGGAAATTCCGCGCCACATGCGCGAGCCGCGCCGGCTTATCTTCGCGCGCTATGCCCATCACCGCGTACATATCTTCGCCGACCTTGAAGCGGCGGGTGCGGTAGGGCTCCCACAGATTGGCCGGATAGACCGGATAATCGCCACCCTCATCGCCTGGCAGGTTCGCTTGCGCGAGTGCGATCACCGCATCGCGTTCGGCGCCCGCCACGGCGATCACCCGCCAGGGCTGCACATTGCCGCCTGAGGGCGCAAAGCGCGCCACATCCAAGATCTCGCGCACCAGAGGCTCAGCCAGCGGCGCATCCGTGAACGCACGCACGGAGATGCGGCCCTTGATGGCCTGATCGACGTTCATCTGCGCTCCCGCATCTGGTTCTGAAGGCTTTTGGCGCGCGCGCGGCCTATTTTTTGCGCTTCGTCGATTTCCGCGGCGCTCATTTCGCGCGCCAGCGCAGCGGCGCGTTTGCGCGGGGCGTCTTCGCCGGAGATCGTGGCGGCGGTGTAGAGCCACGCCAGCGCCTCGATCGGCTCGCGCCGCATCAGGATGTCCGCCAAAAACACCATCGCCGGCGCATGGCCAAGTTCGCCGGCGCGCAGCATCCAATAGCGCGCGTCGTCAGGCGGGCTCATGGTGGCGAGTTCCACCATCGCGGTTTTATCGCCAGCGCCCGCCGCTTCGCGGAAGAGGGCGCGCGCCGCGTTCAAATCCTGCTTGATCCCCGCGCCACCGCGCAGCGCCATGGCGTAAGCGGTCTGCGCCGCCGAATGGCCGCTCGCCGCCGCGCGCTCAAACAGCGCCACCGCCTCAGGCACGGCGCGCGGCCCGCCAAGACCGCGCCAATAGAGCAAGCCGAGATGATAATCGCCGGCGGCGCGCTGCTCGTTCTGCTGCGCTTCTTCCAGATGCCGCCGCGCGCGCTTCCAATTGCGGCTCTCGAACGCATCGAGCCCGCGGTCCAGCGCGCTTTTGCGGCCGAACATGTCAGACAGCGAAGCTGACGCCGCACCCGCAAGCGGATTTGGCGTTGGGGTTTTTCACTTTGAACGCGGCGCCGATCAACTCGTCAGCCCAATCCACCTCCGAGCCGAGCAGGAAGGGCAGCGAGATCGGATCAACAAACAAAAGCGCGCCGTCACGCTCGATCACCAGATCGTCCGCGTTCGCGGCGGGGGCCACGGCGATTTCATACTGAAACCCGGAGCAGCCGCCCCCTTCCACCGCCACGCGCAGGCCCGCGCCGGGCGGCTCGCCGATCGTCACCGCGTTGATCTGGGCGGCGGCGGAAGCGGAAAGGGCCACAGAACTCATACGTTAACGCCTCATGTGCGCGCCCCGGGGGGCGATTTCTCAATGCTTGCGCTCCATATATGGTCCCAATCGCTGGTTTAGGAGAAGGGCGAACGTGGCGGAACCGCGCGCAAATAAGCTGGAGCCTCACAAGGCCGCGTATCAGCGCCCCCCGCGCGCGCCGTACGCCACCGCCTGGGCGCGCACCCGCGGCCGGCTCCATCCCGAGCCCGAAAGCGCCAATCGCACCGCGTTTGAGCGCGATCGGGACCGGATCGTCCACGCCAGCGCCTTCCGGCGCCTGAAGGGCAAAACCCAAGTTTTCGTCGCCCATGAGGGCGATCATTACCGCACGCGGCTCACCCATTCACTTGAGGTGGCCCAGATCGCCCGCGCCGCCGCGCGCCGGCTGGGGCTGGATGATGATCTCGCCGAGGCGCTAGGCCTTGCCCACGATCTCGGCCACCCCCCGTTTGGCCATACCGGGGAGGATGTGCTCGACGCCTGCATGGAGCCCTATGGCGGCTTCGATCACAACGCCCAGACGCTGCGTGTACTGACCAAGCTTGAGCGCCGCTATCCGGCGTTCGATGGGCTGAACCTGGCGTGGGAAACGCTGGAGGGCGTGGTCAAACACAACGGCCCGCTGATCTTTCCGGGCAGGGCGCTGAGCGATCTGCCGGTGGCGATCCAGGAATATGATTCCGCGCACGATCTTGAACTGCACACCTGGCCCGGCCCCGAAGCGCAGATCGCCGCGCACGCGGATGATGTGGCGTATAACAACCACGATATCGATGATGGCCTGCGCGCCGGGCTTTTCACCTACGCCGAATTGCGCGCCGAGGCGCCGATGGTGGAGCGCGTGGCCGCCACGGTGGATCGCGACTATCCAGGCCTGGAAGAAGCCCGCCACAGCGCCGAAACCGTGCGCCGCCTGATTGGCGTATGGGTGGATGATCTGGTTTGGGAAACAACTAATCGCCTCGCCGCCGCCAAGCCGCAAAGCGCCGAAGACGTGCGCGGCGCGGGCCGGCCGCTGATCGGCTTCTCAGATGAGATGAACGAATCTCAAGCGGTGCTGCGCCGCTTCCTGATGGCGCGCATGTACCGGCACTGGAAGGTCAACCGCTCACGCAGCATGGCCAAGCGCACGCTGCGCGCGCTGTTTGAGCTTTTCCTTGCGGAGCCGGAATTGTTGCCGCCCTCGTGGCAGATCGGCGGCGACGGCGCAGGCGGGCAACGCACCGCCCGGCGCGTCTGCGATTACATCGCCGGCATGACCGATGATTACGCCATCGAGGAATATAAGCGGCTTTTCTCTCTGGATCGTTAGGCTCGCTGGTCATAGCTCGGCAACCAATAGGCGCGATGATCGGCCTCAATTGCGGCGCAGCGAACGTGCTAAACTGACGCCCGATTCACCCCGAGGAGCCCCGCTTTGTCCGCCCGTTTCGATCCGCGCATGCACGAATTTGAGGAGCGTAACCGCTTTGCGGGCGTGATCTATATGCTGCTGATCGTGGTGGCGATCGCGTTCGGGGCGTTCGTGTGGCAGCTCTATAGCGGGCCCGAGGTTC
>DAORMO010000009.1:0-13997 GCA_035440585.1 Terricaulis sp.
CCCCCGCCGCGCGGTTGAGCCGGCGCGCTTCAGCGGCTAGCACAGCGGCGTTCATGGATGCTCCCTCCATCTCCGAAGCGCGCGCGGCGATTTTGCAGCGCATCGAGGCCGCCGCCAAAGCAGCTGGGCGCGATGTGCGCACCATAGCATTGGTCGCGGTTTCAAAGCAGCAAAGCGATGCGCGGATCGATGCGATGCTGGCGACGGGCCAGCGTCTGTTTGGCGAAAACCGCGTGCAGGAGGCCGAAGCGCGCTGGGCCCCCCGGCACGGCGCGTTTGCCGATCTCAGCTTGCGCCTGATCGGGCCGTTGCAGAGCAATAAGGCCGAAAGCGCGGTTGCGTTGTTTGATGCGATCGACACGCTGGATCGGCCAAAGCTTGCCCGCGCGCTGGCGGATGCGGCGCAGAAGCTGGGCAGGAGCCCAGAGCTGCTGATCCAGGTGAACACCGGCGAGGAGCCGCAAAAGGCGGGCGTGGCGCCGGCGGAGGCGGATGCGTTTATCAGCGCGGTGCGCGGCGAATACGGGCTGCCGGTGGCGGGCCTCATGTGCATCCCGCCTGCGGAGGAGGAGCCGGCCATGCATTTCGCGCTGCTGGCGAAAATCGCCGCGCGCAACGGCCTTGCCCAGCTGTCCATGGGCATGAGCCACGATTTCGAGACAGCCATCCGCTTTGGCGCCACGCAAGTGCGGGTGGGCTCGGCGCTGTTTGGCGCACGTTAAGCGCTGCCGATTCACCAATCTTCACGCGAAAGAGCATTGTCATTACCGCCTCGGTAGGATCAAAGTCCGTTACCAAGGGTTCCGATGTCGCGCGATACGACCATTCTGATCATCGATGATGACGCTGATTTGCGTCAGGCCCTGATCGAGCAATTCGATCTGGAGGAGGGCTTTGGCGGCGCGGGCGCGGCCAATGCGGCCGAGGGCTTTACCGCCGCGGCTGAGCTTAAGCCCGCCGCCATCGTGCTCGATGTCAGCCTGCCGGACATGGATGGGTTTGAGGCTTGCGCTGCGCTGCGCGAGCAGGGCGTGAAGGCGCCGATCATCATGCTCACCGGCGCGGCGCAAGAAGAAGAGCATCAGGTCAAAGGGCTCGATGCGGGCGCCAACGATTATGTGCTCAAGCCCTTCAAATTCTCGGTGCTGCTGGCGCGCATCCGCGCGCATCTGCGCAGCCATGAAGCCAGCGAAGACGCCACCTTCCGCATCGGCCCTTACGATTTCCGCCCGGCGCTGCGCCTCTTGGTCGATGAAGCCGAAAAGAAGATCCGGCTGACCGATAAGGAAACCGCGATCCTGCGCTATCTCTATCGCTCCGGCGAAAAGCCGGTCGGGCGCGAGGAGCTGCTGCGCGAGGTGTGGGGCTATAACGCCAACGTCACCACGCACACGCTGGAAACCCACATCTACCGCCTGCGCCAGAAAATCGAACCCGAAGCGCAAAGCCCCAAACTGCTGATCACGGAAACCGGCGGCTATCGGCTGCAGGTTTAGGGCGCTGTGTGTGCGCGCTCGCGCGCGAGAGGCGCAGGTGAGTTTAAGATTGCGTCCACGCTTCCCTGACGCAGCCCCGGCGACCTCCGCCGAAGCTCGCAGAGCGAAGGCGGAACGCCGGGGTGCGATCAGGGAGCCAGAGCCGCGAGCGCGTCCGTTGCTCTAGATCCCCGCTCTCGGCCCCGCTTGCGCGGGGCGCTCGGCGGGGAGGCGTGGTATGTCTGTGGCTTGGCCCACTTGCGACATTGCTCAAGAGGCTTGCCGGGCGCGCGTTGCGGAATCGCCAGGGCCGCTCTATCAATGGCGCTCAGCATGACACCGCAAACACTTTCCGACCCACGCATCATTGTTGCGCTTGACGTCTCAAATCGCGCAGAAGCCGAGCAATTAGTTGAGCGCTTGGGCTCCTTCGCCTCGTTCTACAAGATTGGCCTTCAGCTTCTTGCGACCGAGGGCATGGCCATGGCGCGCGACCTGAAGGCGCGAGGGCGGTCTGTTTTTGCCGATTGGAAACTTCACGACATTGGCGCGACTGTTGAAAAAGCCAGCGCCGCGCTTGCCGCATCGGGCGCCTGTGATTTCCTGACCGTTCATGCGGAGCCACAAGTGCTCGCCGCAGCGGTTCGCGGTCGTGGTGAGGCGCCAATGAAGATTTTGGGCGTGACGGTGCTCACCAGCCTCAATGGCCAAAATCTCGGCGAGATCGGGTATTCCGTTGGCGTTGATACACTGGTGGAACGGCGCGTGAGACAAGCGCTTGAGTCCGGCGCCGACGGCGTCGTGTCGAGCCCGCATGAAGCCGCGATTGCTCGGAGAGTAGGCGGGGCCGACTTCTTGGTGGTGACGCCCAGCATCCGCCCGACATCGGCAAGTGAAGACGACCAGGTTCGCACCGCAACGCCGAGATACGCAATTGAAAACGGGGCCAGTCACCTCGTTGTCGGACGTCCGATCACGGCTTCTCGGGACCCTTGCGCCGCCATACAGGCAATAGCCAGCGAGATCGCTGACGTCGTCGCACTTCGTGACGCCGACTCACCGGCGCCGGCGGCAATTGTCGGGGTTAATTCCAATTGACAACGGAAGCGCGCAATTGCCGCTTCCGCGTCGTCGGATGCTCACTTCATTCAGTAAAATCGTCGTTTGCGGCGACCGCTTTCGGCGAAAAGCAGACCCACACCGATCCCCCGCGCGCGCCGCGCCCTTTTCACCCTCACGCGCGCTGTTATCTTCGCGGCGGGAGCGAGGCGGGGTGGGTGATGGACGCATTGGAGCCGCATATCTTTCTGATCTCGCCGCGCAGGTGGGGTTTCTCAGCGCGTTTTTGGGCGGGGTCGCCGGCACGATGCTGGCGATGTTCGTGAACGCTGAGCAGCGGCGCGCGGTGGATGTCTGGGCGGTGGCGGCCAGCGCGCTTTCCGCGGTGGCGTTTATCGTCGCGGTGATCGGCTGCACGCAGCTTTTGGCGGCGCTGCACCCGCAAGCGCCGGCGGCGGTGGCGGCGGAGGGGCAGGTGTTCGCCCGCGCTGTGGCGTTTCTGGCTTTTGGCCTCGGGGTGTACGCGATCCTGCTGGTCCTGGGGCTGAGCGGATGGCGCCATTCGCGCGGCGCGGGCTGGATCACCTCGGCCATGGCGCTCGTTGGGGCGGGCGTGGTGAGCTTGCTGCTGGTCGGCGGGTAAGCGGGATGGGCCCCCGCCTTGAGAAATCCGGCCCGGCCCGCTAAACCGCGCCCCCGCAAGGAAGATCACATGGCCGGCCACTCAAAATTCGCCAACATCATGCACCGCAAGGGCGGGCAGGATAAAAAGCGCGCCCAGGCGTTCACCAAGCTCGCGCGGGAAATCCAGGCGGCGGTGAAGCTCGGCGGGCCTGATCCCAATTCCAATGCGCGGCTCTATCGCGCCATCGCGGCGGCGCGGGCCCAATCCATGCCGAAGGATAACATCCAGCGCGCGGTGGATCGCGGCGGCAATGCCGGCGGGGAAAATCTCGAGGAGATCCGCTATGAGGGCTTTGGCCCGGGCGGGGTGGGCGTCATCGTTGAAGCGCTGACCGATAATCGCAACCGCACGGCGGGCGAGGTGCGCAGCGCGTTCTCGAAATTCGGCGGCAATATGGGGGAGAACAATTCTGTCTCCTTCGCGTGGAAGCGCCTGGGCGAAATTCGCTACCCGCTTTCCGTCGGCAGCGAAGATGCGGTGATGGAAGCGGCGATCGAGGCCGGCTGCGATGACTGCGCCGTCGAAGACGAGCAGCACGTCATCACCTGCGACATGACAGAGCTCGGCTCCGCCGCCCAAGCGCTCGCGGCCAAGTTTGGCGATGCGACCAGCGCGAAATTCGCGTGGCGCACCGATATCGTGATCCCGATCGAAGGCGATGGGGCAGAGACGCTGCTCAAGCTCATCACCCAGCTCGATGATCTGGATGACGTGCAGGATGTCTATTCCAACGAAGAGATGAGCGAAGCCGAGCTCGCGCGCCTCGGCGGCTAAAACCCCCGGTTCAGGCTATTGGCCCCCAGCCCCGGCGCGCACTAGCATGCTCCGCTCAAAGCGAGGGAGGCGGATGTGCGGGGTTTGCAGACCTTTGTTTTGGCGCTGGCGCTGAGTGGTTTTGGCGCCGCGCACGCGCAGCAATTCACCCGCGCGCAAGTGAGCGCGGGGCCAATCTATAATGGCCAACTGACAACCGCGTTTCCGCGTCTCGAAGATGGCAGTTACGTTGATTGCCATGTGCTGCAAACCGTTTCGGGCCGCAATTACACGATCACCCTGCGTTCCCGCGAGTTCGACACCTATCTCATGCTGGTGGCCGGCGGGTGCCAGGATGCGCGGCCCGATTTCAACAATGATGATTTCGAATCCGGCAGCACCGATTCGCAAATCGCCTTCACCGCCGCAGCCTCAAGCTATGGTGTTTACGTCAATTCCTATGGCGCTGACGAGACTGGCCGGTACACGATCCAAGTCACCGAGCGCGGCGGCGCGGCTGCGAACACAACTTCAAACACCGCCAACGCTTCAACGCGCAGCACTGCGGGCGCGGCTTCAGGCAACACCGCCCAGCCCGGCTACAGTGAGGGCTGGGCCGCGCTTGAGCGGAATGATTACGCCGCCGCGGCGCGGCTTTTGCGTCCGTTCGCCGACGCGGGCGATCAGCATGCACAGAACGCCATGGGCTTTCTAAATTTCTTCGGCCGCGGCGTGCCGCAAAATCGCTTGGAAGCGGCCCGCTGGTATGGCCTCGCCGCCGCGCAAGGCAATGAGCAGGCGCAACGCGCGCTCAATGAATATGCGCCGCACATCATGGAAGCGCGATTTGTCGATCACATCGATCGCTACGGGCCCGACACCACCGATGTGGGCACGTTTCACTATGATGTAAGCGTCTATTGCATTTATCGCGGCCCCAATTGCCAAACTTGGCGCGCGCGCGCGCAGCAGTTTCAGGATCGTTGGAACGCCCGCGCCGAAGCCGCGAATATGCGGCGCATCTGGGGGCTCTATGGCGGGGACTCAGCAGAAGAGATGCGCCAGAGCCGGGAGCGTAGCGCATGCTTGCGCCGCGTCACTGAATCAATCCAGCGGCAAACCTATGGCCAGCAAACCTGGCGCTATGTGAACAATTGCTAGCGCCCGCTTAGCATCGCGCCAATTTCCTGCGCCAGCACCCAGACGGGCGGGATCAGCAAGCCGATGATCGCGGCGGCGAAGAAGGCGAGCGACCAGCGGCCGAAGCTCGCCAGCATCGGGCGCGGGCGCTTCACCACCTTGAACTGCACATCAATCACCTCGGCGCTGTGGGCCGTGCGCTCTGGCGTTTCGTACAACCGAGTGGGGCGAGGCTGCGCCATGAGTCTCAGTGTGCGTAAAAATTCGGCCCGAACAAGGCAAAGCCGCATAAGGCAAGGCCGCCGATGCGCACAACGCACCGGCGGCCTCCTTACGCCGTCGCTAGCCCGGGGGGAGGGTTAGCCGCGACGGCGATCCCGATCGTTCCGCGACGCATAAATCTGCGCCGAAAGCCGATCAAAACGGCGCTCAAGGTCAGCGCGTTCGCGCTGGTTCAAGCCATCTCGTCTGTAGCGGCCCTCCAAGGCGGCAATCTGTTGAAACTCGGCCC
This sequence comes from Terricaulis sp., assembly GCA_035440585.1. Lineage (GTDB taxonomy): Bacteria > Pseudomonadota > Alphaproteobacteria > Caulobacterales > Aquidulcibacteraceae > Vitreimonas. The sequence goes on from DAORMO010000009.1 coordinate 5,624, forward strand.
GCAAATTGGCCGCTTCACGGCGCGAAAGTGACCCATCACGCACGCCCGCATCGATGCGCGCATCCAATTGGCGCTGGCGCTGGTTGATCGGGGTCCAGCCGCGATCTTGGCTATCGGCGCGTTCAAAGCGGATGCGCTGCGAGAGCTGATCCATGCGGCGGTCGAGATCGGCGCGCTCCCATTGGGAGAGCCCGTCGCGGCGGTAGCGCGCTTCCAGGCGCTCGATATCGTTGAATTCGGCGCGCAGATTTGCGGCTTCGCGGCGGGTGAGATCACCCCGGCGCACGCCTTGATCGATGCGCTGCTCAAGCTGCGCCTGGCGCTGGGCGATCGGCTGCCAGCCGCCGCCGTGGTAAGATTGTGCCGCGGCCGGCGCGGCGAGGGTGAGAGCGCCAAGGGCGGCGGCGGCGGCGAGAATGCTTTTCATCGCAATAAATCCTTCCGTTTCGTGGCCGGCGCGCTTGGGTGAGCCAAGCTGTCGCGCCGGGGGCTTTGGCCTGTTGCACTGCGCCGCCGGGCGCTCCATACCGGCGATGCTTCGGGCTGGCCTCAGCGTGGAATGATCATCGCGCGGGCTATCTGAACCGGGGCTGATGGAGCGCTTCATGGCCGAATTGGTCGTCGTTTTTGGCGGGTCGGGGTTTGTCGGCAAGCAGGTGGTGCGGGCGCTGGCCAAGGCCGGCAAGCGCGTGCGCGTGGCGCTGCGCCAGCCGCATCTGGGCCACGAGCTGCGCGTGATGGGCGATGTCGGCCAGATCCAATTGGTTCAGGCCAATGTGCGCTTTCCCGCTTCGATCGACGCGGCGCTCGAAGGCGCGGACGCGGTGGTGAACCTGGTCGGCGTGCTGCATGAAGGCGGCAAGCAGAGCTTTGAAGCGATGCACGTGGAAGCCCCGCGCGCGATCGGCGAAGCGGCGGCCAAGCACGGCATCAAGCGCATCGTGCATGTGTCCGCGCTGGGCGCGGCCGCCAAAGGCCCGCTCTATGCGCGCAGCAAATATCAGGGCGAGCGCGCGCTGCTGGATGCGGCGCCCACCGCGACGATCCTGCGCCCTTCGGTGATCTTCGGGCCGGAGGATCATTTCTTCAATCGTTTCGGCGCGATGGCGCAAACCGCTGCGGCGATCCCGCTTGTTGGCGCGCTGCCTTTGATCGGCGGCGGCAAAACCAAGTTTCAGCCGATCTTCGTCGGCGATGTGGCCGATTCCATCGTCGCCGCGCTCGGCAAGCATGAGGCGCAAGGGCGCATCTATGAGCTGGGCGGCCCGCGCAGCTATACGTTCAAAGAGCTGATGCAATTCATCAAAGCGGAAACGAACCGCGATGTGCCGCTGTTGCCGCTGCCGTTCTTCATCGCGCTGCCGATCGGCTTTTTGCTGGAATGGGCGTTCAAGCTGCTGCCGGCCGATCCGCCTTTGACCAGCGGGCAGGTCTCGCTGCTCAAGCGCGATAATGCGGTTGGCGCCGATGCGAACGCGCTCACCATCGCCGACCTTGGCGTCGCGCCGCTGGAAACCATTGAATCGATCGCGCCGACCTATCTCTGGCGCTTCCGCCCATACGGCCAGTTTCAAACCCGCCAGAGCGCGGCGTGACACGCGCGGCCGCGATCGTTGCAAGCCTCTTCGGCTTTGTGACGCTGGGCGTTTTCATCGCGTTTAGCTTCTTGCCGGACTCGCAAGCCGCCTATGGCATGAGCCGCGCCATGGCTGATGATCTCAGCCTGTTTCAGCGCGCCGAGAGCGTGGGCGATTTGCTGCGCGTGTTTGGCGGCTCTGAAACCTCTGCGGCGCGCGCGGCGGCGTTCCATGCGGTGAACACGCTTGATCTTTGGGCTTTCATTCCTGCGTACGCGATCTTCCTGATCGCGGCGGCGCTGTTCATCGCGGGCGGACTCACCAGCCCCTTGGCTTATGCGGCGATCGGCTTTGCGTTGATCGGCGCAGGCGCGGACGTGGTGGAAACCGTGCTGCAATTGCGCATGACGGCCGATCTCGCCAACGCCGCCGCGCATCTGCCGGTGGCGCCGTGGCATTGGCTGAAATACGGCGCGCTGGCGCTGAACGGGTTTGCGCTGGCCGGGCTTTGCCTGCTGCGCAACCCGCAGCGCTGGATCTTGGGCGTGGCCGCTTTGCTGCCGCTGCCCGCCGTGCTCGCCGCACTGAGCGACCTTGCCGAGCCCCGCGTGCTCACCGCCGCGCTCACGGTTTACTGGGTGGCGCTGCTCGGCGTGGCCGTGATGGGCGTGTGGCGGAAGGCTTAAGGCCCTGGCGAAAGATGCACGGGTTTTAGCCCGAAATCGGCGCTCAGATGTTCGGCCACGATGGCGCGGTGGCAATCGCGCCAATCATGCTCAAGGCACATGATGCAGGCGCGGCCCTTGGCGGCGAGTTCGGCGGTTTCGGCCAGCGCCAATTGCGCTTCGGGCTCGGCCAGCTTGGCTTCATAGATGCGGCGCATGGTTTTAGCATCGCCCTTGCGCGCAGCTTCGCGCCCGGCCTTGGGCGTGCCGAGCGGCTTTAAATGGATGTAGGCGATGCCGGCTTCAGCGAGGCTCGCCATCAGCGCTTTTTTGGAAAAGCCCGCGCGCCGCGAATTGGCGATCTCGCGCACATCAATCAGGGTTTTGATGTTCGCCGCTTGCAGTGCGGCCACGAAATCTGGAACGCCCACGTTCTCGTAACCGATGGTCCAGAGTTTATCTGTCTTTGCCATCACGCGCCTCTTTGCGGCGCTAGATCAGCCCCAGCGAAATCGCGCCGAGCAGGGCCGCGCCGATGACGATGCGATACCACGCAAACGGGGCGAACCCAACGCGCGTCACGTAGTCAAGGAACGGCTTGACCACGATCACCGCGGAAATGAAGGCAAACACAAAGCCCACGCCGATCTCGGCGATGCGCTGTGACGAAACGCCGAAGCCGGATTGGTAAAGCTGGTGCGCGTCATAGATGAACGCGGCCACCATGGTGGGCATGGCGAGGAAGAAGGAAAACTCCGCCGCCGCGCGCCGGTCGAGCCCCAGCAGAAGGCCGCCATAAATGGTCGCGCCCGAGCGCGACACGCCTGGGATCATGGCGACGCATTGCATGAAGCCCACCGCCACCGCGCGCCAGATCGGCGTCGCCGCCGCGTCTGTCACCACTGGCTTTGGCGCAAAGCGCTCAAGCGCCAGCATCAAAACGCCGCCGATCAGCAGCGCCCAGGCAATGACATAGAGGCTCGCATAGAGCGTGGTCTTCACGTAATCGGCCGCGAAGAAGCCAACCAGCACCGCCGGCAGGAAGGCCAGAAACAGCATCAGCGCAAAGCGCCGCGCCTCGGGCTTGGTCGGCAGGCCGGTGACGACGTCGAAAATCCGCTGCCGGTAGAGCCACATCACGGCCAGGATCGAGCCCAGCTGGATCATCACCGTGAACACCCCGCCCGGATCGTCATAGCCGATCAGCCGGCCGAAGATCAGGAGGTGCCCGGTGGAGGAAACCGGCAAAAACTCGGTGAGGCCCTGGAGGATCCCCAAGAGGGCGGCGCGCAGCAGATCGATGAAGTCCAAAACCGGGCGCCCCTTAAGTGTGCCAGCATGACGATGGCGTGCGTCGTCCTTAGGCGAAAGTGCGAAAATCAGGCCAGCTCACTGAGCAGAGGCAGCATTTTTCTTGAAACAGCCTTCAAACTAGGCAAAGAGGAATAATCTTCCGCTCTCTGTGTGTTTTGGAGCGCGTTCATGGCCGAACGCATGCAGAAATTTGTGTCCATCGGGCAAGCTTGGCCCGATAAACGCCCCGCCTCGGAGCGCGCGGGCGATTTTCATGAAATCCATAAGGAATTCATCGCTCAAAAGGCCGAGGCGCAGGCGTCGCGCTGCGCCCAATGCGGTGTTCCGTTCTGCCAGTCGGGCTGCCCGCTGCATAACAATATCCCCGATTGGCTCAAGCTGACGGCCGAGGGCCGGCTGCGCGAGGCCTATGAGGTCTCGGCCGCCACCAATTCCATGCCGGAGATTTGCGGCCGGATTTGCCCGCAGGACCGCCTCTGCGAAGGCAGCTGCGTGATCGAGCAGTCGACGCACGGCGCCGTCACCATCGGTGCGGTGGAAAAATACCTCACGGACAATGCCTGGAAAGAAGGCTGGGTCGCCCCGGTGAAGCCGCGGCATGAGCGCAGCGAAAGCGTCGGCATTATTGGCGCGGGCCCTGCGGGCCTCGCTGCGGCCGAGCGGCTGCGCCTGCGCGGCTACCAAGTCACGGTCTATGATCGGCACGACCGCGTTGGCGGGCTGCTGATTTATGGCATCCCCGGCTTCAAGCTGGAGAAAGAGGTGGTGGAGCGCCGCGCCCAGCGCCTGATCGACGGCGGGGTGAAGTTCGAGCTCAATTGCGACGTGGGGACCACGATCAGCTTCCAGGAGCTGCGCCAGCGCCACGATGCGGTGCTGATCGCCACCGGCGTCTATAAAGCCAAGCCGCTCAATGCGCCCAATGACGCGCAAGTGGTCAAAGCGCTCGATTATCTCACCGCTTCCAACAAGGTGGGCCTGGGCGATGACGTGCCGGAATATAATTCCGGCGCGCTCAACGCGGCGGGCCGGCGCGTGGTGGTGATCGGCGGCGGCGATACGGCGATGGATTGCGTGCGCACCGCGCGCCGCCAGGGCGCCAAAAGCGTCACCTGCCTCTATCGGCGTGACCGCGCCAACATGCCGGGCTCCCAGCGTGAGGTGAACCACGCCGAGGAAGAGGGCGTGCTGTTTGATTGGCTGGCCGCGCCGAAATCTGTGCGCGCCGGCAAAACGCCGGGCGTGAAGGCCGTGCGCATGCGCCTGGGCGCAGCGGATGCTTCGGGCCGGCAAAGCCCGGAAGAAGAGCCGGGCAGCGAATATGCGGTGCCGGGCGATCTCATCATCGCCGCGCTTGGGTTTGATCCTGAGGATCTGCCCGAAGCGTGGGATGCGCTCGATCTGCGCACCACGCGCTGGAACAGCGTGGCGGTGGACGCGAAATTCGCCACCTCGCTGCCGGGCGTGTTCGCCGCCGGCGACATCGTCCGCGGCGCTTCGCTCGTCGTATGGGCGATTAAAGAGGGCCGAGACGCAGCAGATGCGATCGACGCTCACATTAAAACTGCCGCGCGCGTAGCGGCGGAGTAAAATCCAAGGCCACGCGCGCAAGAAGCACCCCCTCCAGCGACGGAGGGGGCAGGTGGCGGGGTGAACGCTCCGCCGGTGCAAAACGAGAAATTGAAATGACAGGTTCAAACACGCCAGAGCAGTTCGGATTTGAAGGCGAGGCCGAGATCGCCCGCTACAAAACCGAACGCGCCCGCCTCGAAGCCGAAGGCTTGTACCGCTCAGAGTTTGAGCGTGATGCGTGCGGGGTTGGCCTTGTTGTGTCGATTGACGGCAAGCCGCGGCGTGATGTGGTCACGCTTGCGCTTGAGGCGCTGAAGGCGGTTTGGCATCGCGGCGCTGTGGATGCGGACGGCAAAACCGGCGACGGGGCCGGCATCCTGATCGATGCGCCGCAGGATTTTTTCCGTGATTGCGTGATCCGCACTGGCCACACGCCGAAGGATGGCCCGATCTTCGTGGGCCAGATTTTCTTGCCGCGGCTTGATCTTGGCGCGCAGGAGCGCGCGCGTGTGATCGTGGAAAGCGAAATCATCCGCGCCGGCTTTGTGCTCTATGGCTGGCGGCAAGTGCCGGTGAACATCGAGTATCTCGGCGAAAAGGCCAACGCCACGCGGCCCGAGATTGAGCAGGCCCTCTTCCACGATCCGCAGGGGCGGGATGAGGAAACGGTTGATCGCGATCTTTTCATCGTGCGTCGCCGCATCGAAAAGCGCGCGCTCGCCTCCAACATCGCTGAGCTTTATGTCTGCTCGCTCAGCGCGCAGACGTTGATCTATAAGGGCATGTTCCTGGCCCAGCAGATCGATGGCTTTTACCCCGATCTCACCGATGATCGCTTCACCTCGTGCGTGGCGATCTATCACCAGCGCTATTCCACCAATACGTTCCCGCAATGGCGCTTGGCGCAGCCCTTCCGCATGCTCGCCCACAATGGCGAGATCAACACGTTCAAGGGCAACGTGAATTGGATGAAGAGCCATGAGATCCGCATGGCGCATGAAGCCTTTGGCGATGCAGAAGCGGATGTGAAGCCGATCGTGCAGCCTTCGGGCTCGGATTCGGCGGCGCTCGACAATGCGTTTGAGGTGCTGGTGCGCGCGGGCCGCTCTGCGCCGATGGCGAAATCTCTGCTGGTGCCGGAAGCGTGGGTGAAATCGCTCACCATGAAGCCGGCGCACCGTGCGCTTTACGCCTATTGCAACGCGGTGATGGAGCCGTGGGACGGGCCGGCCGCGCTGGCCATGTTCGATGGCCGCTGGGCGGTTGCAGGGCTCGATCGCAACGGGCTTCGCCCGCTGCGTTATGCGCTGACGGAAGATGGCCTGCTTGCTGTCGGCTCCGAAACCGGCATGTGCCCGCTGGACGATCGCAAAATCCTTGAGCGCGGCCGCATTGGCGCGGGCCAGCTGATCGCCGTCGATACCCATGAGGGGCGGCTCTACCATCACGAAGAGATGGTCGATGCGTTGGCAAGCCAGCATCCGTATGAAAAATGGCTCGAAGCCATGATCCAGCTGGATGACAGCCTGCAAGGCATTGAGCCGCGCCTGTTCGAGGATCGCGCCGATCTGCTGCGCCGCCAGGCGGCGGCGGGCTTCACGCTTGAAGATCTTGAGCTGCTGCTTGCGCCCATGATGGAAGATGGCAAAGAGGCGATCGGCTCGATGGGCGATGATGCGCCGCTGGCCGTGCTCTCCGAGCAGAACCGCCCGCTTTCGCATTATTTCAAGCAGAATTTCAGCCAAGTCACCAACCCGCCGATCGACCCGCTGCGCGAAGGCCGGGTGATGACGCTGACAACGCGCTTTAAAAACCTCGGCAACATCCTCGCCCAGGATGAGACGCAGGCGAATGTCTACGTTCTCTCCAGCCCCATTCTCACCAATGGCATGTATGCGCGCTTGCGCCGCGAGCTGGGCGATGAGGTGGTCGAGATCGATTGCACCTTCCCGGCGCCTTTGCCGGGCGAGGATCCTGGCCCCGCGCTGCGCGCCGCGCTCAACCAAATCCGCAAGGATGCGGAAGCGGCGGTGCGCGCGGGCCGTTCGCACATCGTGCTGACCGACGAGGCGATCTCGCTTGAGCGCGTGGCCTGCCCGATGATCCTGGTGATCGGCGGCGTGCACAGCCATTTGGCCTCTAAAGGCTTGCGCACGTTCTGCTCGCTCAGCGTGCGCAGCGCTGAATGCCTTGATCCGCATTACGCCGCCGTGCTGATCGGCTGCGGCGCCACTACGGTGAACCCGTATCTCGCGATGGATAGCGCCGCTGATCGCGCTGAGCGCGGCATCGCCGGCAAGCTCACGCGCGAGGAGGCCGCTGCCAATTATCGCGCCGCGCTGGAAGCGGGCTTGCTCAAGATCATCTCCAAGATGGGCATCTCGGTGATCTCGTCCTATCGCGGCGGCTTGAACTTTGAGGCGATCGGGCTGTCGCGCGCGCTGGTGGATGAGTTTTTCCCTGGCCTCACCAGCCGCATTTCCGGCATTGGCCTTGCCGGCATCGCGCTCGAAGCTGCCGATCAGCATGAGCGCGCGTTTGATGAAACGCTCGCGGCGCTGCCGGTGGGCGGGTTCTATCGTTATCGCGCCGGGGCGGAGCGGCACGCGCTGGAAGCGGGCCTCATCCACCAATTGCAAAAAGCCTGCGATACCGGCGATTACGCCACCTACAAAGGCTACGCTGAGCGCGTGCGCGATCGGCGCCTGCGTGAGCCGATCCAGCTGCGCGATCTGCTCGAAATCCGTGAGGCGCAAGGCAACGCCGCGCCGCTTTCCTCGGTCGAAAGCGTCAACGAAATTCGCAAGCGCTTCATCACCCCGGGCATGAGCCTTGGCGCGCTGTCGCCTGAAGCGCATGGCGCGCTCAACATCGCCATGAACCGCATCGGCGCGCGCTCAGTTTCGGGCGAGGGCGGGGAAATCCCTGAGCGCTACGAGCCGCTGCCGAACGGCGATGACGCAAACTCGGCCGTAAAGCAGATCGCTTCGGGCCGTTTTGGCGTCACCGCCGAATATCTCAACAAGTGCCGCGAGATTGAGATCAAGGTCGCCCAAGGCGCAAAGCCCGGCGAGGGCGGGCAGCTGCCTGGCTTTAAGGTCACCGAGCTGATCGCGCGCCTGCGCCACGCCACGCCCGGCGTGATGCTGATCAGCCCGCCGCCGCACCATGACATCTACTCGATCGAGGATCTGGCGCAGCTCATCTATGATCTGAAGCAGATCAATCCTGATGCGCGCGTGTGCG
>DAORMO010000009.1:14074-17835 GCA_035440585.1 Terricaulis sp.
CCGGCCATGTCGGCGGCACAGGCGCTTCGCCGCAAACCTCGATCAAATATGCCGGCATCCCGTGGGAAATGGGCCTGGCTGAAGCGCATCAAACTCTGATGCTCAACAACCTCCGCCACCGCGTGCGCCTGCGCACCGATGGCGGCATCCGCACCGGGCGCGATGTGGTCGTCGCCGCCATTCTGGGCGCGGAGGAGTTCGGCATCGGCACAGCCTCGCTTGTCGCGCTGGGCTGCCTGATGGTGCGGCAATGCCATTCCAACACCTGCCCCGTCGGGGTGTGCGTGCAGGATGAGGAGCTGCGCAAGAAATTCACCGGCACGCCGGAGAAGGTCGTCAATCTGATGAGCTTCGTGGCCGAAGAGGTGCGTGAAATTCTTTCGCTGATCGGCTTTACGCGCCTCGAAGATGTGATCGGCCGCACCGATCTGATTGAACAGATCAGCCGCGGCGCCGAGCATCTGGATGACCTCGATCTCAACCCGCTTCTGGTGCGCGTCGATAGCCCGTACCCGCCGTTCTGCGCGGAAAAATCCCGCAACGAGCCGCCGCCTTCGCTCGATCACGAAATGCTGGCGAATGCGCAGGGCTTCTTTGAGCGCGGCGAAAAGCGCCAGCTCGATTTCGCCGTGCGCAACACCCAGCGCGCCATCGGCGCGCGCGCTTCGGCGCATGTGGTGCGCAAGTTTGGCATGAAGGGCCTGCGCGAAGGCCAGCTCAACGTGAACCTGCGCGGCTCGTGCGGGCAATCGCTGGGCGCCTTCATGGTGCAAGGCATCGCGCTCGATGTGACGGGGGACGCCAACGATTATGTCGGCAAAGGCCTCTCAGGCGGGCTCATCACCTTGCGCCCGCCGCCGAATGAGCCGGCCGGCGCGATCATCGGCAACACTTGCCTCTATGGCGCCACCAGCGGCAAGCTGTTTGCCGCCGGCCTTGCGGGTGAACGCTTCGCGGTGCGCAATTCGGGCGCGAGCGCTGTGATCGAAGGCGCGGGCACCAATGCGTGCGAGTACATGACAGGCGGCGTTGTCGTGATCCTCGGCGAAGTCGGCGATAATTTCGGCGCGGGCATGTCGGGCGGCATGGCGTTTGTCTACGACGCGGACGAGCGCTTTGAAGCGATGGCCAATCCTGATTCCATTGTTTGGCAGCGCATCGCCTCCAAGCATTGGGAAGGCGTGCTCAAAGCCTTGGTGCAAGAGCACGCCGATCGCACCGGCTCGCCGGTGGCCCAAGCGCAGCTGAAGAATTGGAACGCCGCGCGCGGGCGCTTCTGGCAAATCTGCCCGAAGGAAATGATCCCGCGCCTGGCGAACGCGCTCACCGATCCCGAAGCTGTGGCGGCTGAGTGAGCCCGGCTGTCGCGCTTATCTATATCGGCGCGGCGCTGGCGGAGATCGCCGGGTGCTTCGCCTTTTGGGCGTGGGCGCGCTTGGGCAAATCGGCGCTTTGGCTGTTTCCCGGCGTGCTCGCGCTGATCGCATTTGCGTGGCTGCTCACCTTGGTTCCGGCCCAAGCCGCCGGGCGCGCTTACGCCGCCTATGGCGGGGTCTATATCGCGGCGTCGCTCACTTGGCTCTGGGCCGTGGAAGGCCTGCGGCCTGACCGCTGGGATGTCATCGGCGCCGGCATCTGCGTGGTCGGCGCCGCCGTGATCCTCCTCGCCCCGCGCGGCTGAGAGATCGACGCCAGCGGCGGTTTGGGCCATATCGCGGCTTATGGGCCTTGCAGAACGCCTCAAACAGCACGCTGACGCGCTGGGTTTTGACGCCCTCGCGGTGGCCGATGCGCGCGCGCCTTGGGCCGCGAGCGGGCGCCTGCAAGAATTCCTCGATGAAGGCCGCCAGGCCGATATGGATTGGCTGGCCTCCGAACGCCGCAGCCATCCCAACGCGCTTTGGGCTGAGGCGAAAAGCGCCATCCTGGTTGGCCAATCCTATGCGCCCGATGATGATGCAATCGCGCTGCTGGAGGAAAAGCAAAGCGGGCTTGTTTCCGCCTATGCGGCGCGGCGTGATTATCATGATGTGATCAAGGGCAAGCTGAAACAGCTCGCGCAATGGCTCGCCAAAGAGAGCGGAGAGGACGTCAAAGTTTTTGTCGATACCGCGCCCTTGATGGAAAAGCCGCTGGCGCAGCGCGCGGGGCTTGGCTGGCAGGGCAAGCACACCAACCTTGTTTCGCGCACCCACGGCTCCTGGCTTTTTCTCGGCGCAATTTTAAGCGCGGCGGAGATTGAAGCGAGCGAGGCGGAAACCGATCATTGCGGCTCCTGCCGCGCGTGCCTTGATGCGTGCCCCACGGCGGCGTTTCCTGCGCCCTATCAACTCGATGCGCGCCGCTGCCTTGCGTACCTCACGATCGAGCATAAGGATCACATCCCGCGCGAGTTTCGCGCCCCGATGGGCAATCGCATTTTCGGCTGCGATGATTGCTTGGCGGTGTGCCCCTGGAACAAGTTCGCGCAAACCGCACGCGAGGCGCGCATCGCTGTGCGTGAAGATTTGCGCCTGACGCCGCTGGCTGAGCTTGCCGCGCTGGATGATGCGCAGTTTCGCGCGCGCTTTGCCGGCACGCCGGTGAAACGCACTGGGCGCGATCGCTTCATCCGCAACGTGCTGATCGCCATCGGCAATAGCGGCGATGCAACGCTCGCGCCCGCCGCCGAGGCGCTTTTGCGCGATTCCTCGCCGCTGGTGCGCGCGATGGCGGTATGGGCGCTTGCCCGCCTGCTTGACGAACCAGCCTTCACCCGCCTCAAATCCGCCCAAGCCGCGCGCGAGCAGGACGCTGGCGTGCGCCAGGAGTGGGAATGATGGGGCCAGAGGAGCCGGAAAAGCCGCGCGAGGGCGAGCCCTTGCCGGAGGAGGGCGCATCGCCGCCGGCCTCTGAGCCGCTGTTCCCGCGCGATCTGTTCGGCGAGCCTGAAATTCCGATGCCGGCGCCGCCACGCGCGGGCGATCGCCAGCGCCAGCGCGATGCGCGGCACAATCTCGATCTCGATCTTGGCCGGATTAAGCGGCGCAAGCGCTATGGCTTGTTTCTCACTATCGTCACGGTGTTGTTCGTCGCCTTCGTGGTGATCCCGGTGACGTGGGTGGGGGCGTATCTCTTCATCGATCCGCCCTCGAATGTGCTGATGCTGCAGCGCGCGGCCGAGGGGCAAAGCATTCGCCGCTATCCGGTGGGGATCAATCGCATGTCGCCGCACATCATCCGCTCGGTGATCGCGGCGGAGGATGCGAATTTTTGCGCCCATAGCGGCTTTGATGTGGAAGCCATTCAAGAGGCGATGGAGCATAATGCGCGCGGCGGCTCGCGCCGCGGCGCCTCCACCATCAGCCAGCAAGTGGCGAAGAATTTATTCCTCTGGCCGGAAAGCTCATGGCTGCGCAAAGGCTTTGAGGTGTATTTCACGGCGCTGATTGAGTTCATGTATCCCAAGCGGCGGATCATGGAGCATTATCTCAACATCGCCGAATGGGGCGATGGGCATTTCGGCGTTGAGGCCGCTGCGCGCGCGCGCTTTGGCGTTTCGGCGGCGGATTTGACGCCGCTGCAGGCGGCGCGCCTGGCGGCGGTGCTGCCCAGCCCCAATCGCTGGCGCGCGGATAATCCGGGGCCTTATGTGCGCCGGCGCGCCGCGCAGATCGTTCAGCGCGCGCGCGTGGTGCAGAATGAGCATCTTTCCGCCTGCGTGCTCAATCTCGACCGCCCGCGCGAGGATCGCGGCGGCTGAGGCCGCGCATTTTCCCCTG
>DAORMO010000009.1:17845-20100 GCA_035440585.1 Terricaulis sp.
AGGCCGCCTGGGGCGCCATTTGCGCGCTGGCGGGCCTATAGTGCACACGGCTTGGCCGGAGGGGAGTGCGCATGCCGTCTTTGCTGACACTGATCGCCGCGGGCGCGGTTGCGCTGATCACGCTGGCGCTGATCGTTTATATCTGGATCCGCTATTACGAAGCGCGCCACGATCGCACCTTCATGACGCAGGATGAGCGCGGCTTTAAACGCGCGCTGCGCGGGCGCGGCGTGTTGTGGGATTTTGAAGAATCGGTCGTCAAAGGCCCGGCTGCGCCGCACATCGAATTTGTCGCGCTTGATCCGGCCACGGGCGGGCGCCGCGCGGTGAAGCTGATGGATGAGCGCTCAGGCGCGATCAATTTGCGCCCGCACTATTGCGCGCCGCTGCCGTTCGACGCGACGACGGCTGATGGGCATAAGGTGATCATCGATTGCCGCGTGCAATTCAGCTTGAACCGCGAACTGCTCAAGCATGTGTACGAGATTCAGGAATTTTCGCTGGCGCTGGAAACGCGGATTCAAAGCGCGTTTCGCTCCGAAATCGGCAAGCGCAAGGATGAGGAGCTGCGCGCGGCGCTGAGCGAGGTGGAGCGCGGCGTGATCGAACAATTGCGCACGCATGAAACCGAGGGCGATGAAGCGGGCGAGCTTGGCATGGCGCTGGGCGTGCGCTGGCACACCGCCAATTTTAGCTTCACCCAGCAGGATGCGTTCGCGGAATCGCCGTTTTCCGGCAACGCAGTAGGCCCGGTGCTGGCCGCCCTGCCGGCGGATGCAACCCCGCAGCAGCAGGCGGCAGCGGTGCGTGCGCTCAGCCGCACGCAAGGCGTGCTCTCCTTGCGGCCGCAACAGATCGATCAATTGGCGGATGCGTTCCGTGATCGCGATCCGGCCGCGCTCGCGGCGCTGATGCAATTGCTGGATATGCAGACCCGGCAAAACATCGCCGAGGCGCTGGCCCAATCAGGCCAGCTTCTGGTGCTGACGCCGCAGGAATTGGGCCTGATCGGCGCCGCAGCCCAGCGCGATGCGCTGACACGGCGCGCGCTGTCCCAAGATGCGCACAACCCAGGCGCTTAAACGCGCCAATTTGATGTTGCATGCGCTTGCCCAAAGCCGCCCGCATGCGCCATGGAGAAGCGCCCCGCTTTGAGGGCGGGGACAAGGCGGCATGACAGAGGTGGGCGGCTTGGGCGGATTGCGGTTTTTGCTGATCGGCGGCGCCTTCATCGGCATGGTGGCGCTGTGCGTCGTCGGCTTCAATTATGGCGGCGCGGGCGGGCTGATCGGGGGCGCGCTTGGGTTTCTGCTGCGTGTCGGCGGGCGCGGGGTCGACGCCAGCGAGCGCATGGGCAACGCCTTTATCGGCGCGCTGATGGGCATGCCGATCGGGCTTTTGGCCGGCGGCTTCTATTATTTCTTGAGCCCACAGATCATCGAAATGATCAACGCGCCGCAATAACGCCGCATCGCGCGCGTGCAATCGGCTTCCGTTCAGGAGGCGTTTCATGCGCTTTGTATTGGCCGCGCTTTTGCTTGCGGGTTTTGCCGGGCTCGCCGCCGCGCAACCCAAGCCGCCACCCATGCAGGCGGCGAACATCAATTATCAGGGCTTCCGCAGCCTCGCCGAAGAGGTGGAGGCTTATCGCACAGAGCGGCTTGTCAGCCTCGCTGATTTCCAAGCGATGGCGCGCGAGCCGGGCACGATCATCCTCGATGCGCGCTCAGCGGATGCGTATGCGCGCGGGCATATAGCCGGGGCGATCAATCTGCCCTTCACCGATTTCACCGACGCTAGCTTGCGCGCCGCCTTGCGCGATCCGAACGCGCGCATCCTGATCTATTGCAACAATAATTTTTCCAATGACGCCCCGCCGGTGATGCTCAAGCGGGTGGAGCTGGCGCTCAACATCCAAACCTTCATCAATCTCTATGGCTACGGCTATCGCAACGTGTACGAGCTAGCCGATACGGTTGATTTCAACGATCCGGCGGTGCAGTGGGTGCGCGGTTAGGACGGGTTGGCGTCGCGTGCGCGCTCGCGTAATGGTGCGCGGCAATTTTGGCGGGGCGGCCTCATGCGCGTGATGATCCTGGCTTTGGCGCTGGCTCCGGCCTTGGCGCTTAGCGCGTGCGGCGCGCGCAACGAAGAGGCGCCGGCTGAGGCCGCGCGCGCCATGCCCGATCCCGCGCCCGTGGTGCGCGCCATTTATGATGCGTATCTCGATGCGGAAGCGGCCCCGCGGCCGCTTG
>DAORMO010000009.1:20110-20704 GCA_035440585.1 Terricaulis sp.
CGCCCTGGTCAAACAGTTTGCGCGCCGTGCTTGAAGGGCTTGAAACGCGCGTCATCGAAGAAGAAGCGCCGATCCTTGATTTCGATCCTTTGATCGATGCGCAGGATTGGCAATTGAGCGATGTGAGCGCCGAAACTGAAAGCGTCACGCCCGCCAGCCACGCCAGCGTGCGCGCGCGTTTCAGCAATAGCGGCGAGGCGCGTGAGCTGACGTACGATCTCATCTGGGAAGATGATCGCTGGAAGGTGGATAATGTGCGCGGGCCCGAATGGGATCTGCGCAGCATCGTCACCCCGGTTGAAATCCCGCCTGCGCCGTAAAATCCGCGCCTATTGGGTTTCCACCGGCGCCCCGGTGCGAATGCTTTCCCGCACATGCCCGAGCACCAGGAAATTATCGACATTATCCGGCTCAAGCCGCGTCGCCGCCAGCGCATCGGCCTCGGCCAGCGAGAACGCGCGCTGGTTCATCCGCGCCGCAGCGCGCAGGCGCAAGGCGGTGGCGTCATCGGCGCGGAGATCAAGCGCGGTGGAGAGATCTTCCTCGGCGCGGCGCCAATCGGCTTCCATGGCGTAAGCGCGGGCGCGATCGATC
>DAORMO010000009.1:20715-27172 GCA_035440585.1 Terricaulis sp.
TTGCGCCGGATCATTGCCGATCGCGGCCATGGCTTGGCTGAACGCCGCGCGCGCATTCGCCGGCAGGCGCGCCAGCAGATAGGCGTTGCCCGCTTGGCTGAAGAGCTCGGCCTGCACGCCGTTATTGTTGGAGCTGATGGCGCGGGCGAGCGATTCAAGCCGGCGCGCGCCTTCCTGGTATCGCTCCATATCGATCAGCGCCATCGCCGCGCAGCGATAGGCGTTCACCGATTGGCCTTCGGCGGCCCAGCTCATCGCGGTTTCGTACGCGGCGGGGGCGTCGGCCTCGATCTGCGCCACGCAGTGCTCGAACCGGCTGCCTTCAACCTCGGCGGCGCTTTGCATCAGCGCGAAGGGCAAAGCGAGGGCGGCGATGATGTTCATAAAGAGGTTCTCCCCGGAGGCGCTTCGATCCGTGCCTCAAGCGCGCGGCAAGCCAAGCTGTTCGCTCAGCGCGCGAGCGCATCGGCCAGCTGGTCAGCCGCCGCGATCAGCTTTTGCAGATCTTGCGGGCGTGAGAGCCGGTGATCGCCATCCGCGATCAGCTCAAAATCCAGCGCCGGCGCCTCGATCAGCGCCGCCAGCGCCCGCACGTGCGCCTCCGGCACGTCCGGATCGGCGCCGCCCTGGAGGATGCGCACCGGCCCGCCAAAGCCGATCGGCCCGTCCATCAGCCGATGCTTCGCGCCATCCTCAAACAGCGCGCGCGTCAGCACGTTCGGATCGGCGGAATATTGGCTGGGCTGCTCGAGCCGGCCTTCGGCCAGCAGCCGGGCCTGCTCATCGGCCGTTAGCGCCGGCCACATCAGTTTTTCGGTGAAATCCGCCGCCGGCGCGATCAGCAAGAGGCCCTTCACCCGCTCCGGCAGCGCCCGCGCCGCCAAAAGCGCGATCCAGCCGCCCATGGATGAGCCCACCAGCACCAGCGGCCCCTCGATCTTGGCGAGCACCGCCAGCGTATCGCCGAGCCAATCGCTCAGCACCTGGTCCTCAAATCGGCCCTCCGATTGGCCGTGGCCGGAATAGTCAAAGCGCACAAAGGCTTGCCCGCGCGCGGCGGCCCAGGCCGCCAACGCCTCAGCCTTCGTGCCCGCCATGTCCGAGCGGAAGCCGCCCAGCCACACGAAGGTCGGCGCCATCCCATTTTGGCGCAGCAGCGCGAGCTTCAGCCCGCGATGCGCAAGCGTCTCGAATTGGCCCTGGCTCATGAGGTAGCTCTCTCCGACACGCGTTTCGGCCCGCATTTTGCGAGCGTGCGTGGTTTCTTAAGCAAACAGCTTATTAAACATAATCTTAGTGGAAAACACGCGCGGTCGGGCGGCGAAACAGCATTGCAAGAAGGTCACAATCTCCGAGTTCTGCAGGTGACTCCCGCGCTTAATGCTGGCGGTGTGGAGCGGACCACGCTTGAAATAGCGGATGCGATCAGTCGCGCCGGGGGGCTCGCTTTGGTCGCTAGCGCCGGCGGCCGCCTTGAGCCGGACCTCAAGGCGGCCGGCGGCGAGTTGATTAAACTCCCGCTCGCCACAAAAAATCCGCTGCAAGCCATCGCCAACGCGTTCGCGCTCGCGCGCGTGATCCGCAAGCGGCGCATTGCCATCGTGCACGCGCGCTCGCGCGCGCCGGCGTGGAGCGCGTGGATCGCGGCCAAGCTCACTGGCGCGCATTTCGTCACCACGTTTCACGGCATCTACAACGCCCGCTCCGCGCCCAAGCGCTTTTACAATTCGATCATGGCGCGCGGCGAGGCGGTGATCGCCAATTCCGAATACACGCGCGAGCATGTCGTGCATCAGTTCCATATTCAGCCCGAGCGCGTGATCGCCATCCCGCGCGGGGCCGATCTTGCGGTGTTTGATCCCGCGCGCTTCAGCCCCGAAGCGATCGCAGCCCAGCGCGCCGCATGGGGGCTTGGCGCAAACGATCCGCGCTGCGTTGTCATCGTTCCGGCGCGGCTGACTCGCTGGAAGGGCCAGATGGTGATGATCGAAGCGGCGGCCGAGCTCAACAAGCGCCGGCCTGGCCTCATGCGCGTGATCTTCGCCGGCGATGCGCAGGGGCGCAGCGCTTATGAGAGCGGCATGAAAAGCGCGATCTCGGTGGCGGGGCTCAGCGAGGTCGCCTCTATCGTCGGCCATCTGGGCGACATGCCGCTGGCGCTGGCGGCGTCCAACATTGCGGTGTTTCCAGTGATTGAGCCGGAGGCGTTCGGGCGCGGGGCGGTGGAGGCCCAAGCCATGGGTGTGCCGGTGATCGCCTCCAGTTTGGGCGGTTTCACGGAAACAATTGTGGAGAATGAAACCGGCCTGCTGGTTCCCGCCAATGCCAGCCAGGAGCTTGCCGCAGCGCTTGAGCGCCTGATTGACGCCGGGCCAGAGGCGCGCCGGGCCATGGGCGCGAAGGGGATGGCGCGGGCGCGCGCGCATTACGCAATCGCCACTCTTCAAGCCGCCACATTGGCTGTTTACCAGCAGGTGCTGGCTGGAATGCGCACGCCACAAGCGCAGGGCGATGTGATAGACTCAGCGAAGGAGCGGAATGATGATTCCTTGGCGCAAAACTGAATCCGCACAGGGCGGACCCAGTGACGCCAAACGCCTGCTCGTCATCCAGCTTGGCGGGGTGACGGCGTTTGTGCAGGCGCTCGCCGCCGCGCGCGCGATCCGCGACGCCCATATCGGCGCGCACATCACGCTGCTCACCACCGAAACCAATCGCGCCCTCGCCGAGAAGGCGCCGTATTTCGATAAGGTCGAGGCCGACGGCAAACCCAAGGAGCCGCAAGCGATCACCAAACTGATCGCCCGCATCCGCGCCGCCAAATATGACGTGATCTACGATCTCGAAGGCTCGAACCGCACCGCGAACTATTTCCAAGGCCTGCGCCCCTGGCCGCCGCGCTGGTCCGGCCCGGTGGCGGGCGCCAGCCACGCCTTTTCGGGCGCGGAGGATCTGCACCCGCTGGATCGCTACGCCGCGCAGCTCGCCGCCGCTGGCCTTGTCGCCAATGACGCGCTGATGCCGGATCTTTCCTGGGTGCGCCCGGTGATGCGCGACGCCCCGCGCATGCTGCCGGATTATTTCGGCCTACGCGGGCGGTATGTGCTGCTGCTGCCGCGCGGGTCGGATCTCGATCCCAATCGCCGCTGGCCGCAGGAGAAATATCTCGATCTGGCCAAACGGCTGGCGCGCAATGGCGTCACCCCGGTGGTGCTGGGCGGGCCGGAGGAGCGCCCCGTCGGCGCCTATATCGCCAAGGAAGAGCCGCGCGCCAAAAATCTCGTCACCCGGCCCGACCTGTTCCAATGCGCCGCTCTGGCGGAGCGGGCGGTGTTCGCGGTGGGCGATGATGTGGATCTGATGCATGTGGCCGCCGCCGCCGGCGCGCCTTGCCTGGCCTTCCTCTCCTCGCTCTCGAGCCCCGATCAGGCGGCGCCGCGCGGGCGGGGCGGGGTGATCACCCTCACCGCCGCCGTGATCGCCGATCTGCCGGTTGAGCAGGTGGAGCGCCAGGTGCGCAATTGCGGCGTGTTTCAACACGCCGCAACGGCTTGATGCGAGCGCCCACACGCGCGATATAGCTAAGGCGAGTCCGCGCCCCGCGAGGGGCGTGGGCGCGCGCGTTTGAACCGAAGCTTTATCAATTGCAACAGGAGATGGCCCGATAGCCAGACGTCCGTACGCCGCCCCGCCCCCCTCCAAGGATGGGCCGCGCGTGAATGATGAGATCCGCGGCGTCGCCCGCGTTCTCCTCATCGATGCCGAAGGAGAAAAACAAGGCGAGATGCCGATCCAGGCGGCGCTTGACGCTGCGCGGGAGGCCGGGCTCGATCTCGTTGAGGTCGCCCCCAATTCGGAACCGCCGGTCTGCAAAATCCTCGATTACGGCAAGTTCCGCTTCGAGGAGCAGAAGAAAAAGGCCGAGACCCGCAAGAAAGCCAAGCGGATCGAGCTGAAAGAAATCAAAGTTCGCCCGAATATCGATGATCACGATTATCAGGTGAAGATGAAGGCCATCCATCGCTTCTTTGAAGAGGGCGATAAGGTGAAGGTCACGCTGCGCTTCCGCGGCCGCGAAATGCAGCACACCAATCTCGGCATGGACCTGCTCGACCGCATGCGCACCGAACTCGACGGCATCGCCAAAGTCGAGCACGAGCCGCGCTTTGAGGGCCGTCAGGTCGTCATGGTGATGGCGCCGCGCTAAGTGGGGTGGCGATGTTGCTTCGCCGTCGATCCGGGGGCGCCGCGTGGCGGCGAGCCCCGGGGCGGAGAGGATGGCGCATGTCAACAGGAGCGTGCGACGGGGCCTTCATGCGTGTTCGTCAATCGTCCAGATGCGGGCGGTGCGGTCGTCTGAGGCCGTGATGATGCGGGTCCCGTCCGGGCTGAACGCGGCGCTGTTCACTCCGCCTTGATGTCCGGTGAGTGCCGCGATCTCGCGCCCGGAGCTCGAATCCCACACGCGCGCTGTTTGGTCGCCTGCAGTGACAATGCGTAGGCCATCCTGGCTAAACTTGGCGCTCGACAAATAGCCGAGATGTCCACGCAGAACGAGCAACTCGTGTGCGGAATATGCATCCCACACGCGGGCGGTGGTGTCCCACGACGCGGTAACGATGCGCGCGCCCGCCCGATCGAAGGCGGCGCTCACGACGTAATGTTCGTGTCCGCTAAGCGTAGCGAGCTGCTGCCTGGAAGTCGAAACGGCATCCCATACTCTTGCTGTGTGATCGTAGGACGCACTGACAACACGCGTCCCGTCTGAGTTGAACGAAGCGCAGCGCACGAAATTTTCGTGTCCGCGTAGTGTGGCAAATGTGCGCCAGCGACTTGGTGTGCTCGGAATTGCTTCCCAGAGTCGAACGACACCGTCGTTGCATCCTGTGGCAATGTGTGTGCCGGATGCGTCGAATGCGACACTCAGGACTCCAAACGCATTCACATAAAGATCAGCGATTCCTCGTCCGGTCGTAGCATCCCAGATGCGCGCTGAAATGTCCGCCGTGGCCACTTGCGTGCTGTCCGGGCTGAACGTGGCGTTCCATATCGAAAGGCGCGCGCCCACTTGCTCTCGGCGGAGTACCGCTACCTCTTGCAGGGTGCTAGCATCCCACACGCGGGCTGTTTGGTCATTGGACGAGGTAACGAACCGTTTCCCATCGGGACTAAACTCGGCGCTCAGCACTTCGCTTTCATGTCCCCGCAGCACTGCGGCTTCGCGCACCGCCAGCGGCAGGCTTGCTAGCGTCGCCCGCGCTTCCCCCGCCTGAGGCGCATCGGGATGTGCGCGCAAAAACGCACGCACCGCCCGTCGCGTCCCCGCCGCACGCGCTTCTTCCCACGCGCGCGCCACGCCATCGGCTTGCACGCGCGTCCAGCCATAGTAGCCGCCGCCGATTGCGACCGCGCCGAGCACAGCGGCGCCGCCGATCGCCAGCGCGCGGCGCGAGGGTGTTGCGGCGGCTGTTTCCCTGCGTTCTGAATGCGGAGGCGAGGCCGGCTTTGGCGTTTCGGGCTTGGTGGGCGCCATCGGCTTTGCGGCCTCCACCCCGCGCGCTTTCCTTCCCACACACCGCCCAACCCCGTCGCACAGCCGTCGCCATTCGGCGTGCGCACGGTCGCCCGCGCGGCGGCCGATCAAATCCGCTGTTTGCACGTCAGAAAATTCGAGCGGGATTTTGCAGCGGCTGATCATCGCCGGGCATAAGATTCCGCGCGCCATTGCCTCGCGTGCTTCGCGGCGCACCCATTTGCTCTCGCGCGATTTCGCGCTCCAGAGCACCACCGCCGCCTTCGCCGCGTTCAGTTCGCGCTCGATGGTCGCGTCCCAGCTATCGCCCACCTCGATGCGCACATCGAAAAAGACGGAATAACCTTCGGCCTCCAGATCGGCGGCCACGTCGCGCGCGATCTGCTGATCCTCGCGCTTATAGGAAAGAAAAACGTCCGCCATCGCCCCCGCGCCTGGTTGAGGCGGGGAGCTTAAGACAGCCATGCGGGCCTGTCATCTTGGGAGACACGGCGCTAAGCTGGGTTTGCGTGAGAAGGCGTTGGGGTGGGGCCATGCGGGTATTTTTCTTGGCGGCCTTGATGCTTGCCGCATGCGCTACAGCGCCTGCGCCCGACACCGGTGCATCTGCGCTCGCGCAAAGCATTCGCGCAGATCTTGACGCGTTGGAGCGTGAGCTCGCTGCGCCGGGCGTTGTCGCGGCTGGGATCGGGCAAGTTGCCGATCTCGGCGATGGGCTCAGCATCCGACCGCTTGAGGTGATCGAAGACAGCCGCTGCCCCGCCAACGTGCAATGCGTGTGGGCGGGGCGTTTGCGCGTGCGTGCGGAGGCAGCCGGCGCGGTGCGCGAGCTGACTTTGGGCGAGACGCTAGAGACGCCGCGCGGCACGGTTCTGTTCGCAGTCGCATCGCCCGGCGCCTGGGCGCAATGGCCCGAAACCGAAC
>DAORMO010000009.1:27220-28672 GCA_035440585.1 Terricaulis sp.
CCGGTTCTCCCGCCCATGCCAGATGCGCACGATGATCACCGCATCATCGGTGACTTGATAGCGGATGAGATAGCTTGATCGGCCGAATTTCACTGTGTGTTCGCGCGTGTTCGGCTTAGCGCCAGGGCGCCCAACGAAGGGGTGCGCTCCAAGTTTTCGCAAGGCTTCGCGCAACGCTTTTGCTCGCTTTGTGCCGGCGCGCTCGTCCATTTGTGCGACAAAAGTTTCAAGTCGGCCAAGGTCGCGTTGCGCGGCCGGGCGTAACTCGACTGTGCGGCTCATCTGTTTTTCTGAGCGCGTAGCTCCGCGATATTGGCCTCGAAGCGGTCGAACGCTTCATCAAGCGGGATATTCTCCCCCGGCTCTTCCAGCCGGCGCTGGTCGGCTTCCCAGCTCAGGTCGTCATAATCATCGGGCGCCGCCAGGCCCTCTGCCAAGGCCGTGCGGACGTAATCTTCCGGAGTTTGGCCGCGCGCCTTCGCCGCCGCGCGGATCTCCTCCGCCAGCGGGCCGTCGAGCGAAATGGTGAGCGCGCCATCGGCCATGGCGCTTTTATAGCACGAAACCGTCGCGCCGCACCCGATTTGACACCCCGCGCGCGGTCGCGGCACAAGCATGCGCCATGATCAAACGCGCTTTCCTCATCGCCGCCTTCGCGCTTGCCGCGTGCGCCACCACCACGCCTGCGCAGCAGAGTGCGGTTCCCGCCAATCTTGGCCTGCTCAAGCGTGAGCTCGTCGTGTTCTACGAAAGCGGCGCGTATGAGCGCGCGTTCGCGGCGGTGGCGGAGGAAGCGAGCGCTTGGATCGCCCTGCGCGCGCCGCAAGTCGAACGGCCCGCCATCGTGCTCGATATTGATGAAACCGCGCTGTCAAATTGGCCGCAAATGCGCGCCAATGATTTCGGCTATTTCACCGATGGGCCGTGCGAGACGCTGCCGCGCGGGCCGTGCGGGGCGGTGGCCTGGGAAAATAGCGGCCGCGCCGAAGCGATCGCGCCGGCGCTTGCGCTTTATCAGGCCGCGCGCGCGGCGGGCGTCACGGTGTTTTTCATCACCGGCCGCCATGAAGCCCAGCGCGAGGGCACCGAGCGCAATCTGCGCGAAGCTGGCTACACTGAGTTTGGCTCACTCACGCTGCGCGCGCCGGGGCCGCGCCAGCCGACGGCGCAATACAAAGCCGCCGCCCGCGCCGCGATTGAGGCGCAAGGCTACACCATCATCGCCAATCTCGGCGATCAGCCCAATGATCTCGAAGGCGGGCACGCAGAGCGCACCTTCCTGATGCCCAATCCGTTTTACGCCGTGCCCTGATTGCTTGGACCGCCGGCGTCTCGCCGGCAAAGCCCTTTCCTTCAAGCACAAGGCAAACGGATGAAGCGCTGCCGGCGGGGACGCCGGCGGTCCAAGGGGAGCCGCTTTAGCCGCGTGTTTCGCGCCGGCGCAGCGTCATG
>DAORMO010000009.1:28825-31290 GCA_035440585.1 Terricaulis sp.
GCTTGCTGGCCGGCGAAGCCGAAATCGAGTCCCGGCGGCAAGCCCGCCGCTGCGAGGCTCAAGCCCCCCACGGGCGGCAGCCGGGAGGGCGCGTAGGCGAGGTGGCTGGCGAAGGCGATGGCGAAAGTGGCGAGGACCGCCAAGAGCCAGCGCGAGCCGATCATCTTGCTCAGCGAGGCGGAAACCTTGTTTTTCTCGTCGCGGACGATGGCTTTGGCTTCGTCGAGATTCTTCGGCGTGCGCATGGGGCTCTCCAGCCATTAACCTAGCCGGGCGGGCCGGGGCTCGCCAGCGCCGATCCGCCCTAAATCTTCCGCAATCGAGGCGGACGCTCACGGTCAGCGGTTACGCCACGCGCTCGCTCCTGCCTGTTCGTGTCGCCGGCCCCACGTAGGCCAAACACGCCGCCGATGCCTGCTGGGAGCGCGTGGCTCGCCCTTTTGAGGGGCCAGACATACTCCAGCCAATCGGCGGAATGCCGGCGAACCCTATCTCCCCATTGCCCCTGGCCGGGGGCCTGTGCTACACGCGCGCCTCTTCTGGGTGGCCCGGCGAAACGGCATGCCGTGGCGGCCCTTTTTGCGTGCTTTCGGGCGCGTTTCGATCCCACTGGAGGACAAAATGCCGAAGATGAAGACCAAGAGCGGCGTGAAAAAGCGCTTCAAGCTCACGGCTTCGGGCAAGGTGAAGGTCGGCCCCGCCGGCAAGCGCCACCGCCTGATCAGCCACAAGGGCAAATACATCCGTCAAAACCGCGGCACATCCGTGCTGGCCGAGCCCGATGCAAAGCGCGTCAAGGCTTGGGCCCCCTATGGCCTCGATTGACGGAGAAGTAAGCAATGGCACGCGTTAAAGGTGGCGTGACGGCGCACGCCCGTCACAAGAAAGTTCTGAAGAAGGCGAAGGGCTATTATGGCCGTCGCTCGTCCACGTTCCGCACGGCGAACGCCGCGGTGGAGAAGGCCGGGCTCTACGCCTATCGCGATCGCAAAGCCAAGAAGCGCACGTTCCGCGCGCTCTGGATTCAGCGCATCAACGCGGCTGTCCGCGAAGAAGGCCTCACGTACTCGCGATTTATCAGCGGGCTGGCGAAAGCCGGTATCGCGCTCGATCGCAAAGTGATGGCCGATATCGCCATGAACCAGCCCGAAGCGTTCAAAGGCCTGATCGCTCAGGCGCAAGGCGCGCTGAAGTAAGCACTTCCGTGGTTTCCTCCCCCGCATGCGGGGGAGGTGGCCGCGAAGCGGCCGGAGGGGCGGCGCTGCGCCATTGCTTGCAAGCATGGCGGCGCATCGGCCCCCCTCAGTCAGCCCGCTTCGCGGTCTGACAGCTCCCCCGTGAACGGGGGAGCAAAGGGGCGGCGCAATGACCACCAATCTCGAAACACTCGAAGCCGATGTGCTCGCCCGCGTTGAAGCCGCCGGCGATGACCCCGCGCTTGAGGCGCTGCGCGTTGAGGCGCTGGGCAAGCAGGGCTCGATCTCGGGCCTGATGAAGAACCTTGGGAGCATGAGCCCGGAGGAGCGCAAGGCGTTCGGCCCCAAGCTCAATGGCCTCAAGGATAAGGTCACCGAAGCGATCATCACCAAAAAGGCCGCGTTCGCGGAAGCGGCGCTTGAAGCGCAGCTGAAAGCCGAAGCGGTGGACGTGACGCTGCCGCCGGTGAAGCCGCGCGTGGGCGCGATCCATCCTGTGTCTCAGGTGATGGAAGAGCTGGCGCGCATTTTCGGCGAGATGGGTTTCTCGGTCGAAGAAGGCCCGGACATCGAAACTGATTTCAACAATTTCACCGCGCTGAATTTCCCGCCCAAGCATCCCGCGCGCGAAACCCACGACACGTTCTTCATGAACGCGACGGACGAGGGCGGCGCCCGCAAGGTGCTGCGCACGCACACGAGCCCCGTGCAGGTGCGCACCATGCTGAAGCAAAAGCCGCCGATCCGCATGGTGTGCATGGGCCGCACCTTCCGCAAAGACAGCGACGCCACGCACACGCCGATGTTTCACCAGATCGAAGGCCTGGTGATTGATGAAACCACCAGCATGGCCGATCTCAAAGGCGTGCTGATCGCGGCGATCAAAGCCTTCTTTGAAGTGGATGATGTGAAGCTCCGCTTCCGCCCGCACCACTTCCCGTTCACCGAACCATCAGCCGAGGTCGATGTCGGCTGCGATCGCAGCGGCGGGCAGATCAAGATCGGCGCCGGCGATGATTGGCTCGAAATCCTCGGCAGCGGCATGGTGCATCCGAACGTGCTGCGCAATTGCGGCATCGATCCGGAGAAATACCAAGGCTACGCCTTCGGCATGGGCATCGATCGCCTCGCCATGCTGAAATACGGCATGAACGACCTGCGCGCCTTCTTCGACGCCGATACGCGCTGGCTGAAGCATTATGGCTTTAGCCCGTATCTGCTGCCGGGCTTGGCGCAGGGGATTGGGTGATGCGGTCGCACCATTCATCT
>DAORMO010000009.1:31333-32864 GCA_035440585.1 Terricaulis sp.
CGTTGGCGCAACGTCTCACGCCCCCCTCCGTCTCGCGGCTGCGCCGCGATCCACCTCCCCCGCTTGCGGGGGAGGATACCAAGGCTTGCTCCAATGAAATTCACGCTCTCCTGGCTCAAAGAGCATCTCGCCACTGATGCAACACTCGACGAGATCGTCGAGCGCATGACGATGACGGGGCTTGAGGTCGAAGGCGTGGAAGACGCAGGCGCCAAGCTTGCGGCCTTCACCGTCGCGCGCATCAAAAGCGCGGCCAAGCATCCGAACGCCGATAAGCTGCAAGTCTGCCAAGTCGAAACCGCCTTGGGCGATCTCGAAATCGTCTGCGGCGCGCCGAACGCGCGTGCAGGGCTCGTCACGGCGTTCGCGCCGATCGGCACGTATGTGCCGGGGCTCGATGTGACGCTCGAAGCGCGCCCTGTGCGGGGCGTTGTCTCCAACGGCATGCTCTGCTCAGGCGCGGAGCTTGAGTTGGGCGAGGAGAGCGACGGCATCCTTGAGCTTGATCCGAACCTGAAGGTCGGCACGCCAGTGGCCGAAGCGCTTGGCCTCAACGATCCGGTGATTGATATCGAGGTCACGCCCAATCGTCCCGATTGGCTTGGTGTTTACGGCATCGCGCGCGATCTCGCCGCCGCCGGAATCGGCAAGCTGATCACCAAGCCGATCATGCCGATCCCGGGCCGGGGCGCAGCGCCGCTGGTGGAAACCGAAAACACCGAAGCGTGCCCGATGTTCGCTGCGCGCCTCATTCGCGGCGTGAAGAACGGGCCGTCGCCCGATTGGCTGCAGCAGCGCCTGCGCGCTGTGGGCCTGCGCCCCCGCAACGCGCTGGTGGACATCACCAATCTCATCTCGCTCGATCGCGCGCGCCCGCTGCACGTGTATGACGCCAGCAAAGTAAAAGGCGCGATCCGCGCCCGCATGGGCCGCGAAGGCGAAAGCTTCAAGGCGCTCGATGGCGCGGTATACAACGTCACGCCCGCCATGTGCGTGATCGCGGATGATGAAAAAGTGCTCGGCCTTGGCGGCGTGATCGGCGGCGAGGAAAGCGGCTCATCTGAAGCCACCACCGATGTGCTGCTCGAAAGCGCCTATTTTGATCCGACCTTGATCCACGCCACAGGCCGCGCCACCGGCATCAATTCCGACGCGCAATATCGCTTCGCGCGCGGGGTCGATACCGGCTTCGTGCTGCCGGGCCTGGAGTTGGCGACGCGGCTTATTCAAGAACTCTGTGGCGGCGAAGCTGGCGATGTCACCGTCGCCGGCCAAGAGCCTGGGCCGCCGCCGATCACGTTCGATCCCGATCGCGTGCGCGCGCTTGCCGGCATTGATGTGAAGCCCACGCGCGTGCGCGCGGTGCTGAAAGATCTCGGCTTTGAAACCAGCGCCGAAGGGCAAAGCTCAAAGCGCATCATCGTGCAGCCGCCGACGTGGCGGCGCGATGTGGAAGGCGGCGCTGATCTGGTTGAAGAGGTCGCGCGCATTGAGGGCTTTGATAAGATGCCCACGAATGAGCCGCCGCGTG
>DAORMO010000010.1:0-1399 GCA_035440585.1 Terricaulis sp.
TTCCGAATGGCCCACAAACACCGGCACGCGCACTGACGTCGCGGTCAGCTTGATCTTCGGATCGAGAATTTTCTTGGTCTCAACTTCCATCTTCCACTCTTCGGTGGTGTAGCCGTCATCCATAAAGTCGCCGCCGTGCGGGATCACGTTGAACGCGATCTGCTTCGGGAATTCCTCCGGCACGATCTCATCGCCGACATAGAGCTTCTTGGTTTGGTTCCAGAGCTCATCCATCGCTTCGCGGCCAGCGCCGGAGACCGATTGATACGTCGCAACGACGACGCGCTTGATCTTGGCGCGATCATGCAGCGGCTTCAGCGCAACGACGAGCTGCGCGGTGGAGCAGTTCGGATTGGCGATGATATTGAGCTTGTCGTAGCCCTCGACCGCATCCGGGTTCACTTCCGGCACGATCAGCGGCACGCGCGGGTCCATGCGCCAGGCGCTCGAATTGTCGATCACCACAGCGCCCGTCTTGCCGATCTTGGGGGACCATTCTTTCGAGACACTCCCGCCCGCGCTCATGAGCACGAGATCGACGGTGGAGAAATCGAAGGTTTCAAGGTCTTTGCATTTGAGGGTTTTCTCGCCATAGCTCACCTCAACCCCGACAGACCGGCGCGAAGCGATGGCGATCACCTCATCGGCCGGAAACAGCCGTTCGTGCAAAATTTCGAGCATCTCGCGGCCCACATTTCCCGTGGCGCCCACGACGGCTACGCGCAAACCCATTTTCAAATCACCTCCGCTGACGCAATCCCAGGGGCGCCAGCCAGCGCCCAGATAGGCCGTTTTCCCGTTGTTTCCAAGGCGCAAGAGCTGGAGACAGCCCTGCGCCGGCGCGCTAGCATGGCTGCGCCGAGGGGGTGGGCCATGGCTGAATTCACATTCGATTTGTACAAGCTGCTGGTGGAGGAGGTGCGCGAGGCGCGGCGCGCCCGGCGCGATCTCTCCAACGTGTTCATGACCATGAACCTCGCGGGCGTTGGCGCGCTGGGCTTTCTTTCCAAAGGCGATGCATCGCTGCCGCCAGCCTTGCTGGGCTGGTGCTGCGTTGCGCTGATCCTCACCTGCATCATCTGGCGCCTCTCTAACGCGTATTACACCGGCATGTTGGCCACGAAGTACGAGATCATCTACGAGGTCGAACGCGAGCTTCGGATCGACGCGCTGCAGCGCGAATGGGGCGGCCTGCCGCGCAAAGGCCTCATGAAATGGTTCTCGTTCGAGCGCGCGATGCCGGTGCTGTTCATCATCGGATACGTCATCTTCTACGCCTACCAAGTCACGCTTGAGGATATTGGCCGGATGTTCGATGCGTTCTGGGGGCCATTTCGCGCATTGATCGACCGCTTCTAGCGGTGTTGCGGGTTTAAGCTTGGCGCAAAACCCGCAACAC
>DAORMO010000010.1:1415-2683 GCA_035440585.1 Terricaulis sp.
CCGCCGCCGCCGCGCGCACGCCGAGGCCCACATCGCGCCGCTCCGGCGCAAAGCGCATGCGTTTGACGAGCCCGCGCGCGCCGCGGCCCATTGAGAAGGCCTCCTCAGTCTCGCCGGTATAGGCAAAGCCGCCCTTTTGCAGCACGCGGCCAGAGGCTGGATTGTCGGCGAAATGGCCGGCGTGAAGCGGGCCAAGCCGGCGCGCCTCGGTGAGCAGCCCGCGCAAGCCTTCGGTGGCGTAGCCCTGCCCCCAAAACGGGCGGCCCACCCAATAGCCGATCTCAAACCCATCGCCAGCGCGGCGCTTATTGGCGCCGATCACGCCGATCAGCCCCTCGCCCTCGCGGTCGAGCGCGAACACAAAATCCTCCGCCAGCGGCGCACGCGCGCGCAGCGTCATGATCCATCCTTCGGCGGCGCAGGTGAGATAAGGCGTCGGCGCATGCGAAATCATGCGCGCAACGCCCTCATCGCCCGCATAGCGCGCGATGGCCGGCGCGTCCTTTATGGACAGCGCCCGCAGCTTCAACCGTTCTGTTTGGATCTCGATCACGTCCCGCATAACGAGCCTCCTTCGGCTCTGGTTTCGCGCGGGGCATAAAAAATGGGACGCCGTGATCCGGGCGCCCCACGCTTTATCTCGGGATCCGGATCGCCCTGTTCATCAGGCGATCCGGAAATTCAGTGTCCCGTTTCGCCTATTCCGCAGCCACTGCGAGCGGTGCAATGGATACGAAGGTTTTGCCGTCGCGTTTGGTCGCGAACGCCACTTTGCCCTGACAAAGAGCAAAGAGCGTGTGATCGCGGCCGATGCCGACGTTGGTGCCGGGATGGAATTTGGTGCCGCGCTGGCGCACGAGAATCTCGCCGCCATTGACGGATTGGCCGCCAAAACGCTTCACGCCCAGACGCTGACCCGGCGAGTCGCGACCGTTGCGAGAGCTGCCGCCTGCTTTTTTGTGCGCCATGACGCCCTCTTAATCCTTAACCGATCGCGGTGATTTTGATGTGGCTTTCGGCCTGACGATGGCCGGCCTTGCGGCGATAGGTGTTGCGACGGCGCTTCTTGAACACCGTGACCTTATCGCCCTTCTTGGTCTCGATCAGCTCACCGGTGACGGTGAGGCCCGCGAGCGCGGAGCCGAGCTTCACGTCCTTGCCGTCGCCCGTCATCAGCACGTCCGAGAACGTGATCTTGCCGCCGGCTTCGCCTTCGAGCTTTTCCACGACGATCACATCGTCCTTGGCCAACCGGTATTGCTTGCCGC
>DAORMO010000010.1:2715-31035 GCA_035440585.1 Terricaulis sp.
CAACCTGCCTGCGGGGCCGCCCCGATGGGGTTCTGGCCCAAAATAAAATGCGCGCCCGGACGCAGCTCGCCCGGGCGGGGAGCGGGGATATAGAGCCAAGCCCCCTCAGGCGTCAATGCGCCTCCGAGTCAAAATTAGCGCTGATCTCAGCGTCGGAGCGGCTCGGGCCCGGTAAAATCGGCGTGCGCCTTAAATACCGCCCCGGTGGGGAGCTTTGGCATCCTCCCCTTCGGCCGCACTGGATCCTTTTCCCTGCTCATAATCCTCTAGCCCCAGCGCCGCCACCACGGCTTTAGCCGGCGTTTTCCTACGCACCACGCGCATCACCCCCGGTTCGCGGCCCAGCACCACCGTGACCGCATCCTTGGGGCAGAGCTTGAGGCAATCGACCTCAACCACGCCCACACGCGCGCGCCGGCCCTTGGCCAACCGCAGCCGCTTACGCAACACCTTGGCTAAGCTCTTATCGCCATCGGAGCCAAAGCCGCCGCCCAGCTTTTTCGAGCATTTGCGGCAAATCAGGACCACCTCGCCCCACTGGCTGCGTGCGCTTTTCATCCGCCTGAGGTGCGCACGCGCCCCTCACGGCGCAAGCCCCTCACACCCCCTCCACCGGTGCCGGCAGGCGCAGCAGCGCCGCCACCTCGGCGCTCGACGCGCCCGCGCTTACCAAGGACACCTTCGCCGGGCGGCCGCCGCGCAGCACCGTCACCGCGCGCCAGGGGCAGCGGTGCATGCACGCGCCCTCACGCACTTCCACACCCGCCGCTTCGAGGCCGAGCTCGCGCCGCAGCACCTCAATCAGCGCCATCTCGCCAGCTGGACCAAAACCGGCCCGACCCAGCTTTTCGCTGCAGGGGCCGCACACCTGGACAAAGTTCGGCAGCGGTTTTGGCGGTCTTGGCGGCGGGCCCATGCCGCCTGATGCGCCAGCGCGCCCCGCCCGGCAAGGCCAATGCGCATTTGGGCGCAATCAGCGAATTGATCCGCGGCCAAGCTTGCCCTAAAGCGTGCCCTCCCTTCACCGGGAGCCGGGCGCAAACGCCAGCGTCCGTGATCTTGCCGCCCCGGCGGCCTGGTCGAAATGTCAGCGAGCGCCCGCGCCGGCGCCGCCTCCTTACGCAGGCTCCGGCCTCGCGCAGCGGAGATCAGGCGCAACGGAGAGGTGGCCGAGTGGCTGAAGGCGTTAGTCTCGAAAACTAAAGTGGGTGCAAGCCCACCGAGGGTTCGAATCCCTCCCTCTCCGCCAGCCGTAAAGGCCGTTTTCGCAATACCGTGAATGGCCCGCGCGGCATATTCGCTGCGCGTAGTGCAAGAGCGATTGCTCGCCCGGAGCTCGCGATTAAGAACATCGGCTATGCCGCGCGCGGCGGGCGCTGGCGGCAAGACTGTCTGGCGCGCGCTCGTGCGGGCTCTATCGCTCCGCGCTAGGCTGACACGCTGGACTTGCCGCCGCTTGCGCCATCCCATTGCAGCGCGATGCGTTTGCCAAGGAAGGCTTCGATGTCGGCGCCGCCATAGCCGAGTTCGCCCAGGATCTCGCGCGTATGCTCGCCCAAGCGCGGCGCAGGGCCCTTGCGCACGCCCGGCGTCTCGGTGAGGCGGTTGAATAGGCCGAGCTCACGGATATGCCCGTACATGGAATTTTTGTGCTCAAGCACACGATCGGTGTTGAGCGCCCAATCCTCCCAGAGCACTTTATCGGGCCAAGTGGTTTCGCGCACGATCTCCGCCGCCGCGCCAGCCGCATCCAGCGCAGCGAAGGCGTCGGCGGAGCTGTGCTCCGTAAAGAACGGCGTGATCGCTTCTTGGAGCGCCGCATCGTTGGCGGCGCGCGCTTGGGCATTGGCAAAGCGCTTATCTTCAACAAGGCCCGGTTGGCCGATGGCGCGCGCCAGCGCGGCGAAGCGGCCATCTTCGCGGCAGCAAATGCAAACCCAGCCATCATTGGTGCGATAGATGCGGTCAAGCGCGTTAAAGCCGGTTTGCGCTTTGTCGAGGCGGAAGCCGTAGACCACCTGCTTGTTCTTATCGAGAAAATGCTCAGCCGTGGTGAACAGGCTCGAATGCAATTGCGGGCATTCGACATAATCGCCTTCACCGGTGGCGGCGCGGCGTTCGATCGCCATCAGCACCGCTACGGCGCCGAGGAAGCCGTTATTATAGTCCTCATTGCCAAACACCGAGCGCGTGGGCGGATTGCCCGCGCCGCCGCCTTCGTAAAGCAGCCCTGTCCAGCCGCTCACCAGCGGCGCGAAGGATTTCAGCAGCGATTTCGGCCCGCGCGAGCCGTAGCCCGGCAGATAGGCGTAGATAAGATCCGATTTGAGAGCCGCCATCGCCGTGTAGCCGATGCCGAGCTTGTCGGCTTTGCCGGGGCGCAGATTGTGCATCATCACATCGGCGGTCGAGACAAGCTTCTTGGCGATCTCAAGCGCTTCAGGTTTTTTCAGATCAAGCACGATATCGCGCTTGCCGCGTTGGGCGGCGTCAAACACGTCCGGCAGCGGGCGCATCTGATCGCCATCAGGCGTTTCCACCTTGATCACGTCCGCGCCGAGGTCAGACATCAGCCGCCCGGCAAAGCCGCAGGCGAAGAACGAGCTGAAATCCAGCACGCGCAGGCCGGCAAGCGGATGCTTCACCGCCCCCGTCGCCGCTGCGCGCGCGGCGCGCTTGCGCGCCATGAGATCATCAAGCAGCCCGTTATGCGCGCCGATCGCGGGCGCAGGCGCGGGCGTCGCCGGCATCGATCGCGCAAAATGCACAGCGGGCGCTGCTTGGTGGATTTCGCCAAAGTCGGGGTCTGGCAGGGTTATGCGTTGACCGACAAATTCGACCTGATCGTCGAGCAAAATTTCCGCTGGCTCAAGCACCGGAAGCGCGGCGACATCGGCTTCGTGAAACAGCCGTATCCATTCATTGCGCGGCTTGGCTTTGAACGAGTCGAAAATATCCACGCGCGCGGCTTGATATTCATCGTCCGTCAAAGGCGTGGCCATCTCCGGGCCTTTAACTTCCTGAATCCGATGGCCAAGCCCGAGGATATCCATGGTGCGCTTAAACGCGCCCGGCCCGCCGGTGTGCATCTGCAAGAACAAGCCGTCCGCGCACTCGAACATCGCAGTCACCAGCCGAACGCGGCCAAAGCGATCCACCGCGCCAGCGTCGCCCTTCTTGATGTAGGAGATGCCGTCTTCTTGCCACCAATTGTTCATCGGCGACTGCGCCAGCATCGCATCGAGTAAAGAGGCCTCGGTATATTGCCCCTTCCCGTTCGTACGCCGCGCGCGCAGAGCGGAGAGCACATTGATCACGGCAAGAAACGCCTGCCCGTAGTGCAAAGCGGGATGGCCGAGATACATCGGCCCCGGCCGGAAGGAGCTCGCCTTCTCCGCCATCGTGCCAAGCAGCGCCGCAGCGAGCGATTCACCATAGGGGCGGCCCGCAAATGGGGTGTCATCGCCATAAGCCACGAGTGCGCCGATGATGAGATCGGGATTGCGCTTGGAAAGGCTTGGCTCATCAAGGCCAAGACGCGCCGCGTCAGCGGCCTCTAATGAATGCAACAGAACATCGGCGCCATCGATGAGGCGGAGAATTTTCTGCCGATCGCCTTCGTCGTCGAGATCAAGCTCAACGCTCTGCTTGCCGCGATCCCAGGCTTTGCGGGAAAGATCGTGCGCGTAGAACGCCCCGCCTGGCGGCTCCACCTTCAACACGTCCGCGCCGTGATCAGCCAGCAGCATGCCGGCGATGGCGCCAGGCATGACCTGCGAAATATCGACGACAACAAGCCCTTCGAGCGGTCCCGGCATGTTTTTCCTTCCCTTTGCACCGATGTAGCCAATTACGCACTACGGTGCAATATTTAGCATGCGCCCCTCGTTTCAGGGGGACTTTAGCGAACCGGCGTCCACGCCCCAATCGGCGAGCGCCTCAAGCGTATGTGCGCCCAACGCGGGCGGCGGCCCCTGCACGGCGCCGGGCGTACGCGAAAAGCGCGGCGTGGGCGCAGGTTGGGTGATGCCATCCAATTCGATAAAGGCTTCGCGCGCGCGATTGTGCGGGTGCTGCGGCGCCTCTTTCAGATTCAGCACCGGGGCGAAACATGCATCCGTGCCTTCAAGCAACGCGCACCACTCATCGCGCGTACGCTGCGCGAAAATGACGGCGAACTTTTCTTTCTGCGCCGGCCAGAGCTCGCGATCGCGCTGGTTTTGGAAAATCGGATCGTCGATCCCCGTCTTTTCCAGCAAGAGCGCGTAAAATTGCGGCTCAATCGGGCCAAGCGAAATCCAGCCGCCATCGGCGCACTGATAGGTATCGTAAAACGGGGCGGCGCCATCAATGATGTTGGCCTCGCGCTCGTCGCGCCAATAGCCTTGCGCGATGAAGCTGTAAAACAGCGCCATGAGCGAGGCCGCGCCCTCGGCCACCGCGCAATCGACCACTTGGCCCTCGCCTGTCTCACGCGCATGGATCACGCCGGCGAGCAAGCCAAGCGCCATGTAGAGCGAGCCGCCGCCAAAATCGCCAACGACATTCAGCGGCGGCGCAGGCTTGCCCTTTGGCCCAATCGCGTGCAGCGCGCCTGAGAGCGCGATATAATTGATGTCATGCCCCGCCGCATGCGCGAGCGGCCCCGTCTGGCCCCAGCCGGTGAGCCGGCCGTAGATCAGCTTGGGGTTGCGCGCGAGCGCAATATCGGGGCCAAGCCCCAGGCGCTCCATGACGCCAGGGCGGAAGCCTTCAAACAGCGCATCGGCCTTCTCGATCAGGCCAAGGCAAATCTCAATCGCTTCCGGCGATTTGAGATCAAGCGCCACAGAGCGGCGCCCGCGATCAGTGACGTTTGAGGGCTGGCTCGCGCGCGCACGATCAATGCGGATGACATCAGCGCCAAGATCAGAGAGAAGCATGCCGCAGAACGGCCCCGGCCCAATGCCGCCGAACTCAATGATCTTTAGGCCCGAGAGCGGTCCTTGACGCACGCGCCGCCTCCCGCTCAGCCTTCGCCTGCAGCTTTTTTGTTGGCCTTGGCCATGTCCTTGGCGCCCATGCCGCCAACGAGATTGCCGGTGGTGAGCTGGTTATGCGCATGCGCCAAATGGTGCATGTGGAAGATCGCATCCATCGAGGCGCGTTTGCCTTGCAGGTTCTCAATGAAATTCATCGCTTGCTTGGTCAGCGTCAGGCCAAAGCGCGGGCGCGTGGCGATTTCATCGGCGATGGCGGCGGTTTCTTCTTCCAGCTTATCGCGCGGCACGACGCGATTGATCACGCCGAAATCATAGAAACGCTGCGCCGAGAAACGCTGGCCGAGATAGAGGAATTCGCGCGCGATACGCGTAGGCAGCTCCCAAAGATGGGCGGTGTATTCCACGCCAGGCACGCCCATGCGCACCACCGGATCCTGGAAGAAGGCGTCATCGGACGCGACAATCATATCGCACACCATCGCCAGCATCAGCCCGCCCGCAACACACGCGCCCTGCACCATGGCGATCGAGGGCTTGTTCATCTCCGCCCAGCGGCGGCAGAGGCCAAGATACACATCCTGCTCCACCGTATATTGCTTTTCCGCACCCTCCTTGGTGAGCGGATCATCCCACAGCAGCGACCGCGCGCGCGGCAGGTGCGAATCCTTTTCCGGCGTGCCCATGTCATGCCCGGCGGAGAAATGCTTGCCACGCGCGGCGAGCACGACAACGCGCACCGCATCATCATCGGTCGCGCGGCGAAAGGCGGCGTCGAGCTGATCGAGCAAGCGATAATTCTGCGCGTTGCTGGAGCTCGGCCGATTGAGCCAAACCCAGGCGACGGCGCCGCGGGTTTCGTACTCGATGAAAACAGGATCAGCAGCTGAATCGGCCATTATTGTTCCTCCCTGCGCCCCGAGGCCGAACCCCAGGTCGCATATTTGCACTTTAGTGCACTTTTGTGGAGACGCAACCGCTAGGGCGCTATCTTGCCTGCGATGGCGCCTGCGCCCGCCAGCGCGGCAAGATCGGCCTCGGTCAAGCCCAGCCAATCGGCGAGCCCCGCGCCGGTATGTTCGCCCAGACGCGGCGGCGGGCGCACAAAGCGCGCCGGCGTCTCACTCAGCTTGCCCGCGAACGCCACCGAGGGGATCGGTGCGCCGTCTTCGCGGGTGAAGCGATGCACAACACCGCGCGCTTCCACGAACGGATCGTTGAACGTCTGATCCAAGCTGTTCACCGGGCCGGACGGCACGCCGCGCGAGGTGAGCGCCTGCACCAGATCGGTTACTTGATGCTGGCCGATAAAGTCCTGCAGCGTGGATTCCAGCGCGACGCGGTTAAGCACGCGCTTGCTGTTGGCGCCGTAGCGCGGATCTTTCGCAAGATCGGGCGCGCCCAGCACATCGCACAGCAAAGCAAATTGCCGGTCATTGCCGACAGCCACAACAATCGGCCCGTCCTTGCCGTTGAACACGCCGTACGGCACCACCGTTGGGTGCCAATTTCCCATACGCCCCGGGGATTTTCCGCTCACCAGATAGCTTAGCCCCTGATTGGCAAGCATGGCGATTTGCGTGTC
This sequence comes from Terricaulis sp., assembly GCA_035440585.1. Taxonomy (GTDB): domain Bacteria; phylum Pseudomonadota; class Alphaproteobacteria; order Caulobacterales; family Aquidulcibacteraceae; genus Vitreimonas. The sequence goes on from DAORMO010000010.1 coordinate 9,280, forward strand.
CAGCAGCGAGCAATCGATATATTGGCCCTGCCCTGTGCGCTCCGCATGGCGCAGCGCCATCAGCACGGAAACCGCGGCGTACATGCCGGTTGAAACATCCGCCAAAGCGACGCCCGGCTTGGTGGGCGGGCCATCAGGATCGCCGGTGATGCTCATCATTCCGCCCATGGCTTGGGCGACGAAATCATAGCCGGGCAGATCCGCGTAAGGGCCGGTCTGCCCGAAGCCGGTGATCGAGCAATAGATCAGCTTCGGATTGATCGCCGACAGACTCTCATAATCGAGCCCATAGCGCTTGAGCCCGCCGCGCTTGAAATTCTCGACCACGATATCGGCGTGCGCGGCCAGCTTGCGGATCAGCGCCGCCCCTTCTGGGCTGGCGAGATTGACCGCAATCGAGCGCTTGTTGCGGTTGCAAGAGAGGTAATAGGCGCTGCGCCCCGGATCGGTTTCGCCCGGCTCCGGCGGCAGATTGGGCGGCCCCCATTTGCGGGTGTCATCCCCGCCATTGGGATCTTCGATCTTGATGACGTCCGCGCCGAAATCGGCCAGGATTTGCGTGCACCAGGGGCCAGCAAGAACCCGTGACAAATCAAGCACTTTGACGCCCTCAAGCGCCTTTGCCCCGGCCTCGCTCACGCACATTCTCCCGTTTATTGCCGCCAGAACCTAGCCGCGAAGCACACCGTCGCACAACATATTTTGCACTATCGGATACTTTTGCCCCAGGTGAGCACGCCGCGTCGAATTTGCATTATGGTGCATTTTTAGCATTGCCTGACGCGCCCCGCCTGGCGCAAGGTGCTGCAAACAAAAGAAGGCGAGGATCATGTTCGACCTGCTAAAGGGCGTGCGCGTGCTGGAGTTCGGCATTCTGCTGAATGGGGATCACCTGGGCATGCTTTTGAGCGATCTTGGCGCTGAAGTCATCAAGGTGGAAGAGCCCGGCACAGGCGATTATCTCCGCGACATGCTGGGCCAAATCACCCCGCACCACAGCCCGGCGCACCTGCAGGTGAACAAAAACAAGAAAAGCGTCACCATCAACGTCCGCACCGAGGCCGGCAAGCGCGCCTTCTTTGAATTGCTCAAGACCGTCGACATTTTCGCCGATGGCCTGCGCGGCGGCGCCTGCGAAGCGATGGGCATCGGCTATGAGGCACAGCGCGCGGCGAAGCCCGACATCATCTATATGGCGAACACGGGCTTTGGCCTCACTGGCCCCTACGCGCGCCTTGGCGCGCACGGCTATTCGATGCTCGCGATCGTGGGCGGGCTGCCCGCCAAAAAAGACGAAAACGGCTTTGTTGACCGCACCGAAAGCACCGACTTGTTTGGCGGCGTCAAAGGCGGCTCAGGCGCGCCCTTTGCGGTTATGGCCGCGCTCGCGGCGCTGTGGCGGCGGAGCCAAACAGGGCAAGGCGCGCTGATTGATGTCGCTGCGTCCGATGCGAACATGGCCGCCTCCTGGGGCGCTGTGGTGACCAATCTCAATTACGATCGCATCACCGATCTCACCGGCATGGCCCCGCGCGGCAAGCCGAATGACGGCTGGCCGGCCGGCTCGATCTATTACGCGCTCTATGAGGCCAAAGACGGCCGCTACATCATGTTCTGCGCGATCGAGCCGAAATTCTGGTACAATTTCTGCGATGCCGTTGGCCGCGCGGATCTGCGCGACAAAATCCGCACCGATATTCCCGTTGATTACGGCATTGATCGCCCGGAGATGCGCCAAGTGCTGGCGGATATCTTCCGCAGCAAGGATTCGGCCGAATGGATGCGCATCGCGCTTGAGCAAAACGTGCCGCTCGCGGTGGCCAACACGCTGGACCAAACCCCGGACGATCCGCACAACAAAGCACGCGGCATGCTGCTCGATGGAGACCATCCCGGCGCGGGCCCATTCACCTATCTGCGCTACCCGGCAATCATCGACGGCGCACGCAGCGGCGTGGCGATCCCCGCCCCTGCGCTTGGCGCACACACCGAAGAGGTGCTTGCAGGCGTCGGCCTCAGCGAGGCCGAGATCGCCGCCGCCCAGGAAAAGCCGGCGCGAGCGAAAAAGGCATGAGCGCGAGACGCGAAATTTGCATAAAAGGGCATATTTTGCCATGAAAGACCGTGGGTTGCGGCCTCCGACGCAGGCAGAGTGCAATTTTGTATCCCGGCAATTGTTGGCCGCTTGAACGAAGCTGCTTAGGGTCAGAGTGGAAATTGGAGTTCCTTCTGGTGAATCAGCCCAAGAAAAAGCCTGCGGAAATTCAGCCAGAAGCTGGCATGACCTACGCCAGCCCCGCCATCCATGATCGGCGCCGGCGCATCCTGGAAGAAACCCGCAAGATGATCGCCGAGCGCGGGCTCGCCGGCTTCAGCATGGATGAAATCGGCAAACGCGCGGGCGTGGCCAAGCGCACTCTCTATAACGCCTACCAAACCAAGGAACGCATGATCGCCATCGCGATCCATGAATATTTCGAGCGCTACCTTACCCACATCCCCTACACCGGGCCCGTCGGATCACTGCAGCGCAATGTCGAGCGCATGGTGTTCGTGGTGAACCGCAATCGGCAGCTGCGAAATTACATCAGCGCGCTGATGTCGATCTATTTCAGCGTTGAGGCCGATAGCGACATCTGGACGACGATGCACTCCATGGCGGTTGAATCAAACCTGCAATGGATCAACTCGATGAAGGCCAAGCGCCAGCTGCAGCCATGGGTCGATCCGCAGCAGCTGGCCGATGATGTCGTGCGCCTTGAGTATTCCATCATCAATGATTGGAGCCGCGGCAATATCGATGATGATGACGTCGTGCTTCACGTTGTCAGCGCCTGCTTGACGCTGGCGTGCGGAGCCGCGCGCGGCGCGGCGCGCAAGCAGATCGAAGACATGCTGCAAGAGCTTCACACCACTGGCATCCCGCAGCCGGCGCTGCCCACCGCGCGCAAGCGCAAAAGCTGAGTTTAAGGAGCTATCGTGCAAGCCGCTGACTCGCGCCTCCTCGTTGAACATCGAGATGATGGCGTGGTGCTTGTGACGCTTAACCGGCCCGAGGCGAAGAACGCTGTCTCGTTTGAAATGTGGCGCGCCTTTGCCGCGCTGCTTGATCAATTGGAGCATGAGAGCCCGGCGCGCGCGCTGGTGATCACCGGCGCGGGCGGATTTTTCAGCGTCGGCGGCGATCTGAAGATCCCGCCCGCGGGCGGCGATGGCGCGCTGGCCCCTGCAATGCGCCTGGAATGGGGCCAACGCCTCATCACCCGGCTCGCGCGCCTGCCCATCCCAACCATCGCCGCAATTGAAGGCGGCGCGTATGGCGTTGGCTGGAGCCTTGCACTCGCGTGCGACCTCATCTTCGCGGCGGAAGATGCGCGCTTTGGCGCGCCGTTTGTGGATTTTGGCCTCGCGCCCGATGGCGGCGCGGCCTGGTTTCTCGCCAAACGGATCGGCCGCCATCGCGCAGCAGAGCTATTGCTTTCAAGCCGGGCGATCGATGCGCGCGAGGCGCTTTCAATCGGGTTGGCGAGCCGCCTCACGCCGCCAGGCGGCGCCATTGAACAAGCGCTCGCCTTCGCTGCGGGCATCGGCAAGGGCAATCGCCACGCCGTCGAATTGACAAAGCGCCTTCTGCACGATGCCGAAGCCGGAACGCTCGAAGGCTGCCACGCGCTTGAGCTTGCCTATTGCGCCATCCTGCAACGCGGCGACGAGCTCGCGCGCGCGCGCGAAGCGTTCGCCACACGCAACAAGCCAAAAACCTGAGCCCACCCATGCAATTTGATATGCGCACCCTGCCGCTGCAGGCTCGCTATAAAATCATCAATTCCACCGTCACGCCGCGCCCCATCGCCTGGGTGACGACGCTCTCGGAGAACGGCGCGGTGAACGCCGCGCCCTATAGCTTCTTCAACGCAGTGGGCGATGAGCCGCCCTTGCTTGTGCTTGGCTTGCTGAAAGATCCTGTCAGCGGCGGTCTGAAGGATACGGCCACAAACATCATGCGCAGCGGCGCGTTCGTGGTGAACCTTGTTTCCGAGGCCGACGCCGAAAAGATGAACCAGTGCAGCGTCAACGCCCCGCGCGGCGTGAGTGAGTGCGATTATGCGGACCTTGAGATGGCGCCATCAACCGCTGTGGCGCCGCCACGTATCGCCTCGAGCCCCGTGAGCTTTGAGTGCGTCAAGCACACGGCGCTCGATATTGGCCGGCAAAACGTCGTGCTTGGCGAAATCCTCGTCGCGCATATCGCCGATGCCTATATCAGCGATCCGGAAAAGCTCTATCTCGACACCCCGGCGATGAAGCTGATCGGGCGCACGCACGGCAGCGGCTGGTATGCGCGCACATCCGATCAGTTCAAGATGGAGCGCCCGCAATACGATCCAGAGCGGCTGAAGCGCTAAGCAGCGCTAGCCGCCGATCGTGCGCTCTGTTGGCCAGTATGGGCGGCGCAGCTCGCGCTTGTTGACCTTGCCCATCGCGTTGCGGCCGATGTCCGCAAAAAACTCGTAGCTGCGCGGGCATTTGTAGCCCGCCAATTGCGCGCGGCAGAATTGATTGAGCGCATCAGCACTGGGCGGCGCATTGAGATCGCGCGGCACGATCAGCGCCTTGAGCTCCTCGCCCATTTCCGCGTTCGGCACGCCAATCACCGCGACATCCTGCACATCCGCATGCAGCAACAGCACGTGCTCGACTTCCGCCGGATAAAGATTAACCCCGCCGCTCACCACCATGTCGGACACCCGATCGGTGATGAAGATGTAGCCCTCATCATCGAAATAGCCCATCTCGCCCAGCGTAAAAACGCCCGGCGCAATGTGCGCGGCCGCGGTTTTTTCCGGATCGTTGTGATAGATGATGCCGCGCCCCGTCGTGTCGCGGAAATAGAGCACGCCAACCTCATTGGCGCCCAAGTGCTGGCCGCCATCACCGATGATCACCGCCTCAAACGGCGCCGCCGCTTTGCCGACGGAGCCAGGCTTGCGCAGCCATTCTTCGGAGGTGATCGCCGCCGTGGTGCCCGCTTCGGTGCCGCCATAGGCCTCGACCAAAACCGGGCCGAACCAATCGATCATGCGCTGTTTCACATCGCGCGGGCACGCCGCGCCCGTATGCGCCAAGCGCTTGACCGATGACACATCATAGCGCGCCCGCATTTCATCTGGCAGCGAAAGCAGGCGCTGAAAATGCGTTGGCACCATCACCGAATTGGCAACCTTATGGCGCTCAATCAGTTTAAGCGCATTTTCCGGATCGAACGATTGCATCGTCACCAAAGGCGCCCCGCCCGCGAGCGCGCGCACCATGGTAAGCGGCCCGGTGTGATAGAGCGGGCCAACAGCAAGCCCGACGCCCTTCGGCAACAGCGCCACCCGCTCGCGTTGGGCGGCGATGTAACGATCGATCGTTTCCGCTGGCGGGAAATACACGGGCGGCGTTTGCGTCGCCTTGGGCTTTCCTGTCGTGCCGGAGGTATAGTGCAAATGCGGCAATGGCCGCATGTGTTCTGGCGGCGATGCTTCTGCGGCGTTGGCAAGAAAATCTTCCCACGCGGTCAAGCCGGCGCGGGGCGCGCAGCGCCAGCCGATCACATGGCTGACGCCGCATTTCGCTGCAGCCGCCAAGCCGACATCGGCGGTTTCTTCGCCCACAAACAAAACGCGCGCCGCAGAATCGTTCAGGATGTAAACCAACTCGTCGGTGGTCAGGTGAAAATTCACCGGCACACTCGAGCCGCCCGCGAGCAGGATTGCGATATAGGCTGCGGCGCTTTCCGCGCTGTTGGGCGCGAACACCGCCACGCGGCGCTCCTCACCAAGATCGAGCTCAAGCAGCCCGTTCACCGCGCGATTGACCAGCGCATCGAGCTCTGCCCAGGTGAATTGCGCGCGCTCGTCAGCCAGCGCCAACGTGTTGCGCTCGGCTTCGGCCACACCGGTGATGAGGGCGGACATATCTTTTCCTTCGATCTTTTGGCGTTAGCGCTTTGGCAGGTTGAGCAGATCTTTGATCTTCAGCTTGGCCAATTGCGCCATGTGCACTTCCTCTGGCCCGTCCGTCAGCCGCACGAAGCGATTTGTGAGGAAAAGCTGCGCAATCGGCGTATCGCCGCTCACGCCCATGCCGCCATGCGCCTGCAGCGCGCGATCACCCACGGTTTGCGCCATTTGCGGCGCCACGATCTTGATCGCGGCGATCAAATCTTTGGCGACCTTGTTGCCGTAGCGATCCATCGCATCGGCGGCCTTAAGCGTCAGCAAACGCGCTTGCTCGATCTCGCAGAACGAGCGCGCGATATCTTGCCTGATGCTGCCCTGCTCGGAGAGCTTGCGCCCGAACGCCACGCGATCCTCCACGCGGCGCACCATATATTCCAGCATGCGCTGTGCCTGCCCGATCGAGCGCATGCAATGGTGAATACGCCCCGGCCCTAAGCGGCCTTGCGCGATTTCAAAGCCGCGCCCTTCGCCCAGCAGCAAATTCTCCTTCGGCACGCGCACATTAACAAGCCGCAGCTCCGCATGCCCGCCCGGCGAATGATAATGCCCAAACACGCTGAGCGGGCGCACCACCTCGATGCCCGGCGCATCGCGCGGGATCAGGATTTGCGAATGTTGCAAATGTTTGGGGCCATCGGTGGCGCTGCGGCCCAGCATGATCATGATCTTGCAGCGCGGATCCATCGCGCCGGAAATCCACCATTTGCGCCCATTGATCACATAATCATCGCCGTCAGCGACGATGCTGGTTTCCACATTGGTGGCGTCGGATGACGCCACTTGCGGCTCTGTCATCACATAGGACGAGCGGATCGTCCCATCCAGCAGCGGCTTGAGCCATTGCTCCTGCTGCGCCGGCGTGCCGTACTTGGCCAGCACTTCCATGTTGCCTGTATCGGGCGCGGAGCAATTGAAAAACTCCGAAGCCCAGGAAATGCGGCCCATGATTTCCGCGAGCGGCGCATATTCAAGATTGGTGAGCCCAGGGCTCCAAGCGCCGTATTCATGCGGCAGGAACAGATTCCACAGCCCCGCCTCGCGCGCCTTTTGCTTGATCTTATCCGTGCCCGGCCATGGCGTCCAAAGGTTGGCCGGATCGTGCGCCCACGCATTGCGCTCAGCCTCGATCGGATAAACATGCTCGTCCATAAAGGCTTCGAGCTTGGCGATCAGCGCCTTGACCTTATCAGTATATTCGAAGTTCACGCGTGTGCTCCTTCAGAGGGTCAAGCCGCCATCGACAATAAGCGTCTGCCCCACGAGGTATGACGCGAGCGGCGAAGCGAGGAACAAAGCCACGTTCGCCATCTCATCGACCTCGCCGAAGCGGCCAAGAGGGATTTTCGCCAGCGCGCGCTCGCGCCGATCGGGGTGATCCATGGTGATTTTGGTGAGTTTTGTATCGACGAGGCTCGGCGCAAAGCCGTTCACGCGCACCCCGCTCGGCGCCCAAGCTTGGCCGAGCGTCTTCACCAAACTCACCGCTGCAGCTTTGGACGCCGCATAGGCGGGGTTTCCCACCGTCGAGCGGATCGCCGCGATAGACGATACAACGACGATGCTACCCTTCTGCGCCACCAGTTCAGCTTTGAATTTCTGCGAAATGTGCATCACGCTGTCGACATTGACAGCCATCACCTTATCCCAGCCCTCGCGCTCAAATTCCTTGCGCCCGTAAAGCACCGTGCCTTGCGAGTGAATCAGCACATCGAGCGTATCGAACGGCGCCGGCGCGGCCGCGATGGCGCCTGGGTCGCTCACGTCAACGCCAGTGTAGCCAAGACCGTTGAGATCCGAGCCTTCAACCCCGTCATAGTCCGCTGCAGAAGCGCGCGTGCCCCATACGTGCACATCGGCGCCGCGCGCGCGGAACGCATGCGCCACACCGTTGCCGATGCCGCTCGATCCGCCGACGACGAGCACCTTCTTCCCAGTAAAATCCAGTTCGCTCATCGCCTATCCAATCCAACGCTGGGCGCGCTCAAACAGCCGAACGGCGCGGCCATGCAGCAAGTCGCCTGTGTCACGCGGCGCTTTTCCGGCGCACGCACGCGCGTGCGTGCCTTCCAGCAAGATGCCCAGTTTGTAGCACGCCAGCACGGCGTACCAATTGATCGCGCCAAGATCGCGCGCGCTGCGGGCCGCGTAATGCGCCACCAATTCATCTGCCGTGGGAAAGCCGATCCAGGGCTTTACGCTGATCAGATTTTGCGGCGCGCCCGGCTCGGGCCACGTGGCCAAAAGCCAGCCAAGATCAATCAAGGGATCGCCGATCGTGGCGAGCTCCCAATCGACAATGGCGGCAAGTTCACCGCTCTCACGCGCGTACATCACGTTGGCGAGGTGGTAATCGCCGTGCATGATCCCAGGCGTGAACGCGCGCGGCCGATGCGCTTCAAGCCAGTGCGCCACCCGTTCCACGCCCGGCAAAGCTTCCGGCCCAGGCCAGCCCTGCAATTGGCTGTAGCTTTCCAGCTGCGTGCGCCAGCGCGAGACTTGGCGATCGAGGTAATTCTCCGGCTTGCCGAAACCTTCGAGCCCCATTGCGCGATAATCCAATGCGCCGAGCGCCGCGATGCCCTCCACCAGCGCCAGGCCCATACGATGCTGCACCGCGGCAGAATCCGCATGCAGCGGCGGCAAGCCGCTCACGGGATTAAACCCGTCCACCGGCTCCATCAGATAAAACACCGCGCCCAGCACGCTCTCATCGAGGCACGCCGCAATCAGGCGCGGGTGCGGGACGTTGGTTTCGGCCAAAGCCGCCAGCAAGCGCGCCTCGCGGCGCATGGTTTCGTTGGAATTCTCGCGCGGATGCGGCGGCGGGCGGCGCAGCACGTAGTCGCGGCCGGCCCTTGTAAAGCGCATCAGGATGTTTTGCGTGCCGCCGGTGAGCCGCACCGCTGCTTCGATCGGGCCCGCGCCCAGATCCTGCTGATCCATCCATGTGGCGAGCGCGACGAGATCCGCCTCGGCTTCCATGCGGCCTCCTCCCCGGCGCGTGTTGTTTGCCAGATATATGGAGTTGACGAACGCGCTTGGCAATGAAATTTTGCACGACAGGTTAGATTGTGCGCCAAGGCGCGCGGGCGCGCCTTACCGGCGCCGCCCGCAGGGAGATCCACATATGAGCGAAGCTTACATCGTCTCGGTTGCGCGCAGCGCCGGCGGCAAGCGCAAAGGCCGGCTTGCCGGGTGGCATCCAGCCGATCTCGGCGGCGCCGTCATCCGCGACGTGATCGAGCGCGCGGGCGCTGATCCGGCGCTGGTGGAAGATGTGATCATGGGCTGCGTTTCCACCGGAGGGGAACAAGGCGCCAATATCGGCCGCAACGCCGTGCTCGCCAGCGGCCTGCCCGAGAGCATCCCGGCCACCACCGTGGATCGCCAGTGCGGTTCTTCCCAGCAAGCGCTGCATTTCGCCGCCGCGACGGTGAAGGCTGGGCTGATGGATGTGGTCGTCGCCGCCGGCGTGGAAAGCATGACGCGCGTGCCGATGGGCCTGCCCTGGACGCTCGCTGCCGAGCATGGCTACGGCAAGTATCGCAGCCCGCAAATCGACGCCCGCTATGCCGGCACGCAGTTCAGCCAGTTCGGCGGCGCGGAGATGATGGCGAAAAAATACGGCTTCTCGCGCGAGGACATGGACGCTTTCGCGCTTGAAAGCCATCGCCGCGCCGCGGCCGCCACCGAGGCCGGCAAATTCAAATCCGAAATCACCCCGCTCGCCATCACCTTGCCCGATGGAAGCGAAGAAACCCACGCCGTGGATGAAGGCATCCGCTTTGATGCAACGCTCGAAGGCTTGGCGTCGCTGAAGCTGCTGCGCGAAGATGGGCGGATCACCGCCGGCTCCTCCAGTCAGATTTGCGATGGCGCGGCCGCGCTGCTGATCGCCAACGAAGCGGGCCTCAAGCGCCTCGGCGCCACCCCGCTCGCGCGCATCCATCACATGACGATGCTTGGCCACGATCCGGTCATCATGCTGGAAGCGCCGATCCCCGCCACGCAGCGCGCTTTTGAAAAAAGCGGCCTCAGCATCGGCGACATCGACCATTATGAGGTGAACGAGGCGTTCGCCTCCGTGCCGATGGCGTGGCTGAAAGCGGTGGGCGGCGACGCGGCGAAGCTCAACCCCAATGGCGGCGCGATCTCTCTCGGCCATCCGCTCGGCGCCAGCGGCGCCAAGCTCATGGCCACGATGGTAAGCGCGCTGCGCGCAAGCGGCGGACGCTATGGGCTGCAAACCATGTGCGAAGGCGGCGGCATGGCCAATGTCACCATTGTCGAGCGGCTTTAAAAGCGCCGAAAAAGCAATGGCCCCGATCAGATGATCGGGGCCATCCCTCGAAACAATGGTGTGCGAAGCGCGCGCTCAGCGCGGGCCCATGCGGATGGCGCCGTCGAGGCGGACATCTTCGCCGTTGAAGTACGGGTTGCGGATCATTTCGAGCGCAAGGCTGGCGTACTCTGTCGGCTCGCCCAAGCGCTTTGGATACGGCACTTGCGCCGCAAGCGCCGCCTTCACGTTGTCGGGCGCGCCCTGCAGCAGCGGCGTATTGAACAGGCCCGGCAGAATCGTGTTCACGCGAATGCCTTCTGAGGCCAAATCGCGCGCGATCGGCAGCGTCATGCCCACAACCCCGCCCTTGGAGGCCGAATAGGCCGCCTGGCCCATCTGCCCATCTTCGGCCGCAACGCTGGCTGTGTTGATGATCGCGCCGCGATCGCCATCTTCGAGCGGATCAATCGAAAGCATGCCGGCCGCCGATTTGGCGATGCAGCGGAACGTGCCGATCAAATTGATCTGAATAATGCGCTCGAAATTCTCGAGCGGGAAATGCTTGATCGCGCCGCTGGTTTTATCGCGGCTCGCGGTTTTGATCGCGTTGCCGGTGCCGGCGCAATTGACCAGGATGCGTTCTTGCCCGTGTGCGGCGCGCGCCTTTTCAAAGCCGGCGTCAACGCTGGCTTCATCGGTGACATTGACGTTGCAGAACACCCCGCCAATCTCGGCCGCGACAGCCGCGCCTTTGGCTTCGTTCATATCGAAGATGGCGACTTTGACCCCTTGCGCGGCCAGCGCCCGCGCCGTGGCTTCGCCCAAGCCGCTGGAGCCGCCCGTGACGACCGCCGCGCTTCCAGAAAATTGCATGCTCGCCTCCGTATATTCGTTGATCCGCCGCAGCGGCGCGTGATGCGTCCTTAGGCCCGCTCAAACACTGCAGCCAAGCCTTGGCCGCCGCCGATGCACATCGTCTCTAGCCCATAGCGCCCGTCGCGGCGATGCAGCTCGCGCACGAGGTTCGCTAGGATGCGCCCGCCCGTCGCGCCAATCGGGTGCCCTAAGGAGATGCCCGAGCCATTGACGTTGAGCTTATCGCGATCATCCCAGCCCCAGCCTTTCAGCACAGCCAAAACCTGCGGCGCAAACGCCTCGTTGAGCTCAACCAGATCGATATCTTTCCAGCCGAGCCCGGTGCGCGCGAACAAACGCTCCACCGCCGGCACCGGCCCGATGCCCATGCGCGAAGGATCGCAGCCCGCCGCCGCCCATGAGTGAAACCAAGCCATCGGCTCCAGCTGCAAGTCCTTGAGCTTATCTTCGGCGATCACCAGGCACGCGGCGGCCGCATCATTCTGTTGGCTGGCGTTGCCTGCGGTGACGACGCCGCCCTTCTCGATCGGCTTGAGCGCGCCCAGCGTCTCCATCGAGGCGTCCGGGCGATAGCCCTCATCGTGCGCAAAGATGATCGGCTCGCCGCGCTTTTGCTTGATCGACACCGGGATCAGCTCGTCATCGAACTTTTTCTCGGCCCAGGCGGCGGTGGCGCGCTTATGGCTCATCACTGCATACTCATCCGCCGCCTCACGGCTGATGTCATAATCCTTGGCGAGATTTTCGGCGGTTTCGATCATGCCAGTGATGATGCCGAAGCGTTCGACAGGCTGAGACATCACCCGCCCGCGCACCAGCCGGTCATGCATCGTTGAAGAGCCTGAGCGCGCGCCCTTGCGCATATCGGTGGAGTAATATTCCACATTGCTCATGCTCTCGACGCCGCCTGCGATCACCACGTCCGCGGCCCCGGTTTGCACCATCATCGCCGCGTCGATAATCGCCTGAAGCCCGCTGCCGCAGCGGCGGTCAAGCTGATAGCCGGGCACGCGCAGCGGCAGATCCGCCGCCAACGCCGACCAGCGCGCGATGCACGGCGCCTCGCCGTTGCCATAGCCTTGCGCGAACACGACATCATCGATGCGCTCGGCGTCGATGCCTGTACGCTCCACCAGCGCGCGGATCGCCACCGCGCCCAGATCGCCCGCGCCCATCGAGGAGAGCGAGCCCATGAATTTGCCCACCGCCGTGCGGATCGGGCTGACAATCGCGGCTCTACGCATGGCGTCCCTCTTTATTGCGCCGCCCGCATCAATTCGCGGGCAATGATGATCTGTTGGATTTGCGACGTGCCCTCATAAATTCGGAACAGCCGCACGTCGCGATAAAAGCGTTCGACCTTATATTCGGCCATATAGCCGGCGCCGCCATGGATCTGCACCGCGCGATCAGCAATACGGCCCACGGCCTCGGTCGAGAAATATTTGAGGCTAGACGCCTCAAGGCTCACATTCTCGCCCGCATCGAATTTGGCGGCGACGGCGTTAAGCAGCGCCTCGGTGGCGAGCGCTTCGGTTTTGCTATCGGCCAGCATCGCCTGCACCAGCTGGAAGCCGGAAATCGCTTGGCCAAATTGCTTACGCTCCATCGCGTAGCGCACGCTCATGTCGATCAGCCGATCGCTCATGCCCAGCGCCACCGCGGCGATGTGAATGCGGCCGCGATCAAGCACCTTCATCGCCGTTTTAAAGCCGAGGCCAGGTACGCCGCCAATGATCGAACTGGCGGGCACGACGCAATCGTCAAAAATCACGTCGCAGGTGATGGCCCCGCGCTGGCCCATTTTTTTATCGGGCTTGCCAAGCGTGATGCCAGGCGTATCGGCCGGCACGATGAATGCGGAAATGCCTTTGGAGCCTTTCACATCCGGCTCGGTGCGCGCCATCAGCGTAAACACCGTCGCGCGCGGGGCGTTGGTGATGAAGCGCTTTGTGCCCGTGATGCGATAATTATCGCCATCCTTTATCGCGACGGTGCGCAGCGAGGCGGCGTCCGAGCCAGCCTCGGGTTCTGTCAAGGCAAAGCTCGAGATCGCCTCACCGGCGGCGAGCTTGGGCAGCCACTCGGCCTTCTGCGCCTCTGTGCCATCCATGACGATGCCTTGTGAGCCGATGCCGACCGTGGTGCCGATCAGCGAACGGAACACTACAGAAGCGCGCGTCAGCTCGCGGATGACAGCCGCTTCCTCGGCCATGGTAAGGCCAAGCCCGCCATAGGCTTCAGGGATCGAGAGGCCAAACAGGCCGAGCTCGCGCATCTCCGCCACGATCTCAGGCGGGATCGCATCCTCGCGCTCGACCTGATCCTCAGCCGGGATCAGCCGCTGCTCAACAAACCGCCTGACAGTATCGCGCAGCAGCGCAAACGTCTCGTGATCCATATCGCGCACCTCCCCTGACGGCCCTGAAATAGAGCCCTCTGGGCTCCACTTCAATTGAATATTGCACCGTAGTATATTTTTATAGCTCGAACACCGCACTCATCGCAACTGCGCCGTCAGCCCGCAGCGCCGCTACGCCTTGCCCCCCTTCACCGGGTGCGAGGCGGAGCGCGGGCCCCGCGAACGCCGGCGCCTGCGCCCGGAAAGAGAAGGCCGAAAGCGGCTTGCCCGCGCGCCGCCGCGCATAGCCGAACAGTTTGGCGGCGATGAACGGCCCATGCACCACAAGGCCCGGATAGAGTTCCTCCTCCTGGGCGTAGGGCAAGTCATAATGGATGCGGTGGCTGTTAAACGTCGCGGCTGAAAACCGAAAAAGATCCACCGTGCTGGGCCGCCAGCTTTCCTCGCCCGCGGCGGGGGCGATGGCTTTATCCTCGATTGGCGCGGTGCGTTCGCCCGCATCGCGGTAGACGATGGTTTGCCGCTCTCGCACCTTCACAGCGCCGTCCTGCGTGATCTTACGATCCACCTCAACGAAGATGAGATCGCCCGATTTTCCAGTGCGATGTTTCACATCCGCGATCACCGCATCGTACTGCGCGGCTTGACCCAAGCGCAGCGGGGCGAGGAATTGCATCTCGGCGGCGGCGAACATACGCCGCGCCAAGGTGATGGGCGGCTGAAACCCGCCGCGCTTAGTGTGCCCGTCGGGGCCGATGCCGTCCGCGGCGGGTACAGGCAGGAAGAACGCCCAGTGCATCAGCGAAGGCGCCGCCGCCTCAACATCGAGATCTTCGCCGATCGCGGCCGCAAAGCGCCGGCCCGCTTCGGGATCAAGCGCTTCGGTGCGCGTTTCGGCGCGGCCGATCCATGTGCGCCAATGGGCGATGTCCGCCTCGCTGACCCCACTCATCGCACAACGCGCCCTTTCCTGCGCCACACCAGACGCTTGAGATGGGATAAAACAAAGTGCGGCGGCTTGTCAGCCGCCTTCCGTGGCGTCGCCTAGCCCAGCTTCACCAGCATGCGCCCGATATTCTCGCCGCTGAAGAGGCCAAACAGCGCCTCAAGCGCATGATCGATCCCCTCATACACCGTCTCGGTTTCCCTGATCTGGCCCGCCGCGTACCAGGCCGACACCTCACGGAGAAACTGATCCTCGAGGCGCTCGACGTAATTGAGGGTGATAAAGCCCTGCATGCGGATGTTCTTGATCACCACCTGCATGAGATTGCGCGGCGCGACAGGCGGCTCGGTGGAATTGTAGGTCGAGATCATGCCGCACAGCGCAAAGCGCGCGAACTTGTTGGCGACCGCAAGCGCCGCCTGCAAATGCTCAGCGCCCACGTTGTCGAAATAGACATCGATGCCTTCGGGCGCGGCGCGCGCCAGCGCTTTGGTCAGGCTCGGCTCGGCCTTGTAATCGATCACCGCGTCAAGCTTCAGCTCATCGCGCAGATAGGCGATCTTGCGCGCGCCCCCGGCCGAGCCGATCACCTTGCAGCCCTTGAGCTTCGCCATCTGGCACACCAGCGAGCCGACCCCGCCAGATGCAGCCGAGACAAACACAACATCGCCCGCTTTCAGCTGCGCGGCTTCAAACAGCCCCACATAAGCGGTGAGCCCGGTGATGCCGGCAAAACCGAGATACGCCTGCTCAGGCAAGGTGCTGGTATCGCGCACGCGGAAGGCGCTCGCCGGCGCCGTCACCGCTTCGCGCCAGCCGAGCCGCGAAGTCACCCGGTCACCTGGCTTGAACCCTGGATCGCCCGAAGCGATCACCTCGCCAATCGCGAGCCCTTGCATCGCCTCATTGAGCTCAAACGGCGGCACATAGCTTTTGGCGTCGCTCATGCGACCGCGCATGGCCGGGTCAACCGCCATCCAATGATTGCGCACCTGCACTTCGCCGGGCCGAGGCGCCAGCGCATCCGCGCGCACCAATTCAAAATTATCCAGCGTCGGCGCGCCCACAGGGCGGCTGATCAAGCGCACTTCGCGCGAAGCGATCGACATCACGTTTCCTCTCTTAATTGCGCCGCGCTGGCTTAGTAGCCGGCAAGCCGGCCATAGCGCTCGCGGTGATAGCCTGCGCCACCGAAGCTCATGTCATCGATGCGTGCGCGCTTAAGGAAGAGGCCCGCGTCATGCTCATCAGTCATGCCGATGCCGCCGTGCATCTGCACCATCTCGCCCGCGACGCGCCGGAAGGTGTCGCCCGCAAGCGCCTTGGCGAGCGATGCAAGCTCGTGCGCCTCTGGCGCATCCGCATCCAACGCGTCAAGCGCGGTTTCCACCGCTGAGCGCGTCAGCTCAATCTCGCCAAGCAGCACAGCGGCGCGATGCTGCAGCGCCTGAAACGCGCCGATCAACTGGCCGAACTGCTTGCGGGTTTTAAGGTAAGCCAGCGTAATCTCAAAAGCCGCAGACGATGATCCGAGCATCTGCGCCGCAAGCCCCGCGCACGCGCAATCGAGCATGCGCTCGAGCAATGGCCCACCCTCATCCACCGCGCCCAGCACGGCCTCCGGCCCGAGCGTGACGCCATCGAGATGATACGCCGCCGCGCCGCGCGCCTCGATTTCGATCAAGGGCGCGCGCGTGAGCTTCGCGCTATCGGTTGGGGCTAAAAACAGCGTGATGCCGCTTACATCGCCCGGCGCGCCCGATGTGCGCGCAGCAATGATCGCGGCGTGCGCGGCCATGCCGAACGGCACCGGGCGCTTGGCGCCGCTCAGCTTGAAACCCGCGCCGGATTTCTTCGCGCGCAACTCGGTGGCGGCGGGGTTGTGGCGCACGCCTTCATCGATCGCCAGCGTCACAATCGCCTCGCCCGCGGCGATCTTTGGCAGCCATGCTTGCTTGAGCGCCGCCGAGCCCGCCCGCTTTAGCCCGGTTGCAGCCGTAAGCGATGAGACAATCAGCGGCGATGCCGTCAGCGTACGGCCCAATTGCTCAAGCACCACGCCCATGCTGTGAACGCCAAAATCGGCGCCGCCAAACTCCTCAGGCACGACAATGCCGGCCCAGCCCATTTCAGCCATTTCGGCGAAAGCTTGCGCATCAAAGCCAAGCCCATCGCCGCTCGCGCGGATCTTGCGGAGCGCGCCAAGCGGCGAGCGCTCTTGCGCCCAAGCCTCTGCGGCATCGCGCAAAAGACTTTGCTCTTCGGTAAGAACCGCCACGCCTCGCTCCCTGCTGTTTTGTTCTTAGGCTGAAGGCAAGCCAAGCACGCGCTTGGCCGTGATGTTGTTTTGGACCTCGTAACTGCCGCCATAGATGGAATAGGCTTTGCTATGCAGCCAGGTGCGCGTCGCTTCTAATTCCTCCGGCGTGAAGGCATCGCCTTCCCAGCCAAGCCCGCGTTGGCCGAGAATCTCGATCATCAATTCGGCGCGCTCTTGCGAGAGGCCCGCGCCAAGATTTTTCAGCGCCGAAACCGGAACGCCAAGGCCTACGCCCGCCTTCACCTCGGCGCGCGTGCGGCGCAAACTCTGCTCATAGGCGCGCAGCCGCATGTCGTTCTGGATCACGCGCATGCGCAAATCTGAATCGGCGATGCGCCCCTCGGCGTCCACGCCGACGTGCTTTCGCGCGATGGGCCCGAGCGGCGCCTCTTCAGCGCGCCCGCTGGCGAGGCTGCCGCGTTCAAACTGCAAAAGCCGTTTGGCGACAGTCCAACCCTGGTTGACGCCGCCGATCATATTTTCCTTCGGCACGCGCACATCGCTGAAAAACACTTCGCAGAAATGCGTCGTGCCGCTGATCAGCGTGATGGGGCGCGCCTCCACGCCCGCCGATTTCATATCGATCAGCAAGAACGAGATGCCGCCTTGCTTGCGACTGGTGTCTGTGCGCACCAGGCAAAAGCACCAATCGGCGTGATTGGCGCCTGAGGTCCAGATCTTCTGGCCGTTCACCACCCAATGATCGCCATCGTCGATGCACTTGGTTTGCAGTGAGGCCAAATCAGAGCCCGCGCCCGGCTCAGAAAAGCCCTGGCACCAGCGCACTTCCCCGCGCGCGATCGGCGGAATGAACTGACGCTTTTGCACCTCGTCCGCGAACTCGAGCAGCGTCGGGCCCAGCATCATCTCGCCGTAGGTGCGGTTGGGATGAAACGCGCCGGCATTGATCATCTCTTCGTTGATGATCGCCCCCTGGCGGGCGCTCAGCCCGCCGCCGCCATATTCCACAGGCCAGGACGGCGCGCCCCAGCCGTGATCCACCACGCGGCGCAGCCAGAGTTGAAAATCGGGATCGGCATCGGCGTAGGCGCCGTCGCTGGTGTAGCGGTAGGGGTTTTTGCCGGCGAGTTCGGGGGGAAAGTTGGCGCGAATCCATGCGCCCACCTCGGCTCGCCATGCCTGTTCGCTGGAATCCGCCACGTCAAACACCCTGGTGCGTCCTCGCCCCGATGCGCTTAAATTTGCATCGCCGGATATTTTTGGCATACTTCGCCTAGCCCGGCAAGCGGCGCAGCCTGCGGCCAGAGCCGGCGCTAAGCGGGGCGCGATAGGGCGCAATTTGGCCTCCGCCGCTCTGCGGTTGAGGCCCGTTAATAATATGCGGAACAGCCGCTTAGTGCTTGAGCCTGAGGCTCAAGCCCCACGTCGCTGGCGGAGAGCGGAACGTGTCGTAGCCCACAAAGCCATAGCCTGAGAGCGCGTAATCCTCATCCGTCAGATTGCGCCCCCACAGCGCCAGCTCCACGCCCTCGTTCAGCGCAACGCCGACCCGCGCATCCACCAATGTGATCGCGCCCTGGCGCCGATCCGCGCGCCCCTCGGGATCGAGATAGTATTCGCTCTGATGCTTGACGAGAGTCTCAAACCAGGCCCGCCGCGCGCCGCTGAGCCGCCATTCTTGGCGTACACCGAGCGTCGCCGAGACATCGGACGCAAACGGCAGCGGATTTCCATCAAACGCCGCCGCGTTGACGCTGCCCGCGCCATCGGCGCCCTGCTCAATTTCGCTATCGAGCAGCACAACGCCGCCAAACACTTCAAGCCCTTCAAGCGGCCGCCACGTCGCGGAGACGTCAACGCCGTGCACGATCGCTGCATCCAGATTGGAGAGCGAGTTTGAGGTGATCGCCCCGCCGCCCGGCAACGGGAAGCTCACGAACACCCGCGCCTGCGGGCGCGCATAATCCTGGTAAAACGCCGCCGCCTCAAAGCGCAGTTGCGATCCAAACGCGGCCTTATAGCCAAGCTCGAAGGCGTTGACCGTCTCGGCGCGAAACAAGCCTTGATCGAGGTAGTGCGTGGCGTCATTGGCCACTTCGCCATTGAAGCCGCCGCTTTTATAGCCCTGGCCGAACGAGGCGTAGATGATCGCGTCCGGCCCAACCTGATAGCGCAGCGACGCCGTGCCGGTGAAGCGGCTTTCATCAATCGTGTTGCGCCCCTGCGCCAGGCCATTGCCGCCGCGATTGTTCAGCGCGCGCACGCCATCGGCGTAAATGTGCTGGCCAAAGCCCTCGCCTTCGATGCGCTCAAACGTCTGCCGCCCGCCCAGCGTCAGCGTAGTTTTGGCGCCCAGCGCAAAATCGAACACGCCATAAAGCGCGCCCATGCGCCGCTCCTGCTCGATATGCGTCAGCAGCGAGACCGCCGGCGCAGGCGAGGCTGGCGTCGGCCCGACGCGCGCCGCAGCAGCAGGATAAGCGCATGACCCGGTGAGCGTTGCCGCATCCAGCACGCCGCACCAGATGAGATAATCCTGCTCAAACCTATCCTGCGACAGCGAAAGCCCGATCAGCGCCGAGCCGCCGCTCCAATTGCGCCGCGCGTACACATCCTGGCTGATTTGCAGATAATCGCGATCATAAGAAAGATTGGCGATCGCGGCCGGCATGCCGTCAAAATCGAACCCATAATTTTGCTGGAAGCCTTCGGCCGCGGTGAGCGATGTCACGCGCCAGGCGCCAAGCTGCGCGGCGTATTGCAGCGAAACGCCGTAAAAATCATTGTCAGTGCCGCGCACGCCATCGGCGCCAACGGCGATCTCATGTTTGCCGAGCGTCAGCGTCGAGTTGCGCGGCGCGGGATTGACGCCGTTATCCGCCTCTACATGCGCGCGCAGCAGCAGCGTGCTTTGTGCGCCCACATCAATCTCCAGCGCGCCGCGCACGCCATATTCATCGCGCACGCCGCCCGCATCGGCCGGGCCGGCGATGTTGTCGAGCGCAGCCTCCTGCGTCAGCAAGCGCGCGGCGATGCGGCCGCGCACACGCTCGCTCAACGGCCCGCTCACCGCGAGCTGCGCGTCAACCCGCTCAAACCTTCCGTAGGAAAGATCGAGATACGCTTCGGGCGCATGCGTTGGCGACGCCGTGATAAGATTGATCGAGCCGCTAGAGGCGTTGCGCCCTTGCAAAGCCCCTTGCGGGCCCTTCAACACCTCGACGCGCGCAAGATCATAGGCCAACAGGCTCGCCTGCACGTTCGTCGCCAAAAACACGCCATCGACATGCACCGCGGCCGCGCTCGGCGTCAGCGCCTGGTGATCGACAGCGCCCACGCCGCGAATCTGAAATGTCGTTTGCGAACCATTAGAGATCGCCGCCTGCACGCCCGGCAGCCGCGTCACCAGATCCTCTGCGCCATCGACCGCACGGAGATCATCTCCGGAAAGCACAACGATGCTTTGCGGCAGTGTGTGCGCCTGCTGCGCCTCGCGCGTTGCGGTGACGACGATCACATCTTCCGGATCAATCGTCTGCGCCGCCGCTGGCGCCAGCGCCGACACAGCAAGCATTGGCCCCGCAAAAACCAGGCTCCGCCACATCGCGTCCACTGCTCATCTCCTGATCTCACAAAGGCGCGCTGCCTATAGCACCGGCGCGCACGCAAAGCGTAGGTCGCCTGTCGCAATTGGCTTAAATCGCGCTAAGGCGCGCAGATATACGCGCGCGGGGCGAACGCAACGCGCCGCGCTTACTGCTCCAAGGATGCGAGCGCGCGCAAGCCGCGTTCAAGTATTGCGCGGTTCGGCGCGGCGCCAAGCGAAATGCGGACATGCGGGCGCGCCTCTGGCCCCACCGCGAACACATTAGATGAAACCGTGACAACGCCTTGCGCCCCTGCGGCAGCCGCATAAGCGCCCACATCCCAGCCCTCAGGAAGCGGCATCCAAAGATGAAAGCCATGCGCGCCGCCATGCGCGCGCGCCGGAAGGATCTTGCGCGCCATGCGCATGCGCGCTGCGCTCTCGGCTTTAACGCCGGCAAGCACGCGGCGCGCAAGCCCGCTCTCGATCCAGCGCAGCGCCAAGTCCGATAAAAGCGGCGTCGGCATCTGGCACGCCGCACGCAGCGCATCGCCCATGCGCGCCTCCAGCGCTGGCGGCGCCACGACAAAAGCCGTGCGCAAGCCAGGCGAAAGGCATTTCGACAATGTGCTGAGATAGATCACCGACGACGCATCAAGCCGCGCCATCGCTGGCGCTGGCGGACCCAACAAGCCATAAGCATCATCTTCAACAATCAGCACGCTGCGCTTGCGCGCGATTTCGACAATCCCTTGGCGGCGCGCAGCGCTGATTGTGCGCGTGGTCGGGTTTTGCAGCGTGGGATTGAGATAAATCGCCTTCGCCCCGGTTTGTTTGAGCTGCGCGTTAAGCGCGCGCAGCGCCGGCCCCTCTTCATCGCACATCAGCGGCGCAAGCCGCACGCCATGTAAACGCGCCATGGCGATGAAGCCGGGATACGTCCAGGGCTCAGCCAAAATCACATCGCCGCTGCGCGCGAGCATGGGCAAAACCGCTCCGATCGCCGCTTGCGCCCCCGGCGCAACAAACACGCGCGCTTCAGCGACATCACCGAGCAACGGCGAGAGCCATTCTGCAGCGATGGCGCGATCACGCCGCGCACCCATGCCCGCGCGGTAGGTCATCAGCGCCGCCATCGCGCAACACGCCGGCCAGCCCCTTGGACAGCAGCGCGCGCCAATCGGCGTCCGCCGGCGCGGGCGGCAAATTCATGCTGAGATCAACCACGGGCCCAGTGGGCGAAGGCGCCCCGCGCACGAACGTGCCGCGCCCGGTCTCGCCCTCCAGCACGCCCATGGCGCGCGCATGCGCATAGGCGCGGGTTATTGTTGTCAGATCAACGCCAAGCGCGGCGGCCAGCGCGCGTTGCGGCGGCAGCCGTGCGCCTGGCGCCAAAGCGCCCTCGGCCGCCGCCTCCG
>DAORMO010000011.1:0-28887 GCA_035440585.1 Terricaulis sp.
TGCGGCGAGTCTCATGGCCCTATCCCTTCCCGATGCGGCAAGCTTTGAGCATGGCCCAAACAAGCGCGCCCCCGCAAGCGCGGCGTGGCTTGCGCTTGGCGTGGCTGGCCGCCATCCTCATTTTATTCGCCGCCATGCCCGCCGCCGCCGAACCCTTAGAGCAGCGCATCAATGCGCTCGCGCCGCACCTGACGGTGACGCAGCCAGAGGGCGACGGGCCCTTCCCGGTGCTGTTCATGCTTCATGGCTGCGGGGGGCCAAGGCCATTTCTGGATGAGATGACGGAAGTGGCTGTCGCCGCCGGCGCGGTGGTGGTGAACATCAATTCCTACGGGCATCGCCGCATCGGCCAAGTGCGCGCCTACGCCACCGTGTGCACCGGGGCGCAATTGCATGGGCGCGAGCGCGCGGGCGATCTTTATGCGGCGATGGCCTGGGCGCGGCGGCAAGCTTGGGCCGATGCCACGCGCTTTGCCGCGATCGGCTGGAGCCATGGCGGCTGGACGATCTTAGACGCGCTCTCTTTGCGCAGCGGCGCGGAGATGGCGCGCGCAACGGGCCTTGAAGGCTTGGCCGATGAGCCGCTGGAAGGGCTCGCCGCCACGATGGTGGTTTATCCCTATACGGGCGTGGGCTCGCTGGTGGGCCGGCGGCCATGGCGGATCACGCCGCGCTCAATCGCGATCGTGGCGGAGAATGACTACATCGTTGGCGATGCGCGCCGCGCGCTTGAACACCAGCGTGGGCGCGGCGCGCCACTGGAGATCGATATCTTTGAAGGCGCCACGCACGCATTTGAAGACGCGCAAGCGCGCGATCTGCGTGTACGCTTTCACCCCGCACACACCGCGCGCGAGCATGAGATGCTGCGCGCGATGATCGCGGGGCTTTAGCGCACGGCGGCGACGAGCGCGTTCAGCTCGGCCTGAATCAGCATCAGCTTGGCAAAGCTCCACTGCCCCTGGGCGTTGAGATCGGCAAACACCGCGCGCGCGCGCTGCGCAGGCGCGCCGAGATCGACGACCCATTTGCGCGCGGCGGCGGCGACATCCGCATTGGACACGCCCTTTTTCGGCGCGCCGATGGCGGCGGCCGCCGTCTCGGCGAGCTTCACCTGGATTTCTGCAAAATCCTCCGAAGCGCGGCGCACGACGAGGCGATCCCAATGCTGATCCAGGTTGAGCGAGCCGGCGGCTTCACGCAGCGCGTCGATGCCGAACTCGGAGCCGATCACGCAATGCAAAATCGCGGCGGGATGCACCGGCCAACCTGAGTGGCGCGCCAGATCAGCGACATCGAGCCCAAGCGTGAGCGGGCGCAGCAGCGCCACTTCGCGCGCCAAAGCTTCAGGCGCGCCGCGCTCAACAAATTGCGCGATACGCGCTTCAGCGCGGGCGGATTCCAATTCGCTCATCTCCTCGGCCAAGCGCTTGCGCTGCTCGGCCACCGGCCCGTGATAGCGGGCGATGATGTCAAGGATTGAGGGCGCGGGCGAAGCGTCAAAGCCCGCATTGCGCGACAGATAAATGCTGTTGCGGCGCAAGCACCAGATTACGTGCTGATGCATCGCGAGCTGCGCGGCGGCGGGGATCTGGTTATCAAGCGCGTTGATGCGATCGACGATCTCATCGGCCTCGAAAATGCGGCGCGCGGCTTCAAAGCTCGCGGCGATGACGGAAGGCTCAGCGCGCGAGACCTCCCGCACGCGATCGATGAAGGACGGCCCGCAGCGATTGATCACATCGTTGGCGAGCGTGGTGGCGATGATTTCCCGGTGCAGCCGGTGCGTGCGCATTTGCGGCTCAAAGCCCCAGAGATCATCCGGGAAATAGCGCTTGAGCGGCTCGTGGAAGGCCGGATCATCCGGCAGCGCGCCGGCGGTGAGCTCGTCGAACAGATCAATTTTAGCGTAGGCCAGCAGCTTGGATTGCTCGGGACGTGTGAGGCCCAGGCGCGCATCGCGCAGCGCGGCGAATTCCGCAGCGGAAGGCAAGCCCTCCACCCGGCGCGAGAGTTTGCCCGCCGCCTCAAGCCGCTGCATGAAACGCTCATGGCTATCGAGATCACGCGCGGCGCGATCTTCGGTGAGCGAAAGCGCGAGGGTTTGATCGTAATTGTTGGCGAGCACGAGGGCCGCGACCTTGTCGGTCATGCTCTCAAGCAATTTATCGCGCTTGGCCGCCTTGAGCGCCTCGGTGCGGATGGCTTCGGCCAGCAGGATTTTGATATTCACCTCGTGGTCGGAGGTATCCACGCCGGCGGAATTATCGATCGCGTCGGTGTTGATGTGGCCGCCTTGGCGGGCGAAGGCGATGCGGCCCTTCTGGGTGACGCCAAGATTGGCGCCCTCCCCGATCACTTGGGCGCGCACGTCCTCTGCATCCACGCGCAGGACGTCATTGGTTTTATCGCCGACATCGGCGTTCGGCTCGCTGCGGGCCTTGATGTAATTGCCGATGCCGCCGAACCAAAGCAGCTCTGTTTCGGCGCGCAACAGCGCGCTGATCAACTCGGCGGGGGTGACCTCGCCTTTATCGAGCCCGGTGAGCAAGGCGATTTCTTTTGAAATCGGGATCGCCTTGAGGCTGCGCGAAAACACGCCGCCGCCATGCGAGATCAGCTTTTTATCGTAATCGGCCCAGGAGGTGCGCGGGGTGTCAAACAGGCGCTTGCGCTCGATCCAGCTGGCTTCGACATCGGCCGGGTTCGGATCGATGAAGATATCGCGGTGATCGAAAGCGGCGATGAGCCGGATCTTGCGCGAGAGCAACATGCCGTTGCCGAACACATCGCCCGACATATCGCCAACGCCGATGACGGAAAATTCTTCTTCCTGGATGTTCTTGCCGATTTCGCGGAAATGCCGCTTCACCGCTTCCCAGGCGCCCTTGGCGGTGATGCCCATGGCTTTGTGATCGTAGCCGACAGAGCCGCCAGAGGCGAATGCATCGGCCAGCCAATGGCCGTATTCGGCGGAGATGCCGTTGGCGATATCGGAGAAGGTGGCCGTGCCCTTATCGGCGGCGACGACGAGGTAGGCGTCATCTTCATCCCAACGCACCACGTGCTTGGGCGGGACGATCTCTTCGCCAGCGTAATTATCGGTGATGTCGAGCAGGCCGCGCAGGAAGGTTTTGTAGGCTTCGACGCCTGCTTCCTGATAGCCGGGCTGGCCGCGCGCCGGCAGGCGCTTTGGATAGAAGCCGCCCTTGGCGCCAACCGGCACGATGATCGAATTCTTCACCTGCTGGGCTTTGACGAGATCAAGCACCTCAACGCGGAAATCATCGCGCCGATCGCTCCAGCGCAAGCCGCCGCGCGCGACGGGGCCAAAGCGCAGATGCACGCCTTCCACTTGCGGGCTCGCCACCCAGATTTCGCGGAACGGCTTCGGCGCCGGCAATTCTTTCACGGCGTTCGAGTCGATCTTGAACGACATGTAGGCCTTTGGCCGGCCATCGCTGCCGGGCTGATAATAATTGGTGCGGCGGATCGCGGTGATCAGCTGGCCGATGCGGCGCAGCGCGCGATCATCATCAAGGCTCACCACCTCATTCAGCGCGTTTTCGAGAATGAATTCGAGACGCGAGGAGCGATCACGCCGCGTTTCCATCGTCTCCGGCAAGCTGGGATCGAAGCGCGTTTTGAATAGAGACAAAAGCAGCGAGGCGATTTTCGGATAGGCGGCGAGCGCCTGCTCCTGCACCGGCTGGCTGGGATCAAGCCCAGTTTGCTGGCGGAAGCGCGCCAGCGCCCGCACCAGAGCGGCCTCGCGCCAGGAGCACGGCAGCGTCAAAATCAGGCGGTTAAAGCCGTCATTCTCCGCAAGGCCTGTCCAGATCGCGGCGAAGGCGTCTTCAAACGCCTTGCCCGCGCGCTCAAGATCAATCGGCTTGCCATCGGCGGCGCGGGTTTCGATCTCGTGCACGAAGATGCGCTGCGCCGGGGCCTGGGCGCCGGCTTTGAGCTGAAGCTCGTAGTTCAGCTCGGAATCCACGAACAGGCCCATGTTTTCGAGGATCGGCACCGTGGCCGAGAGCGCCAGGACATCGCCGCGCGCATAGAATTTGCAGCGCATGACATGCGCGCCATCCTTGGCGATGCGATAGACCCGCACGCGGATCACCTCATCCTCGCCGGCAGCGAGAATTTCAGCGGTGTCGATCAAGCCCTCTTCCACCGGGTAGCGCTCGCGATAGGCGGCGGTGAAGGCGTCTTCAAAGCGGATCGCGGCGTCTTCACGCGCGGCGGCGTCCAGCAGCGCGGTGCGCGTCAGCGCCGCCGCGTACTCGTCTTGCCATGTGTAGGTCAAAGACGCGAGTTCGGTATCGAGCAAGCGCGGATCGGGATCGGGCGCGGCTTTATCAATCTCGCCGATCACAAACAGCACGCGCGCCAGCTGGCCTTCACCCAATTGCGGCTGGAAGCTATCAACTTGCCCGCCATAGGCCTTGGCGATGGCAAGGCCCGCGCGCTCACGCACGGCCGAATCGTAGCGATCCTTCGGGATGTAGGCGAGCGCGGTGGCGAAGCGGTTCCAGCGATCGCGCCGGGTGAACACGCGCGCGCGCGGGCGATCGAGCAAATGCAGGATGCCCTTGGAGATGTGCAGCAATTCCTCGCGCGACATCTGCCACAGCTCTTCGCGCGGATAATATTCTATGATCTTGCGCAGCGTTTTCGCGTTGTGCCCGCCTTGGGCGAAGCCTGCTTGGGAGAGCACCCAATCGGACTTGCGGCGCAGCATCGGGATGTTGCGCGTCGGCTCGGTGAAGCTTTCGCTGGTGAACAGCCCGACAAAGCGGGTTTCGCCCACGGCTTCGCCCTGGGCGTTGTAGCGGCGCACGCCGACATAATCGGCGGTGGCGCGGCGGTGCACGCGCGCGCGCAGCGTGGATTTGGCGACAATGAGCGGCGCCGGCTCATCCATCAGGCGCTTGAGCTCTGGGGTAAGCACCGTGGGCTCGGCGCTGGTGCGCAGCACGAAGCGCTCATTGTCCCGCAAAATGCCGATGCTTGATTCAGGAATGATTTCCGGATCGATGGCGACATACGCGCCAGCCTCATCGCGCAGATAGTCGTAATCGCGCGCGCCAAGGAAGGTGAACTTATCGGCGGCGAGCCATTTGAGCAGCGCCACCGCTTCTGCGGCTTCTTCGGGCGGTGCGTTGGTTTTGGATTGCTCCAGATCGGCGGCGCACTTGACCATGCGCGCGCGCATGGCCTCGAAATCGGCCACGGCGTTGCGCACATCGGCCAAAGTCGCGCGCACGCCGTCATGCAGCGCTTTGGCGCGATGCGCTGACAGGCGCGGCAGATGCACTTGGATGAGCGAATCGCGCCCCTCGCCTTTGGCGCATGGGGCGACGGGGTGGAACATGGCAAGCGCGGCGACGCCCTGATCGGCAAGTTCACCCATCACCGAATCCACCAGGAACGGCATGTCGGGGCCAGCGATTTCGAGAATATCGCGATCGAGCGCTCGGCCGCCGGCGCCGATGCCGCGGCGGATGCGCGTCAGCTGCTCATCGGGCGCGCGTTCGCCGCGCCAGATCCAGAAATCATGCGCCAACGCGGCAAGATCGGCGCTGCTGAGATCACCCAGCTCATCGGCGGCGGCGTCCTCAAACAGGCCGCGCAAGAACGCTTCTGCGGCGGCGTCTGCTTTGCCGTTGACGCGGAACGCAGGCCAAGGGCCTCCGATCGCGGCGGCGACGAATTGATCTGCGGTTTGGTCGAGTTCGGCGCGCGCTGCGGCGTCCATGATGGCGTTTCCCAAGTGTCGATTTTTGCGGCGACCCTAATCTTCCCCGCAAAACACGCAACCTTATCGCGCGCGTCTTTCAGCCTCAGATTCGGGCGTGCTGCCTGCAAGTTTGGATGGAGGTGCGCGCTAACACGCAAAAAACCAGCGCGAACGCGCCAAAGATTGGTTCAATTTTGCGAGAGCAGAGGGGCGGCGCCGCCGAACGGGGACAAGCTGTTCGGCGGCGCCTGCAGGCCTCGCAGCAGGCTGGGTGGGGGACGCACGCGGAGGCCTGTTCCGATGAAGCGCGCCGCGCCGCGTGATGAAGCCCCCCATTGAGCCCACGAATGCGGAACAGCACGCCAAATGACGTACAGAGCGCGCCGAGACAGGTGCGAAACAAAGCTGCGTTTGCGAAAACGCCCCAAGCCCCGGCGACGTTCTAACCAAAAGCGATACATTTTCGTCTGCGATTCGCAACCTCAATTTGTTGCGGGATCAGACTTATCCAGCTCACCATTCTCAGGAATCGGTTTTCCGTCAGCCGAGAGCAGGATCGCAATCCAGCGCGTGGATTCAAATTGCGCCAATACAATCATCAACATCACCGTGAGCGGCGCAGCCAGGAACGCGCCCGCAATGCCCCAAATGGCGCCCCACACCGCAAGCGCCAGCAGCACGACAACGGCAGAGAGATTCAATGACTCTCCTGTCATGCGCGGCTGAATGAAATTGCCGACCAGAAATTGCCAAGCGCCCACCCCGACAGTGGTGGCGACGATCGGGCCAATCGTATCGAATTGCACAAGCGCTGCGGCGGCGACGAGCACGGTCGCCACGATCGAGCCGATGGTGGGGATGTAGTTGAGGAAAAAGATCACAAACGACCAGAACAGGGCGTTGTTCACCCCGATCACCGTCAGCGTGATGTAGGTCAGCAGCGTGATGATCACGCTGATCACCGTCTGCACCCATAAATAGCGCTCCATCGAGACGCGGATGCGGTGGAACACCGAACGCGCGGCCTCGCGCTCAGCGCCTTTGCCGAAAATGAAGTCGAGCTTGCGGGGCATCACCGCCGCCGCTGAGAACATGAAGCCCATGAAAATAAGGATGAACACCACGTCCGAGGCCATGGCGCGCAGGCCCTGCCCCACCTCAGTGGCGATCTGCGCCGGATCAAGGCGGGCGATCAGATTGGCGAAGGTGGGCGGCTGGCCGCCAAGCCCCAGCAGCGTATAGCCCTGCGCCAACATGGAATCGATCCGGGTTTCGTAGGCGGAATAATGCCCGGCCATGGCGCCGATATTCTGCACCACGACAAAGCCCACCAACGTCACCAGCGAGAGCACCAGCACCAGCGCGAACGGCAAAGTCAGCCAGCGCGGCACTTTCGGGAGGCGCTTGGCGATCAGATCGGCCAGCCCGTCAATCGCCAGCCACAGAATCAGCGCAAGCGCGAATTGCGTCAGCGGCTCGCGTAGGAAATAGAGGCCGGCGGCGATCACGCCGGTGGCGATCACCCAAAGCGGGGCGCGTTGCGACAAATCCATCTCCCTCAGCGGCCCGACTTGCGCCGTAAACACTCGATGCGCCAAGCTAATGCGCGAAGCAAGGAGGCCGAAGAATGACGGCGAGCATAGATATTGGCGCCAGCCCCGAGGGGGTGCAGAGCCTCGCTCTCAAGCGCGCCAACCGCCACGGCCTGATCGCAGGCGCCACCGGCACCGGCAAAACCGTGACGCTGCAGGTGTTGGCCGAGCAATTTGCGGCGGCGGGCGTGAACGTGTTCGCGGCCGACATCAAAGGCGACCTTTCTGGCATCGCGGTTCCGGGTGAGCCGACGCCCGCCTGGGCGACGGCGCGCGCCGAGGAAATCGGTATGCCGATCACGCCGGGCGCGGCGGCGGTGACCTTCTGGGATGTCTATGGCGAGCTGGGCCATCCGATCCGCACCACGGTGTGGGAGATGGGCCCGGTGCTGATGAGCCGGATTTTGGATTCCACGCCCGCGCAGGAAGGGGCGCTCACCATCGCGTTCCGCCTGGCGGACGATTGGAGCAAAGAGGGCAAAGCTGAGGGCGCCCTGCTTGATCTGAAGGATCTGCGCGCAATCCTGAATTATGTGGCCGAGAACGGCGACACGATCGGCAAACAATACGGGCTCGTGACCCCGCAAACGGTGGCGACGCTGCAACGCAAGCTGCTGCAATTGGAAATGGACGGCGCCGATCACTTCTTTGGCGAGCCGGCTTTCAAGCTCGACGAATTGCTCAAGCCCGGCCCGGATGGCAAAGGCAACGTGCATCTGCTCGCGGCCGAGCGGCTGGTGCAATCGCCGCGGCTTTATTCGGCCTTCCTGCTCTGGCTGATGAGCGAGCTCTGGGAAGAGCTGCCCGAAGTTGGCGATCCCGATAAGCCGAAGCTGGTGTTCTTCTTCGATGAGGCGCACCTACTCTTCCGTGATGCGCCCAAAGAATTGCTGACGCGGGTTGAGCAAGTGGTGCGGCTGATCCGCTCCAAGGGCGTCGGGATTTACTTCGTCACCCAATCGCCGGCGGATATTCCTGATACGGTGTTGGCGCAGCTGGGCAATCGCGTGCAGCACGCGCTGCGGGCCTATACGCCGAGCGATCAGAAAGCGGTGCGCGTGGCCGCGCAAAGCTTCCGCGCCAACAAGGATGTGGATGTCGCCACCGAAATTCAGCAGCTGAATGTGGGCGAAGCGCTCGTCTCCACGCTCGACGCCAAAGGCGCGCCGACGCCGGTGGCGCGCACCAAGGTGCGCCCGCCAAACAGCCAAGTTGGCCCAGTGCTGCCCAACATCCGCACCGGCATGATGGCGCAAAACACAGCCGGGCGCGCCTATGAGAAGGCGATCGATTCCGAAAGCGCGCACGAAGTGCTGACCAAGCGCGCCGAGCAAGCGGCTAAAGCGGCGGAGAGAGCCGCCGAAGCCGAAGCGCGCGAAAAGGAAGCCGCCAAAGCCGCGCGCAACGCGCCAAAAACCACAGGCGGCGCAGCCAAGAAGGCGCCGGCCAAACGCAGCTCCGGCTCACGCACCACCGCGATCGAACGCCAGAGCGGGCGCGTCGCCAGCGGCGTACTCAACACCATCGCCCGCGAGCTGATGCGCGGGATTTTGGGCACGCCGAAGAGAAGGCGTTGATCGTTGCCAACCTCGTGCGCCACATCTAAGGTTGTGGATGTGATGGTGGCGGATGAGCAAAAACAGACAGGCAGCCCGATTGCCTCCGGGCTGATCTGGGGCGCGCAGGTCGCCGGCGCTTTGGCGGTCGGCTGGCTGCTCAGTAAAACTGGGTTCTACGATGCCTTCTTTGACGCCTTTGGCGCGTCGTTCATCTTCATCCTTGCGGCGGCGGCACTGTATATTTTCGCCCTTCCGTTCCTGAAACATCTGCCGCCGATGCCGCGCTTGCTGCCCGAGCGCGTGACACACCTATTGTTCAGGGCGCTAGTGTTGGGTTGCTGGGCGTTGAATATCGGATCGATGTTTTCGCAGGGCGCGGTCACACCCGTTACTATCACCGTCTTCATTTTAGCTGCGATCGTCGCGTTCATTTGGTCACGCCGCGCCGAACAGGACGAGGACGCCGAACAGGCCTCTTAACTGGTCGCGGCGGCGCTAACGCAATTTGGCGATCGTGAGCCCATCGGCGCGGGCGCGCTCTTTGATGGATTCCTCGCTGCGTTTCAGCGCTTTGGAGATC
Source organism: Terricaulis sp. (assembly GCA_035440585.1). Taxonomy (GTDB): domain Bacteria; phylum Pseudomonadota; class Alphaproteobacteria; order Caulobacterales; family Aquidulcibacteraceae; genus Vitreimonas. The sequence goes on from DAORMO010000011.1 coordinate 9,478, forward strand.
GCTTTCAGAGAGGCGCCTTTCCCGGCCATCTGATGCAGCTTCTGCAGCTCGTCATAGGTCCAGGGCTGTTTGTGGCGTTCAAAGCGTTCGGCCATGCTGCTGCTCCTTGATTCCGCGCGGTCAGCGGCTGAGCTTTAGCGCCTCCGCCTCGCCCGCGCGACGACGAGGCGGATGTGACCCATTTTTCTCTGCATTTGCGCCTTCCAGGGCGATGGGGCGAATTGCGCGCCCTTTCCGTCTCCGGCGCCGGGAGGGGCGCTGACCGGAGGCGATCGGTTACGGCCATGCCCCGAGGGAAGATCTCATGCAGAAACTATTGTTCGGCGCCGCGCTGACATCGGCTTTGTTCGCCACCTCGGCGATGGCGCAGGACGGCGGCTTTTATGTTGCCGGCGAACTTGGCGCGGTGATCTCCTCAGAGACTGAGCAATCCTACACGCCTGGGGCGACCCCAGGCAGCACGGGCGCCGTTTCAAGCGAGCATGATCTCGGCTTTAGCGGCGCGGGCTTTGTCGGCTACGATTTCGGCGCGATCCGGGTTGAGCTTGAAGCCGGCTACCTCACCGCAGGCGTCGATGAGGTGAGCAGCAGTTTCAGCACAGGCGGCGGGCTGATCGCCGGCGCGCAGGGCGCGAGCGGCGATGTGAGCACGCGCTATGTCATGGCGAATGGCGCATGGGATATGAGCGGGCCGCGCGATTTTACGTTCTTCGTGGGCGGCGGCCTGGGCGCTGCCCAGCTCAAGGTTTCCGATCTTACCACGTCAGCGGGCGTGGCGCTGCTCGACGATGAGGATGATAATTGGCTGTTTGCCTGGCAAGCCTTCGGCGGCGTGCGCAAATCACTGGCGAGCAATCTCGATCTGCAGCTGCGCTATCGCTACTTTAATGTCGATGACGCGGAGATGACCGGCCTGAGCGGGCGGGTTGTCGGCGCCGATTTCTCGGCTCATTCTGTCGCCATCGGGCTCAGCTACAATTTCTAGGACCAGCGCGCCCGCGCCAGGTTCGGCGCGGGCGCCTTCCTAGTCAATAATCCCGCTTTTCCATTCCGCGTCGCGGCGCGGCAGCGCCAGGTACGCTTGCCCGCGCATTTCCATGAGGCGCGAGGCGGTGCGCTCAAATTCAAAGCTCTGATCGCCAGCCGGGTACAGCGTTTGCGGCTGGGCCTCTGCGCTGGCGATGAGCTTTACTTTCGCTTCATAGAGCGCATCGATCAGCGTGCGGAACCGCGCCGCCTCTTCGCGCATCGTGGGCGAAAGCTTGGGGATGTTTTCCAGCAGCACGGTGTGAAACCGCTCGGCGATTTCGATGTAATCGGCCGCGCCGAGCGGGCGGGCGCAGAGCTCATCAAAGCTGAAGCGCGCAACACCGGCCGCTTCGCGCCCGCTTACATCGAGGGTAACCGATTGCGGCTGCGCGCCTTGGGTGAGCCGATCCCAGGCGCCGTCCATCGCTTCATCCGCCGCGGGGCCGAGCGGGGCGTAATAGACCGGCGCGGCCATCAGCTGATGCAGGCGATAATCTTCGGGCCCCGCCACCTCCACCACATCCAGCTTTTGCTTGAGCAGCGAGATGAACGGCAAGAAGAGCTGGCGGTTAAGGCCATTCTTATAAAGCGCATCGGGCACGCGGTTCGAGGTGGCGACGATGACGACATTATCGGCGAACAGCCGCTCAAACAGCCGGCCGAGGATCATCGCGTCGGCGATATCCGTCACCTGGATTTCATCGAAGCAGAGCAGCTGCGCCTCTTCGGCCACTTGCCGCGCGGCTTGGGCGATCAGCTCATCTTGCCCCGTGCTTTTGCCGCGCGCGTCGCGCAGGAAGGCGTGACGCGCCAGCATGAATTCATGAAAATGCACGCGGCGCTTTTTCTTGACCGGCGCGGCCTCAAAAAAAAGATCGAGCAGCAGCGATTTGCCCCGCCCCACCGGCCCCCACAGATACATTCCGCGCGGCGCGCCGCGCTTGCTGAACCAGGCGTTCGGGTTCCAGCTGGCGAGTTCTTGGGCCAAAGCATCAAGCCGCGCTATGGCGGCCTCTTGGGCTGGATCGGGTCGAATCGCGCCGGTTTCCAGGCGCTGGCGGTAGGCGGCCAAGGGGGAGGTCATCGCTGCGCAACCAAGCGGGAGTGGCTGCGAATGGCAAGGGCCCTTTTCGGCGCAGGCGGGCCATGCTTGGGTAGTGGCGAAGAATCGCCGCATGAGCCGCACAGAAACCGCCCCGGGCGCATTGCCCCTCGCGCCGGCACAGCCGGCCAAGCATATCGTGGACGTGCTGATCGAAGAGCGCGCGCCGAAGCTTTCTTGGAGCCCGCTCTGGCCGCTGCTGCGGCCGCCGCTTTTCAGCGTGCTGAACTATCGCAAAGCCGTGGCGATGGCGGATGCGATCGCCCCGATGGGCGGGCAAGCGGCGCTCGATTTCATCACCGACCTCTTGCATGTGCGCGCCGAGACGCGTGCGTTTGAGCGCGTGCCGAAAGATGGCGCGTTCATTCTGCTGGCCAATCACCCAACCGGCATCACCGATGGGATTGCGATGTACGACGCCGTGCGCCGCGCGCGGCCGGACATTATCTTCTACGCGAACTCTGACGCTGAGCGGGTGTGCCCGCGCTTCGGCGAGGCGCTGATCCCAGTAGAATGGGTGGTGAGCAAACGCACGCGCGAGCGCACGCGGGTGACGTTGAAGATGACGGAGGAAGCGTTCGCGCAAGGGCGGCCGCTGGGCATCTTCCCTGCTGGGCGGCTCTCGCGCCTACGCGACGGCGTGCTCACCGATCCCGAATGGATGCCCACCGCGGCCAGCTTGGCGCGCAAGTACAAACTGCCGATCCTGCCGGTGCATGTGGCGGGGCCGCACGCCTTCTGGTTTCACACCTTCGCGCAGATCTCACCGGAGTTGCGCGACATCACGCTGTTTCATGAGCTGCTCAACAAGGCGGGCAAAACCTATCACCTCACCTTCGGGCCGTTGATCCCGCATGCGCAGGCCGAGGGCGATCCCGCGCGGGTGATCCGCCAGCTCAAACATTACGTGGAGCGGGTGCTGCCCCAAGCACCGGATGCGGCGTTCGATTCGGCAGGGCCCGAGTGTGCGTGGCGCGATCCGCCAAAGCCTCCCGCTTAAAGATAGACGCGCCAGCGCGTGCGATGCATGCTCGCCCTCTGGCGGAGGACGCGCATGCGCAAACAACTTTTGGCGATCAGCATCTGGGCGGGGCTAACCGCCGCCGCGATCGCGATCCCGTACATTCCGCCGCCACAGCCTGTGTATGATGCGCCGATCGATCGCGCGCTCGCCAATGTCGAAGCCATGGATCTGGAAGAGGCGCAGCGGCACATCCTGCTGGGGCGGCTGAACCTGCTGGCTTATGCGCGCGATGATGCGAATTTCACCTACGTGCGCGATGGCGATCACCTCAATCTCGGCGGCAGCGTGCTGTGCAGCCAGGCGCCGCGCATGCGCCCGCCCGAGCCGGACGAGCCCGAATACGGCCCCGAAGATCGCTGCGCGCAATTTGATTTCAACCTCGCACCGCCGGCGGAAACGCCGGAGGCCGTGCCGCATGAGCGCAGCGACGCCGCGCGGCTGCGCCTGCAGCGTGCGCGCCAGCACTACATTCAGGCCGTGCGGCTTGCGCCCAACAATCTGCGCGCGCGCCTTGGGCTGGCTTATGCGTATGACCGGATGAACCAGCGCAATTTCGCGCGGCGCGAATTGCGCGCGCTGATCGATCGCGGCCTACCCCGGCTCAAGAATGAGCACGCTGATTGGGATGATCACGTGGTGCTGACGGAAGCCGCCGAGCACATGACGCATCTGGCGCAAACCAACAGCGAGAAGCGGCGCTTTGAGCGCTTGCGCGCGCGGCTGCAGGCCAGCCGGCCGATGATCATGGTGACGCCGATTGTAATCCCGCTGCGCGATGCGGCGTTCGATACGCTGATTGCGCCGAACGCGCCTGTGGCGTTCGATTTTTCCGGCACCGGCGATACGCGCGCGCAAGGCTGGCTGACGGCCGATGCGGCGTGGCTGGTGTGGGATCCGCATGGGCGCGGGGAAATCCGCTCCGGCTTTGATCTGATCGGGCAACGCAGCTGGGCTGTGTTTTGGCGCGATGGATTTGAGGCGCTGCGCGCGCTCGATGATGATCGCGACGGGGTGCTGAGCGGGGCCGAGCTTGGCGGGCTGGCGCTGTGGCGCGATGCCAACGGCGATGGCGTCAGCGATCCGGGCGAGGTGCTGCCGGTTTCGGCGTACGGGATCGTTGGCCTTGCCGTGCGCGGCGAAGAAACAAGGCGCGATCTGATGACGGCGCCTGACGGCGTGCGCTTCGAGGATGGAAGCACGCGCCCGCTCTATGATTGGATCCCTGGGCTAACGCCGCGCGGGCCGGTTTCTTAGAGCTTGCGCTCCACCATCGCTTTCTTGATCTCAGCGATAGCCTTGGCCGGGTTGAGGCCCTTGGGGCAAACCTGGGCGCAATTCATGATCGTGTGGCAGCGATAGAGCTTGAAGGGATCTTCCAGCGCGTCGAGCCGCTCACCGGTGTTTTCATCACGGCTATCGGCGATCCAGCGATACGCTTGCAGCAAAGCGGCCGGCCCATAGAAGCGATCGCTATTCCACCAGTAAGACGGGCACGAGGTCGAGCAACAAGCGCAGAGGATGCACTCATAGAGGCCATCAAGCTTTGCGCGCTCTTCCGGGCTTTGGCGCCATTCGGCGGCCGGCTCGGGCGTGACGGTTTGCAGATAGGGTTGGATCGCCGCGTATTGCGCGGTGAAGCCGGAAAGGTCAGGCACCAGATCCTTCAGCACCGGCTGGTGCGGCAGCGGCGAGATGGTGATGGCGCCGGCGGGCAGCTCGTCCATGCCCTTTGTGCAGGCCAGCGTGTTGCGCCCTGAGATGTTCATCGCGCACGACCCGCACACGCCCTCGCGGCAGGAGCGGCGAAACGTGAGCGTGGAATCCTGCTGGTCTTTGATGGCGATCAGCGCATCGAGCACCATCGGCCCGCAACTCTCGAGATCGACCTGATAGATATCCCAGCGCGGGTTTTCCCCGGACTCGGGATCGTAGCGGTAGACCTTGAATTCGCGCAGGCGCTTGGCGCCTTTCGGCGCCTCGTGGCGCTTGCCGGTTTTGACCTTGGAATTCTTGGGGAGCGTGAGTTCGACCATAGCGGGGCGGAACGTGACGAGCGCCGGAGCGCCCGTCAAGCGCGCCAATTGCCCTATTCGCTGCGTTGCGAACCGCTCGCAGAACGGCCGTACCAATCGATCCGCCGGGTGGCGATCATGGTGGCCGCGATCACCGCGAAGGCGACAAGCGAGCCAGCCAGAAGCGCGAAATCCTCCAGCGTCATCAGCACGTACATCGCCCCATAAAGCACCGCGAGCCCGCCGAGAGCCTTGAGCCCCACCTGCCGCGAGCCAAACGATGCGCCGGCATAATAAGCCAGCAGCCCCACCGTGGCCGCCGCCGCGATCACGAAGGCGGCGGCAAAGCCGATCAGCTCCGTGAGCGAGAGCAACAAGAGGTAGAACACGCACTGGGCGAGGCCCACGAGCAGATACTGCGCCGGGTGCGCCTTGCGGCCCGAGGCGGCCTCGAAGATCAGCACGGCGAGGAACACGATGCCGATGAACATGATGCCGTAACGCACCGCGCGGGCGACGCCTTGGTAGACATCATCGGAGGAAACAAAGCTCACCGCCATGTCGCCGTCAATCTGTCTCCCCTGCAGTTTCTTGGCGGCGGCTTGGCCGAGATTGAAGCTGGCGAGATCCGCCGCCTTCTCGATGCCGCGTCCCACCAAGGGCGTGCGCCAGGACACAACGAACCCCTCGCCGCTGTTCTGCAGCGCTTCATCGGATTGGAAATAGCCCTCCGCGCGCGCATCGCGGCGGTCGCCGCGGATGGTGGCGCTGGTATCCTGCGCGAAGGCGGCGATGGCGAAACGCTGCGCGCCGCTGAGGTCAAGCCGCGTCTCCACGCTGAAGGGCGCGGGCCGCTCGCCGAAGCCGGCGGGCGCGGCAAACGCCACAAGCTGACTGGGCAGCGGCGCGGAGGGCCGGGAGAACACGCCCGGCCGCGCATAATCTTGCACCGGCGCGGCGAGCGAAAGATCGGAGATCGGCTCCATCAGCGCGGTCGCGCCAGTGGCGAAGCGCAGTTCCGGCGCGTTGCGGATGGCGCGGCTGTCGCTGACGAACATGACAATGCGCGCCTGGGGCCAATCGAAGCGAAAGCTTTCATCCATGCCTGCCAGCGTGGCGGCGGGATCGAAGGCGGCGGTGAAAGCGGTTTCAGAGCGATAGGTGGCGGCGCGATAGATGCCGAGCTTGCGCTCCTCCACGCGGAGGCTTGCATCCGCCGCGCCGGTTTCGGCGAAGATCACATAGGTTCCGCGATCGATGCGGCGCTGGGTGCGGCCTTGGTCGTCGGTGGTTTCAACACTGCGCTGGTAAGGCACGAGCAGCATCGGCCCGCCAACGCTTTGCGGCCCGCCTGAAGCTGCGCCAATCTCGGCGGTGACTTGGGCGGCGCGGCCCTGGCGCTCGGACACGAGGCCGCCCACGATCAGCAGCGGCGCGCCCATCGCCAGCACCAGCAAACACACAAGCAAAAGCTTAAGGCCCAGCGATCCGCGCGGGATGAGGCCTGAGATTGGGTTGGAAGTCACATTGCCCTCCTGCGCGATGGCTCATGACGCGCAGGCAATGTTCAGCCTGCGATCAAGGCGAGATGTCGACCGGGACCGAGCTTTCTGGCGGCGTCCAGATTTCTTCTTGCGGCGGCGCGGGCGGCTCAGCGTTCCAGGCGATCACGAAAGCGGCGGCGCCCGCAAGCGCGCAGCCGAGCGACCACAGCAAAGCGGCCCAATCATACGTGCGGCGCACCGGCTCAGGATCTGCGGCGGCGGCATGGGCGCGCTGGCGGCGGCGCTCGATCAAGATGAAGCCAATGACGAACACGAACGGGATGGCGAAGCCCCACGGCGCGGCCGCGGGCATCCAAAGCCGCACCAAAAGCCCCAAGGAGCCAAGGGCGATCCCGGACATGACCAGGAATTCAAAGATCGACTGGCCGCGATCCCCCAACAGCCCGCGCATGCGCCGCCGGCGCGCAACGTGCTCCTCAAACATCGTGGCAAAGAACGAACCCATCAAAGCGGGGCATAGCCCAGCGCGGGCGCAAGGCAAAGTCCCGCCCCTCACGCTCGCTTTCGAGGCGTAAAGCCCCTAAGTTTTGCCGCGAACAAGGACGCGGCGATGAAAATATCCTGGAAAACAATCGGCTTGATCGCGGGCGGGGTGCTGGGCGCGCTGGTGCTGGCGGTTGTGCTGTTCTTTGTGTTTTTCCCCAAGGAGCTGGCCGCGCGCGAGGCGGAGCGGCGGATCGAGGCGGCGACCGGGCGCGATCTTGTGCTGGGCGGGGCGATCGACGTGACGTTCTGGCCGGCGCTGGGCTTTTCAGTGGAGCAGGCCTCGCTCTCCAATCCCGAGGGCTATCCGCAGGACGAGGCGTTCATTGCGGCGGATAAGATCGTGTTCGCGGTGGCGCTGATGCCGCTGCTGAGCGGCAATATCGAAGTGCGCGAGCTGATTTTCGAGGGCGCGGATCTGCGCCTGATCGCCGGGCCCGACGAGGCCAACCCGAACTGGGCGTTCCCGACCGAGAACACCAGCGAAGATCAAAGCGCCGGCACGATCGAGGATTTGCGCCTGGATGACGTGCGCCTCACGCGCGGGCGGATTTCGTTCCAGGGCGCCGAAGGCGAGCCGCTGGTGCTGGAGAATGTGGAGGCCAGCCTTTCGCTCGATTCGCTCGACAGCCCGGCTGCGCTCAACACCGCGTTCGATTATCGCGGCGAGCGGCTTTCCATAGAAGGTGAAATCGGCGCGCCGCGCGCGGTGCTGGAAGGCGGAGAAACGCCGCTCAACGTCAATGCGCGCGCAGCCCCGATCAGCGCCAGCTTCAACGGGACGTTCGCGGTGGAAACCGGCGCGCTAACGGGCGCGATCGAAGCCAGCGGATCGAGCGTGCGGCGGCTGCTGGCCTGGGTGGGCTCGCCCATGGGCGAAGGCGGCGGCTTTGGCCAATTCCGCGTGACCGGGCAAATGGCGCATGCGGGCGAACGCACGGCGCTTTCCGCCGCTTCCCTGCGCATGGATGAAATCGAAGCCAATGGCGATCTCGCCATCATCGCGCGCGAGGATCGGCCGCTGCGCATCGAGGGCAATCTCCGCGCCGGCGAGATCAATGTGAACCCGTATTTGCCGACGCAAGGCGAAGGTGCGGTGAACTCCGATACGGCGTGGCCGGAAGATGCGATCGATCTTGCCGGGCTGCGCGCCATGGATGCAAATCTCACGCTCGCGCTTGCGGGGCTGCGCTTCCAGAACATGAGCTTCTCCGACGTGGCGCTGACGCTGCGCGTGGCGAATGGCGCGGCCGATGCGCGGCTGACGCGGATTTCGCTCTATGGCGGCAGCGGCACGGCGCGGCTGATCGCCGATGGCTCAGGCGCGACCCCGCGCGTGGCGGTGGAGCTCAACGCGGAAAACATCCAGGCAGAGACGCTGCTGCGCGATGCGATTGGGTTTGACTCGATTGTCGGGCGCGGGCGGCTCACCGCCTCGCTGGTGGGCGCAGGGCGCACGCAGGCGGCGCTGATGCGCAGCTTGGGCGGCACGGCCTCGTTCAATTTCAATGACGGGCAATGGAAGGGCGTCAACCTCGCGCAAGTGGCGCGCGCGGTGCAGGCGCTGCGCGGCCAGGGCGGCACGCTCTCCTCCGCCAACCAAGGCAGCGCCACCGATTTCGCAGAATTGGCGGCGACGTTTGCTGTGGCCGGCGGGCAAGCAGCGACGCAGGATCTGCGCCTGCTCAACCCGTTCGTGCGCCTCACCGGAACCGGCATCATCGATATCGGCGCGCAAAGCATCGATATGCGGCTCGAGCCGCGCGCGGTGACAACCGCGCAAGGCCAAGGCGGGGATGCAGCCACGCAAGGCTATGGCATTCCCTTCCGCGTGCGCGGGCCTTGGGCGAATGTGAGCTTTACCCCGCAGGTGGAAGAGATCGTGCAGAACGAGCTGCGCAACATCATCCAGCGGCAGGCGCGCGAGAATCCGGGCAACCCGCTCTCGCAGATCGCGGGCTCGCTGTTTGGCGCAGGCGCTGAAACGGCGCCGGCTGCGCAAACGCCCTCAACCGAGGGCGCAGCGCCAAGCGCGGAGGGTGAGCAGCCCGCAGCGCAAACGCCCGCAGCGCAAACCCCGCGCACGACAGAAGACGCCGCGCGCGACGTGCTGGGCGGCATCTTCCGCCGCGCCACCGAAGGACAGCGCCAGCAGCCATCGCAGCCGGCGCCGGAGGAAGAAAAGCAGGATTAAGCGTGCATGAGCACCGAGCAAAACAGACGAAAACTTGAAGGCTCGGGCAGCGAAGAGCGCCTACGCGCCATCCAGGCGCGCTTTCGCGCCATCACACCAAAGCGATCATGGCTCGACTTTCGCAAAGCGCATGTGTGGCTTCTTCCCGCGCTCGTAGGCGCAGGGCTCGGCATGATAGCCTATTTGCTCATCGACCTCTTCTAACGCGCGGCCGGAAAGAACACCGCGATCTTGTTGCCCTCAGGATCGCGGAAATATGCAAAATCACCGAACGCCGCGCGCGGGCCGGGCTTGCCCTCGCAGCTGCCGCCGAGCGCAAGCGCTTTTTCATAAAGGCGCGGCACGTCCTCTTTCGCGTCCACGTTGATGGCCAGCATGGTGCCGTTGCCCGGATGGGCGGCGCCGCCGTCATAAGGCCGCGTGACCATGATCATCGCGCCGCCGCCGAGGCGATACATCTGCCCATGCGGGGTGGGAAACAAGCGCTTGCCGCCAAGCTCGGTGCTGAGCGCATCATAGAACGCGCAGGCGCGCTCAAAATCATTGGCGCCGAGACAGACATAACCGATCTGAGCCATGGTGCTTTCCTCCCTCGCCGCTCGTGCGCGGCTTTGGGCGGAGTGTTTGGCGCATAGCGCACGCGCGTCAAGCTGACGGGGCGGCAGGCGCGGGGAACGCAGCACGCTGGTTTTGAGTTTTGCCGATGGAACGGAAGGCGATCGCATGGAAACCCAGGAACTTCATCGTGGCCGATTGATCGATCACATCCAGCTGGTGGCGGCCGACTTTGACGCCAGCAAGCGCTTTTATAGCGCGGTTTTTGAGGTGCTCGGCGTGCCCATCGGCGGCGAGGCCGAAGATTATATCTGGGCCGATGAGCTGTTTATCTCAACCGCGCAGAGCGAAGCGGCGCAAGGGCGCCTGACGGGGCGGCATCATCTGGCGTTTCAGGCGAAGGATCGCGCCATGGTGGAGGCGTTTCACCAAGCAGCGCTTGCCCATGGTGGCAAGGACAACGGCGCACCCGGCGAGCGGCCCTATCACCCCGGCTATTACGGCGCGTTCGTGCTCGATCCGGACGGCAACAATATCGAAGCCGTCTATCACGGCCCCGCCGAAATCTCCGCGCCTTCGATTGTGGTGCGGTTTTAGGCTGACCGACCGAGCGACGGACTCGACTGGCCGCCACGGCGAGCTAGAATGCCGCCATGGGCGCGCGCAACACCCTTGGCCTTGACGATGATCTTGACTCGGTCGAGCTGCTGATCGCGATTGAGCGCGTTTTCGACATTCAGATCTCTGACCAAGACGCTGCGCACATCACCACGATGGGCGATTTGTACGATCTTTTAACATCGAAGGTGGAAGGCGGCGGCGAGATGTGCCGAAGCTCGATGGCGTTCTATCGCGTTCGGCGCGCGCTGCGGGCCGTTCTCGGCGATGTCGACATTCGGCCAGACACGCCTTTGCGCGCGATCTGGAATAGCGCACCGAAGTCACTCATGGCCCAGGCGCAGCAACATTGCGCGCTGCGCCTGCCCCACCTCTTTAACACAAACATGGGCGGGATTGGCGCGGTGCTCATCGCCGCGGCGATTTTCGGCATACCCATCTTGCTGATCGCGCAGACCAACGGATGGCTGATCCTCGCATTTGCAGCCGCACTCACAGCCGTTGGGATCACGCTTGGCAGGTTGGACCCACTTAGCTTCGGGTCATTGCAAACAGTCGGCGACCTCACGGCGCGGACGGCGACGCAGAATTACGGCGCGCTTGCACGCCTAGGCGCTCGAACGGACAATCAATCGATTTGGGAGGCCCTTGCGGAGGTCGCCAGCGACGCCTCCGAGACCCTCTCCGCTCAAGAAATCGCGCCAGACACCATCATCCTGCAATCGCAATTCAACAAAGCGCGAGCGCACGCCTAAGCGTATGCGATAACGGCGCCTCGCCCTAATACACCCGCTTCTTCGGCGGGATTGTCTCGATTTCGTTCGTCATCGTGTTGGAATGCACGGGACGGAAATCGATGCTCACCTTGCCGGTGGGGATGTCGAGCCACGCGAGCGTGTGCTTCATCCAATCCTTATCATCGCGATCGGGGAAATCCTCGCGGGCGTGGGCGCCGCGGCTCTCGGTGCGGTTGGCCGCGCCGGTGACGGTGACGGCGGCTTGGGCGATGAGGTTGTCGTATTCCATCGCTTCGGCGAGATCGGTGTTCCAAACCAGCGTGCGATCGGTGATCGCGATCTCGCCGATCTTGGCGTAAACTTTCTCGATGCGATCAACGCCTTCTTTGAGCGTGGGCCCATCGCGATAGACGGCGCAGGTTTCCTGCATCGCAACTTGCATTTCGGTGCGCAGCTCGGCGGTGCGCAGCTTGCCCTTGGCGTTGCGGAAGCGATCAAAGCGCGCGAGGTGACTATCGCCGGCGTCCTTCGGCAGATCGCTTTGGCGCGCGCCGGCGGTAAGCTTTTCGGCGCAGCGCTGGCCCACAGCGCGGCCAAACACCACCAAATCGATCAACGAGTTGGAGCCGAGGCGATTGGCGCCATGCACCGAAACGCACGCCGCTTCGCCCACAGCCATCAGGCCAGGCACGATGCTATCGGGATCATCACCGACCTTGGTGAGCACTTCGCCGTGATAGTTCGTGGGGATGCCGCCCATATTGTAGTGCACGGTGGGCAGCACTGGGATGGGCTCACGCGTGACGTCCACGCCGGCGAAAACCTTGGCGCTTTCGGAAATGCCGGGCAGGCGCTCATGCAGCATTTTCGGATCGAGGTGATCCAAATGAAGATGGATGTGATCCTTCTTCGGGCCGACGCCGCGGCCTTCGCGGATTTCGATCGTCATGGCGCGGCTCACCATGTCGCGCGGGGCGAGATCCTTCACGGTGGGCGCATAGCGCTCCATGAAGCGTTCGCCATTTGAATTGGTGAGATAGCCGCCTTCCCCGCGCGCGCCCTCTGTGATGAGGCAGCCCGAGCCATAGATGCCGGTGGGGTGGAATTGCACGAATTCCATATCCTGCAACGGCAGCCCGGCGCGGAGCACCATGGCGTTGCCGTCCCCCGTCTGCGTGTGCGCGCCGGTGCAGGAAAGATAAGCGCGGCCATAGCCGCCAGTCGCGATCACCACGGTTTGCGCGCGGAAGCGATGCAGCGTGCCGTCATCCAGCTTCCAGGCGGTGAGCCCGCGGCAGACGCCGTTTTCCATGATGAGATCGAGCGCGAAGAACTCGATGAAGAAATCGACCGCATGGCGCAGCGATTGGCCATACATGGTGTGCAGCATGGCGTGGCCGGTGCGATCGGCCGCCGCGCAGGTGCGCTGCACCGGCGCTTCGCCGAAATTGCGTGTCATGCCGCCGAAGGCGCGCTGGTAGATCTTGCCTTCCTCTGTGCGCGAGAATGGCACGCCCCAATGCTCAAGCTCATAAACGGCGGCGGGCGCGTTGCGGGTGAGATATTCGATCGCGTCCTGATCGCCCAGCCAGTCCGACCCCTTCACGGTGTCGTACATGTGCCATTGCCACTTATCTTCGCCCATATTGCCGAGCGAAGCGGAGATGCCGCCTTGCGCGGCGACTGTGTGCGAACGGGTGGGAAACACCTTCGTGATGCAGGCGGTTTTCAGCCCCGCTTGCGCCGCGCCAAGCGCCGCGCGCAAGCCTGAGCCGCCGGCGCCGAGCACAACGACGTCGAAGGTGTGATCAATCCAAGTGTAAGCGGCCACGGGCTTAAGCTCCGAAATTCACCATGAGCACGGCAAACACCGCACCCGCGCCAAACGCGATCAGCCCAAACGTGTTGAGCAACAGAAGCAGCACCTTCGCGATCGGGCGGTGGATGTAATCGAGGATCACCTCCTGCATGCCGAGCCACATATGATAGAAGGCGATCAGCACCAGCAGGATGACGCCGACGGCGTTGAGCGGCTGGGTGAGAAAATCGATCGCGCCAAGATAATTGCCGCCCTTCAGCGACAGCGCCGAATTGACGACAAACCAGGGCGCCAGCACTGCAAGCGCAACGCCGGTGGAGCGCTGCGCGATGAAATGGCCGGTGCCGGCTGCGCCCGCGCCGTGATTGCGCACTTTGCCAAGCGCCGTGCGCATGGAATTTTTGCTCGCGCTCATGCTCAGCCCCCGAACGTCACGAGCGCCCACAGCCCGATCGGCGCGGCGATAGCGAAGAAGATGGCGAACCAGGCGCTGGTGGAAGCATCCGCCGGCGCAAGCCCCGCGCCGCTATCGAACACCAAATGCCGGATGCCGTTGGCGAGGTGATAGGCCACCGCCGCCACGATCAGATAGAGCGCGACCTGCCCGATCGGCGACAGCAGGAATTCATGCGTTGGGCCAAACACCTCCGCCCCCGCCGCCGCCGCCATCAGCCAGAGCGCAAGCCCGAGCGCTGCGCCATAGAGCGCAACGCCGGTTGCGCGATGCAGGATCGATGTCAGCATCGTGACGTGCCAGCGCCACACTTGCATGTGCGGCGATAGGGGTCTTTGCGGGCGGGTTGCGCCGGCCATGCGCGCCTCTTCCGTTTGATAGGGTTAGGAATCTGGCGCGGACCATAGGCAGGCGCGCCCCTAAGTCAACGAAGCCGATTGCCGCTTGCGGCGCTTTTGCGTACCCCGAACGGAGGCCCTTGGGGCAAGGAGGCCGGCGATGGATTTTCTGCTGTTAGGGCGCGTGGCCAAGGGCGCGGCGCTGCTGGGCTTTTTGCTGCCGTGGGTCACCGTCTCGTGCTCGGGCACGGAAATCCTCTCCGCCACAGGTGTCCAACTAATGAGCGGCGATCCGCAGCCCGCTGGGCCTCTGGCCGGGCAGGACATGAACAATGAGGACACAGAGCCGGCTGTGCTGGTGATCGCGGCGTGCGTGCTGCTGGCGCTGGGGCTGGTCGCTTCGTTCTTCGCCAAGGGCCGCGTGGCGGCGACGGTGCTGATCATCGGCGGCCTCGGCGGTGCCGGCCTTACCTATTACAGCGTCGAGAACATGCAGGGCGAACTCACCCGGCAGATCAGCGAAAACCAAGACACCGGCGGGCTGCTTTCGGCGCGCGATGCGCGGCAGATGAGCGAAGCGGTCGCTGGCGCCATCCGAGTCGAGAAAGAGGAAGGCTATTGGCTGACGCTCGGCGCGGCGCTGCTGGCGGCGCTGCTCGGGCTGCTCGCCATCGCCAGCGTGCGGCGGCGAGAAGCCCCCGATCCGCCAGTGTGAGCGCTAACCACGCTTGGGGATCGCAACCCAATAATCGAAATCGAGCACGATGGCGGGATCATACTCGCCGCCGGCCTTGTCTGGGAAATCGGCGCAGGCGCGGTTCTTCGCAGCCACCAGCCGCAGCCGCAGCGCGCCCGCTTCGCCCAAATCTTCCGCCGCCAGCACCTCGGACCACGCATAGAGCGTATCGCCCGCAAACAGCGGGTTCACATGCCGCCCGCCATTGATGGCCAACAGGTATGCGCCATTGCCGAGACCGTTGAACGCCAGCGCGCGCGCCAATGAGATCGTCACCCCGCCATAGATGAGGCGCTTGCCGAAGCGTGAGCTAGCTTGCGCCAACGCATCGAAATGCACTTTGGCGGTGTTTTGATAAAGCCGCGTGGCGAGCTGATGCTCCGCCTCCTCCACCGTTACGCCATCGACGTGATCGATTTTCTCACCAACGGTGTAATCCTCAAACAGATGCGGCGAACCGGCGAGCGCTGTGTCATAGCCGCTGAAATCGAGCCCAGGCGGCAACAGAAGCTCAGGCGCGGGCACGAAGGGCGCAGGCGTTTGCGGCGGCGCATCCACGATCGGATCAGCGCCGCGCTTATTGACCATCACCCAGCGCACATAGGTGAGCACAGGCGCGCCATCCTGGTTGAACCCAGTGGTGCGCACGGTGACCACGCCGGTTTTGCCGTTGGAGTTTTGCTTCACCCCCAGCACTTCCGATTCCGCGTTTAGCGTGTCGCCCGGATAGACCGGCGCGAGGAAACGCCCTTCGGCGTAGCCAAGATTGGCGACGGCGTTGAGCGAAATATCCGGCACGGTCTTGCCGAACACGACATGAAACACGAGCAGCGGATCAATCGGCGCGCCGGGAAAGCCGTTCGCTTGCGCGAAGCTATCGGCGCAGAACAGCGCATAGCGCGAGCCGGTAAGCGCGATATTGAGCGCGACATCACCTTCAGTGATCGTGCGCGGGGTGGCGTGCGCGATCACCTCGCCCTTGGTGAAGTCTTCGAGGAAGCGGCCGGGATTGGATTTCATGGCCCGGTTTCTTGCTGGCTCCCGCCTAAACGGTCAAGCCGCGCGGATTGACATTGCCGCTGCGGCAGAAGAGCGATGGCGGGATGCGGGTTCTAATTCTGGGCGCATACGGGCTGATTGGCCTGGAAGCGGCGCGGCTGCTGATGCGTGAGCATGAGGTGATTGCGCTGGGCCGCTCGCGCAGCCATGGCGAGCGTGTGCTGCCCGGCGCGCGCTGGATCGGGGCCGATATCGCCGCGCTGGACGCGCCTGAAAAATGGGCGCCGCTGCTGGAGGGCGTGGACGCGGTGGTGAACGCCGCCGGCGCTTTGCAGGACGGCGCGCGCGACAATCTGATCGCGCTGCAGGATCGCGCCATCCGCGCGCTAATCGCGGCGTGTGAGGCCAAGGGCGTTTCCCGCTTCGTACAGATCAGCGCGCCCGGCGCCGATGAAAACTCGGACACCGCTTTCCTGCTCACCAAAGCCGTGGCCGATGAGGCGCTGAGGCGCAGCAAACTGGATTGGGTGATCCTGCGGCCGGGTCTGGTTTGGGCGCGCACGGCAAGCGGGGGCACGGCGCTCGTGCGCATGCTGGCCGCGATCCCTATCGTGCAGCCCCTGATGCTTTCCAACGCGCGCGTGCAGATGGTGGATATCGATGATGTGAGCACAGCGATCGCTGCTTCGGTGAGCGGCGCGATCCCCGCGCGCACGGATGCGGATCTGATGGAGCCGCAGGCGCGCACGCTGGGCGAGATCGTTGATGCGGTGCGCGGCTGGCATGGCTATGCGCCGGCGCGCTGGCGCTTTGAGGCGTCGCGCTGGCTGGGCGGGCTGGCGGCGCGCATCGCCGATCTTGGCGGCTGGCTAGGATGGCGCTCGCCGCTGCGCACCACGTCATTGCTCTCGCTCGAGCAAGGCGTGACGGGCGATGGTGCAAGCTGGCGCAAAGCCGGCGGGGCTGAGCCGATTTCGTTTGCAGAAAGCCTCCAGCGCCGGCCCGCCGTGCGGCAGGACCGCGTGTTTGCGCGCAGCCAGCTTGTGCTGCCGCTGATCGTGCTTTGCCTTGCTGGATTCTGGATCGCTTCGGGGCTGATCGGCCTTGCGCACGTCGATGCGGCGGCGAGCGTGATTTTGCACGTGGGGCCGATGCCGGAAATGTTCGTGATCGGCGGCGCGCTGGCGGACATTGCGCTTGGCCTCGCGCTGCTGTGGCGGCCATGGGCGCGCAAAGCGTGCTTTGGCATGATCGCGCTGACGGGGGCGTATCTCATCGCCGGCACGGCGCTGACGCCGCAGCTTTGGGCCGATCCGCTGGGGCCATTTGTGAAAACCTTGCCGGCGGCGGTGCTGGCGCTTGTGTGCGCCGCGCTCTTGGAGGAGCGCTGATGGATTGGATCATCTTCCTGCGCTGGGCGCATGTGATCGGCGCGTGCGTGCTGCTGGGCACAGGCGCGGGCATCGCGTTTTTCATGGTGATGGCGCATCGCACGAAAAATCCCGTGCTGATCGCGCATACGGCGTCCATCGTGGTGATCGCCGATTGGCTGTTCACCGCGTCTGCCGTGGTGATCCAGCCGATCACCGGCTATTTGCTGGCGCAAGCCATTGGCTGGCCGATGAGCGAGGGCTGGATCGTGCTTTCGCTGGCGCTTTACGTGCTGATCGGCGCGTTTTGGATCCCGGTGGTGTGGATGCAGGCGCGGATGCGCGATCTGGCCGCCGCCGCAGCGAAGGATGGCGCGCCGCTGCCGGAGGATTATCACAAGCTCTACCGGCTCTGGTTCGCGTTCGGCTTTCCGGCGTTCTTCGCGGTGCTGGCCATCGTATGGCTGATGCTGGCGCGGCCGAGCATCAATCTGTTTGGGTGAGCTGCTCGGCGCGCTCAATGATGCGCGCTCTGAGCTTTGCATCGCCGACCCAGCATTGCGCCCGCCGTCCAAAGAGAGCGTAGCGATTGCGCGCGAGGCACGTGTAAAGCCAATCACGCAGCGACTTCGGGATCACTCGGGCCGCCCGCGCCCAGCCTCGGCCAGGCAACGCCGAATAGACCGCTATGGCCGCATCGGATTTGAACAGCGCGCGCCCTTCCATCACGGCAAGGTTCGTTTGCGGCGCATCGGGATCGACGCCAAAACGCGCCGCCAGCGCGCGGCCAAACTCAGATTGGATCGCCGTGAATTTAAAGCGCCCGGCTTGATCGCGCGCATTCACGAAATGCGCCGTGTGCGCACAAAGCACGCAATCGCCGTCGAACAGGATGATATCCTGTCCGATATCGGGTGCGTTCATCGGATCCCAGCGCATGCCGCAACACTAAACCTGCGCCGCCCCAATCGCCTCCGCCACAGCCACCACGCGCTTGGCTTCCTCCAGGTGCAGCAGCTCCGTCATTTTTCCGTCCACCTTGATCACGCCCTTGCCGGCGTTTTCAGGCAGCGCGAATGCGTCGATCACCGCGCGGGCGCGGGCGATTTCGTCGGCGCTGGGGGCGAAGACGGTGTTGGCGGTTTCGATCTGACTGGGGTGGATCAGGGTTTTGCCGTCAAAGCCGAAATCGAGGCCCTGCTTGCACTCATCCTCAAAGCCGCGCTGATCGGCGATGTCATTATACACGCCATCAATAGCCGTGATGCCCTCGGCGCGGGCGGCGGCGATGGCGGCGCCCAGCGCGTAATGAAAAGGCGCGCGACCAGGGATGGCGCGGGCGCGGGTTTCCTTCGCATAATCGTTGAGGCCCAGCACGAACACGCCAAGCCGCGTGGCTTTGGCGGCGGCGGCGATCTCGGCAATGTTCAAAAACGCGCGCGGCGTTTCGATCATGGCCCAGAGCGTGCCCGTATCGGCAAAGCCCGCTTCGGTGAGCGCATCGTCGAGCTCGATAATATCGGCGGCGCTGTTCACTTTGGGGGCCAGCACGCCATCGGGCGCGGCGGCGGCGGCGGCGCGGAGATCATCCCGCCCCCAGGGCGTGGAGAGCGCGTTGATGCGCACCACCACCTCACGCTTGCCATAGCCCTTGGCGCTGACAGCGGCGACGATCGCCTCGCGCGCGCTTTCCTTGGCCTCGGGCGCAACGGCGTCCTCTAGGTCAAGCAGCAGCACGTCGGCCGGGAGGGTTTTGGCCTTTTCCAGCGCCTTGGCGTTTGCGCCGGGCATGTAAAGGCAGGAACGACGGGGGCGGATAGCGCTCATCTCTTGCTCGAACTCGCAACGCAGGCGACGATTGCCCGCCATGGCCGACCTTACTAGCCGCCCCAAGACGATCCTGTCGATTCAAAGCCAGGTGGCGGGCGCGCGCGTGGGCAATTCTGTCGCAGCGTTCGCGATGGAGCGGCTGGGCGTGCGCGTGCTGCAAGCGCCGAGCGTGATTTTGGGCTGCCGCCCCGACCTTGGCCCGCCCGGCGGCGGGCCTGTGCCGGCGGATGTGCTGGGCTCGATGCTGGACGGGCTCGCCAGCTCTGGCGTGCTGGGTGATATCGACGCGGTGCTTACCGGCTATCTGGGCGAGAGCGATCAAGTGGCGCCGATCCTCGACATCGTGGAGCGCGTCAGACGCGCCAATCCCAAAGCCGTGTTCGTTTGCGATCCCGTGCTGGGCGATGACGGGCGCGTTTACGTGAGCGAAGAGCTTGCCGATGCGATGCTGAACGGGCTTGTGCCACACGCCGATTGGCTGGCGCCGAACGCGTTTGAGCTGGGCGTGATGACGGGGCGCACGATCGATACGCTGGAAGACGCGC
>DAORMO010000012.1:0-2442 GCA_035440585.1 Terricaulis sp.
CGAAGCGCGCACGCGGCATTTGGAGCAGCGCGTTGCTGATGCAAACGCCGCGGCGTTGCTCGCCAATGAAGCTGCGTCAGCGGCGCATGATGAAGCTGCGATCGCCCGCGCCGAGGCGGAGGAGGCAGCGCGCGCTGCGCCCCTGCAACGCGCGCCAGCGGCTGAGCCTGAACCCGCGCCGCCGCCGCGCCCCAGCGTGCGCAGCAAAAAGCCGCTGATGCTCGCTTCCGCCCGCAACGGCGCGCCGGATGATTTCACGCTAATCGAAGGCGTGACGCTGCTTCAGCAAACCACGCTCTATTCGATCGGCGTGTTCCATTTTGATCAGATCGCCGCCTGGACGCCGGAGAATGTCGCCTGGGTGGATCAATATCTGCGGCTGCGCGGGCGCATCGAAGAAGAAGAATGGGTGGAGCAGGCGGCGGATCTCGCCCGCGAAGGCCCCGCGGTGCGTCGCGTGCTTGAGGATGAAGACGCCTAAAACCCAGCCAGCACGATCGCCAAGACTTCCGCGCCATAGCGCTTGAGCTTGGCCTCGCCAATGCCAGGCACGCGGCCGAGCGCGATCAAATCTTTAGGCTTGGCCTCCACGATGCCGGTGAGAGTCGCGTCATTGAACACCACGTAAGGCGGCACATCCGCCGCGCGCGCGGTGTCGCGCCGCCAATTGCGCAAGGCTTCAAACAATTGCGCATCCGCGCCAGTGAGCCCCGCTTTCGCGGCGTTGCGTGCGCCGCGCGCCGCGCTGCGTTCTTCCTTGCTGCGCCGCCCGGTTTTGGCTGGTTCGCGCATGCGGATGGGCCGCTCCTTGCGGAAAATCGCGCGGACCGCATCTTCATCGCCGATCGCAAGCGTGGGGCGCTCGCCATCGCCTTCGCTCAGCACGCCTTCAAACAAAAGGTGCTCAATCACTGCGCGCCAATGCGCTTCGGGCTGGTCGGCGCCAATGCCGAACGTGCTGCGCGCCGCATATTGCTGGTCGATCCCATCGCCGGCTTTGCCGAGAAGGTGCGCGATCACGCGGCCGCGGCCAAAGCGCTGATCCAGGCGCATGACGGCTGAAATGGCTTTGGCGGCAAGTTCGGCCGCATCAATCGAAACCGGCGGATCGGTGCAGACATCGCAAACCCCGCACGGCTCTGCGCCGTCTTCACCAAAATAGCGCCGCACGCCCGCGCGGCGGCATGTCAGCCCATCGAGGAAGGTGTAGAGCTGGCGCGATTTTTTGATCTGCACCGATTTCACCAGGTCCGTCGCGTTGGACTGGTTGGCGAACATAATCGCCCGGCGCAGATCGTTGGCGCTATAGATGCAAAAGCCTTCGGCGTTTTCGCCATCGCGCCCGCCGCGGCCGACCTCTTGCCAATAGGCCTCGATGCTCTTGGGCGCGTCAGCGTGGATCACGTAACGCACGTTCGGCTTATCCACGCCCATGCCGAAGGCGATTGTCGCCGCCATCACGATATCTTCTTCTTCTTGGAAGCGATGTTGGCGCTCCGCGCGCAGGCCGGCGTCGATGCCTGCATGGTAGGCGAGGGCGGGAATGCCTGCGTCCTGCAGCGCTGTGGCGATTTTCTCGACGTGATCGCGGGTCGCGGCGTAAACGATGCCAGATTTGCCGCGCCGGGCGCGCGCCAGCTCAAGCAGGCGATCCTGCGCGCGCGGGCCTTTGCGTTCTGCGCTGAGGATGAGGTTGGGCCGATCGAAGGAGGCGATGAAGGCCGGCGCATGCTCAAGCCGCAATTGCGTGCGGATGTCGGCCTGGGTTTTCAAATCCGCCGTCGCTGTCACGGCCATGCGCGGGGTGCTGGGGAAGCGATCGGCCAATTGGCCCAGCGCGCGATAATCGGGCCGGAAATCATGCCCCCATTGGCTCACGCAATGGGCTTCATCGATGGCGATCAGCGCGATCGGGCATTGCTCCAGAAAGTCGAGCATGCCGTGTGCGAACAGGCCCTCAGGCGAGACGTAAAGCAGATCGAGCTTGCCCTCGCGCGCTGCGTTGAGGTGCTCGCGCCGCGCATCGCGGTCTTGCGTGGAATCCAGCCGCGCCGCCGCCACCCCGGCTGCGCGCAGGCTCGCTACCTGATCCTGCATCAGCGCTATCAGCGGCGAGATAACCAGCCCAACGCCCTCGCGCAGCATTGCTGGGATCTGATAGCAGAAGCTCTTGCCGCCGCCTGTCGGCAGCAGGGCCATGCAATCGCGGCCAGCCAGCACCGCGCCGATCACATCAGCTTGCAGGCCGCGAAAATCGGCATGGCCGAACACGCGCTGCAGCAGCGCACGCGCGGCGGAAAGATCAGGATCGCTCACGCCCGCGTGGCTACACCGCGCCGGGCGATGCGCCTAGTGCGGCTTTTGCGTTTGCGCTGCGCTGATACGCACTTTTTCTTCCGTGCCGTCGCGGCGGGTGATGAACACAGTGCGATAATCGGGGGA
>DAORMO010000012.1:2452-4649 GCA_035440585.1 Terricaulis sp.
GCGCCTGTTGCTTCGGCAAGGGCGATTTCACGCTTAGCGCGTGCTTGCAGCGCCTTTTGCTCAGCTTGAGCCATGGGGTGTCTCCTTCCTCTATGGCAAGGAGTTTGGCCCTCTAAGCTGTGCGGTCAACCCGCGTGAGCGCCAAACCGCCGATGCAGAGCGAAGCTTGCGCGGTCCAATAAATCATCCAGCCGGTAAAGCTGAGGCCGAACGCTAGCGCAGCATCGCTTTGCGGATGGAACAAATTGGCGGCGACAAACCCATCGGAGATGAAGAACAAAACACCGCCCAGCATCACCAGCCAGCGCGCGCTTGGCAGCGTGAAGGTGATGAGCGCCATCAGCGTCAGCACGCCAGTATAAGCCGCCAGCGGCGCAAACATCGGATTATCCGCCGGCACCAACAGCCCGGTCATCACAACAGCCGCGCCAATCAGCGCGAGCGCGGCGAGCGCGCGCGGCGGATGTTTGAGCGCGGCAATGCCCGAGCCGTTGCGCAGGAACAGCGTGATGTAAAACAAGTGCCCGATCAGAAACGCGCCCGCGCCCCAAAGGAAGGTCGCGTCGCCCAGCGCCAGCAGCGCATCGCCCGCCGCGCCGAAGGCGAGCGCAATCGCCAGCAGGCGCGCGCGATTCAAAAGCGCGATCAGCACGAGAACTGCGATGCCGGAGGTTTTCAGCGCGGCGGGGATCGCGCGATCCATGCCGCTTTCATACATGCCCGGCCCGAACACGCCGTATGCAATGGCCAGCAGCGCCGATAGCCCCAGCAAAATCCATGTCGCGCCGCGCGGCATGTTATTCCGCCTTCCGCACAGGCTGGGCATAGCCCAGCTTCATGTTGAGCGCGCTGAGCAGATCTTGCGCGATGTCCGCAATCGCGCCGCCTGGCGGGTAGACAGCCGCCGCGCCCATATCCTTCAGCGTATCCACATCCTCGGGCGGGATCACCCCGCCGACGACGATCATGATATCGCCGCGCCCGCGTTGCTCGAGCGCCGCGCGCAGCGCCGGCGTCAGCGTCAAATGCCCGGCCGCGAGCGAGGAGACGCCCACGATATGCACGCCGCTGGCGATGGCCTGATCGGCCACCTCATCGGGCGTGGCGAAGAGCGGGCCAATTTCCACATCGAAACCCAGATCGCTGAACGCGGAGGCGACAACCTTCTGGCCGCGATCGTGCCCATCCTGGCCCATTTTGGCGACGAGGATTTTCGGGCGCTTGCCTTCGGTTTCCTCAAACGCGATCACGCTTTGGCGCGCGCGCTCCAAAGGCGCGTCATTGCCGGCTTCGCGCGCGAACACGCCGGTGACGAGGCGGATCGGCGGCTGGTGGCGCGCAAATGCGCGCTCCATCGCGGAGGACATTTCGCCCACCGTGGCTTTCGCGCGCGCGGCTTGCACGGCGAGCTCCAGCAGGTTGGCGTTGCCGCGCGCGCCGTTTTCCAGCGCGGTGAGCGCTGCTTGTGCATCGGCCTCGTTCCGTTCGGCCTTCAGGCGCGAGAGCTTATCGAGCTGCATCGTGCGTACCTTGGCGTTATCGACTTTGAGCACGGGAATATCTTCCGGCTCATCGAGCTTATACTTGTTCACGCCGACGATGGTTTGGTGCCCTGTATCGATGCGCGCTTGGGTGCGGGCGGCGGCTTCTTCGATGCGGGCTTTGGGCAAGCCTTGGTCGATCGCTTGCGCCATGCCGCCGAGCTTTTCGACTTCCTCGATATGCGCCCAGGCTTTGGCGGCAAGGTCAGCGGTGAGCCGCTCGACATAGTAGGAGCCGCCCCACGGATCGGCCGGGCGGCACACGCCGCCTTCGCTTTGCAGCAGGATTTGCGTGTTTCGGGCGATGCGGGCGGAAAAGTCAGTTGGCAGCGCCAGCGCTTCGTCGAGCGAATTGGTGTGCAGCGATTGGGTGCCGCCATAAGCGGCCGCCATCGCTTCGACGCAAGTGCGCACGGCGTTGTTGTAAACATCCTGCGCGGTGAGAGACCAGCCGCTGGTTTGGCAATGGGTGCGCAGCGCGCGCGACTTGTCTTGCTGCGGATTAAATTGCGCCACGAGCTTGGCCCAGAGCAGCCGCGCGGCGCGCATCTTGGCGATCTCCATGAACGGGTTCATCCCGATCGCCCAGAAAAACGAAAGACGCGGCGCGAATTTATCAACGTCAAGCCCAGCGGCCACGCCCGCGCGCAAATACT
>DAORMO010000012.1:4818-10072 GCA_035440585.1 Terricaulis sp.
AACGTATTCCGCACCATGAATTCTTTGAGGATGTCGTTCTGGATCGTGCCCGAGAGCTTGGCGTGGCTCACATTCTGCTCTTCGCCGGCGACGATATAGAGCGCCATGATCGGCAGCACCGCGCCGTTCATGGTCATCGATACGCTCATTTGATCGAGCGGGATGCCGCTGAACAAAGTGCGCATGTCGTAGATGGAATCGATCGCCACCCCCGCCATGCCCACATCGCCGAGCACGCGCGGATGATCAGAATCATAGCCTCGGTGCGTAGCGAGATCGAACGCCACCGAAAGCCCTTTTTGCCCGGCCGCGAGATTGCGCCGGTAAAACGCGTTGGATTCCTCGGCCGTGGAAAAGCCGGCATATTGCCGGATCGTCCAAGGCTGCTGCACATACATCGTCGGATACGGCCCGCGCCCGAACGGGGCGAGGCCTGGGAAGCCGTCGATGAAATCCAGCCCCGCGCGATCGGCGGCGGTGTAAGCGGTTTTCACCGCGATGCCTTCGGGCGTGAGCCATGGCTCGCCAGTGGCTCGGGCTGCGCCTGCGATGTCAGCGGTGAGTGGAAGCTTAGAGAAATCAGGCAGCGTCATTTCGGGAGGTCTTTCATCGCAGGCACAAGATGGCGCCAGCGGTTGATAGCCGCGTCGATGCGGGCGTCTATGGTGAGCGGGGTGGGCGGAGTGGGATTGGGCGGGCGCCGATGAGATGGCGAAAGAAGCGTGAGCGCGAGGCCGGTGATGAAGCCGCGTTGAAACTCAACTGACGTAGTTGAGAACAATAAGTATGCCGTCGCGCCGCTGGCGAGCAAAATCAGGACGGTGATTAGGTCTCGAGGATTTAAGTTCACGCGAGGGGCGCTGCGTGGGGCGTTTCGCCGCCAGTCCAGCAACGTCTGATAGGCCGGGCCCAACGAACCAGGCGCGCTGGCGCGCTCCAGCGTTTCGAGCGCCTCGATGACATGCGCGGGAAATTCGCGCTCGGTCATGGCGCAGCCCTTAGGCTTCCGCGTTTGCTCGCCGCTTCGACGTAGCGATCTTCGAAGCGCTCAGCCGCGCCAGCGACGGAATCCGATAGGTGAACAAGCGGATGCCGTCGAGCAGCGATCGTGCGCGCGAGCCAGGCGCCGCCTTGCGCAATCGCACCGGGGAGCGCCGTAACGGCTGCAAGTCCAATTATGTATTCCGCGTACCGGAATGTCGCGTCTTGCAAAGAGTGCATCATAAGCCACATCCCACCGACCAATGGTGCAAAACTCAGTACCAACCCGACGTTTTGGATCCAAAGATAGGGCTTAAGCTGTTGCTGCAGCGTCAGTCGCAGTTCACGGAGCATCTGATGCGCCGAGAGCCATCGTTCCGGCGGATCGTAGCTGTACGACGTTGCGATGGTTTCCATCGCCTCGCGCACCTCCTTCTCCGTCGGCGTGCTTGTCATCACCCAATCCCCAGCGCCGCATGCAGTGTTTCAAGCTCCTTCAGCACGTTCACGCCGGCATAGACAAACTGATCGACCCCCGCCGCGCGCAGTTGATCTTCGCTCTCGCCGGGCTTGCCGGCCAGCAGCACCCAATCGGCGCCGGCTGCTTTTAGCCGCTGCGCGCAGTTTTCGGCCTGCTCGGCATACACAGCGTCCGTCGAGGCGATCAGCGCCACGCGCGCGCCGGATTTTGTGAAGGCGTCGATCAGCGCGTCGATGCTGGCGTACGCATCTTCTGCGCCAAGGGCGCTCGCGCCGCCAACGGCGACGAGATTTCGGCTCCATTGCGCGCGCGGGCCAAATTCAGCCAGGCTGGCGAGATTGGCGAAGAACACCGACGGCCGCGCCTTGGACGCCGCAGCGCTGTCGCGCAGCGCCTCAAACGGCGCAGCCCAGCGGATTGGCGCCAGCGCGCCGCGCGGCGCCGCTTCAGCGCGCGGCTCGAACGCGGGAAAGGCTGCATCGAGCGACGGAAAATCCGTCACGCCGGTGATGGTTTCCTTGCGGGTGGCGATCAGCTTTTCGCGCGCGGCGCGGGCCTCATCCACCACCGCCTGCAGTGCGCCGGCTTTCAGCGCCGCAACCATGCCGCCCTTGGCCTCGATCGCCTGCATCACGGCCCAGCCTTTGTCGGCCAGTTCGCGCGTCACGTTCTCGACAAACCACGCGCCGCCCGCAGGATCGGCGACATGATCGAGCCGGCATTCTTCCATCAGTACATTCTGTGTGTTGCGCGCGACGCGCCGCGCGAACGGGGAGGCATGGCCCAGCGCATCAGTGAAGGGCGCAACACTGATGGCGTGCGCGCCGCCAACGGCCGCGCCGAACGCGGCTGTCGAGAGGCGCAGAATGTTTGTGTAAGAATCATAGCGCGTCAGCATGCGCTGGGAGGTAAAGGCGTGGATGCGCGCCTCACGCGCCTCGGGCGCAGCGCCGCTCGCCTCCATCACCCGCGCCCAGCAGAGCCGCAATGCGCGCAGCTTGGCCGCTTCCACTAATACGTCGGGTCCAACAGACATCGCGAACGCGAGCGAAGCGGCGGCATCTTCAATCGAAACGCCAGCGCTTGTAAGCGCGCGCAGCGCCTCAAGCCCGGCCGCCAGACCAGCGCCAATTTCCTGCGCTTCGGAGCCGCCCGCTTCATGCACAGGCCGCGCATCGGCGCGCAGCGCTGTCGCGTTCGGCAATTCCGAACGGATGCGCTTGGCGAAAGCGATCGCTTCAGCGTCCGCGTTCCACACAAGATCAAGATTGAAAGCGGTGCCGGGCGCGGCCACGCCCTTGAGCTTGGCCTCCAGCAGGCGCGCGGCGGCAACGCCGCCGCCATCGAGCGAAATCGGCGCCGCTTCAAGGATCACATTCGCCAGCGCGGCGTCGAGATCGGCGGCGCTGGTGATCGCCACGCCGCGCGCGCCGGTGGGATCAATCACAAGCTCGATCGCGGCCACGCCGCCGGCAAGGTCGGCTAGAATGTCGCGGTTCACGCGTGCGGGATCGGGGTGGGCGTAAGCTTGGCGGATCAGCCAGCCGGCGCGCCCGCGCGTGAACGGCGCAGCGCCGGGAAAACCTGAGACGTCGGCGGCGGTAGCGTAATCAGGTTCGCGGTAGAGCGGGGCGATCTCGAGCCCATCGGCGGTTTTGCCCACGAGCCGCCCCCAGGGCGCGCCCTTGAGGCCTTTTTCCACCATGGCGCGCCAATCGGTTTCATCCGCAGGCTCGCCCAAATGCAGTGTCTCGCTCATTTCCGCTCCGGTTGACGCCATGTCAGCGTCGACGCGCTTTTCGCGCCAAGCTAAGCCAGACGCAACTAGGGAGAGAGATGATGGCTTTGCCGCCGCTGTTCGACAAGCTTCGCCTACCGGCCGTGGGCGCTCCGCAATTCATTATCGCCAACCCCGAACTGGTGCTGGCGCAGTGCAAAGGCGGCATCGTCGGCTCATTTCCGGCGCTGAACGCGCGTCCACAAGCTTTGCTGGATGATTGGCTTTTCCGCATTAAGGATGAGCTCGCCGCCTATGATGAGGCGCACCCCGATGCGCCCGCGGCGCCCTTTGCGGTGAATCAGATCGTCCACAAAACCAATGAGCGGCTGGAAGCCGATGTCGCGGCGTGCGTGAAGCACAAAGTGCCGATCGTGATCACATCGCTCGGCGCGCGGCCTGAGGTGAACGATGCGATCCATTCCTATGGCGGCATCGTGCTGCACGACATCATTAACATCAAGTTCGCAGAGAAGGCGCTCGAGAAGGGCGCTGACGGCCTTATCGCGGTGTGCGCGGGCGCGGGCGGGCATGCGGGCGCGCTCTCGCCGTTTGCGCTGATCAGCGAAATCCGCAGGTTTTTCGATGGTCCGCTGCTGCTTTCGGGCGCGATCGCCACGGGCGGCGGCATTCTCGCGGCGCAAGCGATGGGCGCCGATCTCGCCTATATGGGCTCGGCCTTTATCGCCACGAAGGAAGCCAACGCGCCTGAGGCGTATAAGCAGATGATCGTGGAGTCTTCGGCCGAAGATATCATCTACAGCAATCTCTTCACCGGCGTGTCCGGCAATTATCTCAAAGGCTCGATTGTCAACGCCGGGCTTGACCCGGCTGCTCTGCCGCAAAGCGATCCCAGCAAGATGAGCTTCGGCTCAGGCGAGCAAGGCTCCAAAGCCAAAGCTTGGAAGGATATTTGGGGCGCAGGCCAAGGCGTGGGCGCAGTGCATGAGGTTGTGCCGACAGCTGATCTCATCGCGCGGCTCAAGCGCGAATACGATACGGCCAAGCGGGGATTGTGCGCCGGCTAATCCACCCCGCGGCGTTTCAGCACATATCCAACTATCTGACGCAGCACGCCAATTGTGTCTAACTTTGCGCGCGCGCCGTCCATCTATCCGACAGGCTCCGCTCCGCCCCTAGGCTCGCTCCATCAACGAGGAGCCTATGAGCCAAATTTTTCCAGAACGCGCCGCGCTTCAATCGCTCACGCTGCGCAGCGCGGCCGCCATCGCCATCGCGGCGGCCGCTAGCCGCCTGGGCGTCGAACTGCCTCCCGGCGCGGCGCAGGAGCTCGCGGCCGCTGCGGTCGATCTCATCATCACGCTTGGGCTCATCGGCGTCGCCATCGGGAGCTCACGCGCGCGCGGCCCCATCGTCTAAACCAGGAGAATAGAAATGCGTCACCCGATCCGGGCGCTTGCGCTTGGCGTCGCGCTCGCCGCCATGCCTGCCTGCGCCAGCCTGCAATTGGGCGAAACTCGCCTTGAAAATCCCGCCGCCGCCGCGCGCACGCCCGATCAGCGCGCCTACGCGCTGCTGCACGCCTACGCCGCCATCGTGGAAGAGGCGGCCGACATCGTGCGCGATCCCGCCGCGCCGCTTTCACTCAAGCGCGCGCTCGGCCAAGCCGAACGCGCCGCCACGCCCGCGGTGGAAACGCTGCAGATCGCCGTCACCGGCTATATGCGCGCGCGCGCCGATTATGACGCCGCCACAAGCGCCGATCAGCCCGTGCTCGAACGCGCCGCCAGTGCGCTCACCATCGCCGCCAATCGCTTGAGCGAAGCCATCGCCGCCGCCGATCGGCCGATCGCTGAGCTCGAAGCGCTTGTGCGCCGTCGCTGAAGGAGAAGCTCATGTTCAATCTGATGCTGCAATTGCAGATGCTGCTGGCCGCGCTCTCGGCGTTCTTGCCGCTCGTGCCGGAAAAACAGCGCACCCGCGCTGGCGCGTTTCTGGAGATGGCCGCCCAAGCGCTGTCCGCCGGTTCATCGGTGGCGGCCAATCTAGATGAT
>DAORMO010000012.1:10084-13961 GCA_035440585.1 Terricaulis sp.
GCCAAGCTCGCCAGCGTGCGGGCGGAAGTGGAGGCGATGGCCGCCGCAGGCCGGGCCGTGACGGCCGAGGAATTGGACGCGGCCTTGATCCGCGTGCGCGCGGCCTCTGCATCGTTCCGCGCCGCGCTTGAGATTGCGGAGGCGGGCGCGCCCTGACGCCCGCGCCGCATAGGGGAGGCGCCGCCCGAAGGCTGCGCCCCTTGTGTCCCCCGCCGGTCTTCGGATTGACGTTGGCGCCTCCCCGCTCTTTTCTATGCTGATGAGCACACACATCCTCGCAATCGATCAAGGCACCACCTCAACCCGCGCGATTTTGTTCGACGCCGCGTTTCAGCCGGTGAAGATCGCGCAGATCGAGTTGCAGCAGCACTATCCGCACCCTGGCTGGGTGGAGCATGACGCCGAAGAGATCTGGAGCGCCACATTGGCGGTGTGCCGCGAAGTCATCACGGCGGTTGGCGTTGAAAACATCGCTGCGATCGGCGTCACCAATCAGCGCGAAACCACCATCGTGTGGGATCGCAAAACCGGCGCGCCCGTGCACAAGGCGATCGTTTGGCAAGATCGGCGCACGGCCGAAACTTGCGCCGCGCTGCGTGACGCGGGCCACGAAAAGCGGGTGCAGGAAATCACCGGGCTTTTGCTCGACCCTTATTTCTCTGCCACGAAAATCGCCTGGATACTGGATCAGGATCCAGCTCTGCGCGCGCGGGCTGAGGCGGGTGAGCTGGCGTTCGGCACGGTCGAATCATATCTGGTTTGGCGGCTCTCAAGCGGCGCGGCGCATGTGAGCGACATCACCAACGCCTCGCGCACCTTGTTGTTTGATATTGCGCACGGCGCCTGGAGCGATGAGCTCTGCGCGCTGCTGCGCGTTCCGCGCGCGCTTTTGCCAGAAGTGAAGCCGTGCGATGCGCATTTTGCTTCAACGGATGCTTCGCTGTTTGGCCGCGCTTTGCCGATCCATGGCATGGCCGGCGATCAGCAAGCTGCGCTGGTGGGCCATGGCTGCCTCAAACCCGGCATGGCGAAAGCCACATTCGGCACGGGCTGTTTTGTGGTGATGAATATGGGCGCGGAGCCGCCGCGCTCGAAAAATCGGTTGCTCGCAACCATCGGCTATGAAGCGCAAGGCGCGCGCGCATACGCGTTGGAGGGATCAATCTTCGCCGCCGGCGCTACCATCCAATGGCTGCGCGATGGGTTGAAGCTGATCAAAAGCGCCGCTGAATCCGAAGCCATCGCTGCAAGCTTGCCTGACAATGGCGGGGTCTATCTTGTGCCGGCGTTTGCGGGCCTTGGCGCGCCGCAATGGAAAGCCGAAGCGCGCGGGCTCATCAGCGGGCTGACGCGCGATTCACGGCTTGAGCATTTGGTGCGCGCCGCGCTTGAGGCCGTTGCGTATCAAACCGCCGATCTGCTCGAGGCGCTGAAAGCCGATGGCGCGCCCAAGATTGAACGCTTGCTGGTGGATGGCGGCATGACGGCGAACGCCTGGGCGATGCAATATCTCGCCGATATTTGCGATGTTGAGGTGGCGCGGCCGGCCTTTCAGGAAATGACGGCGCTTGGCGCGGCGAAGCTCGCGGCGTTAGGCGCGGGGCTCATCCCCACGCTGGCTGATTCCGGCGCTTCGGATCGGGTTTGGCGCCCGAGCATGAGCCCAGCCGCTCGCGCGAAGGTGCGGGGCGGCTGGGCTCGGGCCGTGGCGGGAAGTTTAGCCGCGGCCGGCTAAGGCTTGCATGTTGGGGCGTGTCCGCGTAACTCGCCCGCTCTCCCAGGAAGGGAGCCTGTAGCTCAGCCGGTAGAGCATCTGACTTTTAATCAGAGGGTCCCGGGTTCGAATCCCGGCGGGCTCACCATTCCTGGGGGCTGCTCGCGTCATCAGCCTCATTTGGCGCCGCCTCCATGGGCTCGGCCTCGATCGGCTCTGGGGCGGCCTCCGCGCCGGCGGGCTGCGCTTCGGTAGGCGCGGCCTCGGGCAGCGCGAATTCATCATTCAGGGGGATAGGCGCATAGGGGCTCTCGTTCGCCTCCGCGAATTGCTGCTCCTGGACCAACGGGGTGTTGGAGGCGCGGTCGATTTCATCGGCGTAGATCGCGTAGCCGGCCACGGCCACGCCCAAGATGCCGGCGATGGCGGCCACGCGGATCACGCGCGCCGACCCTTCTTTATGACGCGGCGGCGGCGGGGCGTGCTCAAATTCAGGCTTATGATTTTGCATGAGAAAACTCCGGTGGATCTAAAGGTTCACCAGGGCAACCCCGCGCAGCGCTGGGCCGTTCCCTCA
The DNA here is from genome assembly GCA_035440585.1 of Terricaulis sp. Lineage (GTDB taxonomy): Bacteria > Pseudomonadota > Alphaproteobacteria > Caulobacterales > Aquidulcibacteraceae > Vitreimonas. Next base: position 12,376 of record DAORMO010000012.1, read on the forward strand.
AACGCTTGTGATGTGAGCGCAACATCGTATCCGAAATGACCGCCGCAGGCGCCTTTCGGGCTCGCCCCTGGCGACGCGGTCGCCCTAAGGTCTCGGCGACGTTCCGGCGGGGGGCCTCGCACAGAGGCGACGCAGCAGGGGCGAAAAGGGGACTGGGGCCGCGCCGGGAGGGGGCGCGGCCCCTTTCATTTTGGTTAGGTTTCTCCTAACGGGCGATGCAGGGAAAAAAGGCAACGCTCCCCCAAAAAAGTGCAGTTTTAGGGGCTCGTTAATGGACTTTGAGCGGGCGCTCGGGCAAAGTCGCCGCATCGACTGAGGGTTCGGAACCGTTTTATAGATCGTGCGTTGGACGCAAGGGGCTTGCCCCTGTTTGATGTGCGTTCGGTTCTGACCGGCAGTCGTGAGCGCGTTTGGCGCGAAGACTGCGTTTGGCTTTGGAATAGGAACGCAGGGGAAATCGCTTGAGAGGGGTGACAATGAAATCGCGCATCACCAAAACAGTCGCGCTCGCGGCGTTGATGGCCGGCGCCGCTGGCGTCGCGCATGCGACCGAAGGCTGGTACGGCCGCGCCGACCTCGGTTATTCGACCGGCGGTGAATTCGATATCGGCACGGGCAACGGCTATAGCTGGGGCGATCCGGGCCTTGAAGCTGACACCAGTCAGCACATCGGCCTTGGCTACGCCTTCATGAACGGCCTCCGCGTCGAAGGTGAAGTCGGCCACCGCTGGAATGAGCTGGAAACGACGCCGGCTCTGGATTTCGGCGGCGACGTGCACGCGTGGTCGGCGTTCTTGAACGTCTTTTATGATTTTAACCGCAGCTCGAACGTCAACCCGTACATCGGCGTTGGCGTCGGCGGCGTGCGTCTCAACGCGAACGGCAACGATGGCGGCCCGCCCGCGCGTTCGTTCGACGATGAAGACACTGTTCTCGGCTATCAAGCGCTCGCCGGCATCGGCATCGGCGTGACCGAGCAGCTGACGCTCGACATCGGTTACCGCGCTCTTTGGGCGCCGGATGTTGAGTTCCTGTCTCGCCAGCCCGGCCCGGTGACGCGCAAGGCTGATTATGAGCATCAGGCGATCACGGTCGGCCTGCGTTGGCAGTTCGCCGGCGCTGCGGCTGCTCCGGTTGCTCCGCCGGTTGCGCCGCCGGTTGCGCCTCCGCCGCCCCCGCCGCCCCCTGTGGTGCAAACCTGCCCGACGGGCGCTTACACGGTGTATTTCGAGTGGGATCGCTCCACGCTCAACGCCGAAGCGCTGGCCGTTATCGATCGCGCGGTGTCGAGCCTCGCGAACTGCAACCTCTCCGGCATCGCGCTGGTGGGCCACACCGATACGTCCGGTTCGCCGCAGTACAACCAAGGTCTGTCCGATCGTCGCGCTTCGGTCGTCCGTGACGCGCTGACCGCGCGTGGCGTGGCGGCGGCTGCGATCCGCACGGAAGGCCGCGGTGAAAACGATCTCGCCCGTCCGACGGGCCCGAACGTTCGCGATCCGCTCAACCGCCGCACCGCGATCACGATCACCTTCCGGTAATCGTCCGCGACACGGTAAAAACTATGACGGGCCCGGCCAAAAGCC
>DAORMO010000012.1:14062-15558 GCA_035440585.1 Terricaulis sp.
CGCGGACGCCGGCCCGCTTTTGCACCACCTGGATGCGCACGGCGGCGCGCTCGTCGCCCGCACCGAGCGTTGGGCGGCGATCAATTCGGGCTCGTATGAGCGCGCGGGCCTGCTGCGCATGCAGGGCGAGCTGGCGGACGCCTTCGCCGTTTTGCCTGGCGCGGTCAGCCTGGCGCGGCTTGAGCCTTCCGCGCGCGTGCGCGCCGATGGCTCCGCCGAGGCGATTGAGCACCCCGAATCGCTCCGCGTGCGCGTGCGGCCCGAGGCGCCGATCCAAATCGCGCTGACCGGCCATTACGATACCGTCTTTCCCGCCGCGCATCCGTTTCAAGCCACCTGGCGCGAGGGCGATGTGCTGCACGGGCCAGGCACAGCCGACATGAAGGGCGGCCTCAGCGTGATGCTCGCCGCACTGGAGGCGTTTGAACGCGCGCCAGGCGCTAAGCGCGTTGGCTATGAGGTGTTGATCAGCCCGGACGAAGAAATCGGCTCACCTGCAAGCGGGGCTTTGCTGGCCGAACTTGGCGCGCGCAGCCATTTGGGCATGACCTATGAGCCGGCGCTGGCCGATGGCGCGCTGGTTGATGCGCGCAAGGGCTCGGGAAATTACAGCTTGGTGTTTCATGGCCGCGCAGCGCATGTCGGGCGCGCCTTTGCCGATGGCCGCAGCGCGGTGATCGCAGCAGCGGACGCCGCGCTGCAATTGCACGCGCTCAACGGGCGGCGCGATGGCGTTACCTTCAATGTCGGCGCCATCGATGGCGGCGGGCCAACCAATGTCGTGCCCGAGCGCGCGGTGTTGCGCTTCAATGCGCGCGCGCCGGATGACGAAAGCGCCGCCTGGGCCGAAGCGGAGATCACGCGCATCGCACATGAGCAGCGCGAAGGCGTCAGCGCGCATTTGCACGGGCGGTTCGCGCGCCCGCCGAAACCGCTGACGCCGCCGCAAAGCATCATGGTGGGTTGGACGCGCCAGGCGGGCGCCGCGCTTGGGCTCGATCTCAAATTCCAAGCCTCAGGCGGTGTGTGCGAGGGCAACAATCTCGCCGCCGCCGGCTGCCCCAATATCGATACGCTCGGCCCCTGCGGGGGCGGGCTGCACAGCGACCAGGAGTTTGCGTTGATCCCCAGCTTTGCCGAGCGCGCCAAGCTTTCTTTGTTGCTGCTGCTGGGCGTCAATAGCGGCCGCTTTGATGTGGCGAGCCTCCGCGCATGAGCGCCCCGCTTTATCTCATGCGCGCGGCGGGCTCGCAGGATCTCGAGGGCTTCAAGCAATTGCGCGCCATCGCAGGTGCGGGCTTCACCAGCCTTATGCTTGATGATCGCGCGCTCGAAGATAAGCTCGCGCTTTCGGCCGAGAGCTTCGCCAAGCAAACCGCAATCGCCGGCCCTGAGCGCTATTTCATCGCGCTTGAGCATGTGCAGAGCGGGGTGCTGGCGGGCTGCTGCGGCGTAAAGGCCACGATCGGGGAGCGCCCGCCGTTTTTCAATTTCCG
>DAORMO010000012.1:15612-16015 GCA_035440585.1 Terricaulis sp.
GCTTTGATATGGATGTGCTGATTGGGGTGAATGATTTCACCGGCTGCACCGAGGTTGGCTCGCTGTTCGTGCGGCCCGAGCATCGCGTTCCTGGCGTAGGCCGCGCGCTGGCGCAATGCCGCTATATGCTGATGGCTGCAGCGCCGCATCGGTTCCATCATCAAGTGGTTTCCGAATTGCGCGGCGTGGTTTCCGATGACGGCGTCTCGCCGTTTTGGGAAGCGGTGGGGCGGCATTTTTTCCGCATGGATTTCGAAGAGGCCGATCGGCTTTCAGCCACGACGGATAATCAATTCATCCTCGATCTGATGCCGCAGCATCCGCTTTATGTCGATCTGCTTCCAGCCGAAGCGCGCGCTGTGATTGGCAAGTGCCACCGCGCGGGCGAGGGCGCGCGCAGCCT
>DAORMO010000012.1:16025-28506 GCA_035440585.1 Terricaulis sp.
AATGGGAAGGCTTCACCTTTTCCAACGTGGTCGATATTTTCGATGCAGGCCCGCTGCTCAGCGCGCAGCGTGATGCAATCCGCACCTTGCGCGAGAGCCGGCGGGCGCCAATTTTCCAAGGTGAGGGCGCGGCCCGCTGCTTGATCGCGCGCCCCGCGATTGACGGCTACCGCTGCGTGGCCGCGCGCGCGAGCGTGAAGGATGGCGCGATCTATACCAGCGCCGAAACGCTTGCCGTGCTTGGCCTCGAAGCTGGCGCCGAAGCTTTGCTGTGGAGCGAAGATGCGCACTGAAAATTATATCGGCGGCGTGTGGCGCGCGGGCGAAGGCGCGGTGTTTACCGCGCATGATCCGGCCACGGGCGATAAGGTCTGGGAAGGGCGCGCCGCCAATGATGAGGATGTCGCCGAGGCGATGGCGGCGGCGAACCTTGCGTTTCCGGCATGGTCGCGCCGGCCGGTGGAAGAGCGCGTCGCCATCGTGCGCGCGTTCGGCAAACTTGTTGAGGCGCGCAAGGAAGAATTTGCTCAAGCGATCAGCCGCGAAATGGGAAAGGCGCTGTGGGATTCGCGCGGCGAGGTCGCCGCCATGATCGGTAAAATCGAGATATCGATCCGCGCCCAGGCCGAGCGCGCAGGCGCGCGCGAAGAGGCGGCCCCCTTCGGCGCCATGACGCTCTCGCACCGCGCTCATGGCGTGCTGGGCGTGTTTGGCCCGTTCAATTTCCCAGGCCATTTGCCGAATGGCCATATCGTGCCGGCGCTGTTGGCCGGCAATTGCGTGATCTTCAAGCCCAGCGAGCTGACGCCTGGCGTCGGCGCCATGATGGTTGAGGCGTGGGAAGATGCGGGCCTGCCTGCGGGCGTGCTCAATCTCACGCAAGGCGCGCGCGAAACCGGCGCTGCGTTGCTGGATGCGCGCGGGCTGGATGGCGTTCTGTTCACCGGGTCTGCGCAAACCGGCGCGATGATCCACCGCAAATTCGCCGGCCGGCCCGAAATTTTGCTGGCGCTTGAACTTGGCGGCAACAATCCGCTGATCGTTTGGCCGCCCGTCGATGCGCGCGCGGCGGCCAACCTCATCGCGCACTCGGCCTACGCCACAAGCGGGCAGCGCTGCTCCTGCGCGCGGCGGCTGATCGTGCCCGAAGGCGAAGCGGGGCAGGCTGTCATTGATGCGCTGGCCGCGCTCGCGGCGGAGATTTCCGTCGCGCCCGCAACGCAAACGCCGGAGCCCTTCTTTGGCCCGCTGGTGAGCGCCGAAAGCGCCGCGCGCGCGGAAAAATTCGCGCAAGCGCTTGGTGCGATTGGGGCGAAGGAGATCGTGCCGCTTAAGAGAGACGGCGCCTTTGTGCGCCCGGCGCTGTTTGACGTCACGGGGCTTAATCCGCCGGATGAGGAATTGTTTGGCCCAGTGCTGCAGGTGTATCGCGTGCGCGATTTTGATCATGCGCTCGATATCGCCAACGCGACGCGCTTTGGCCTCGCTGGCGGGCTCATCAGCGATGACGCCGCGCTCTGGGCGCGTGTGAAAAATGAAATGCGCGCCGGCATCCTGAATTGGAACCGGCCAACGACCGGCGCAAGCGGCGCCATGCCGTTCGGCGGGCCGGGCCTTTCCGGCTCGCTGCGGCCAAGCGCGTATTACGCGGCAGATTACGCGGCCTACCCAGTGGCGACACAATTGGCGGAAAAGGCCGCGCCGATCCCCGCGCCAGGTTTGCCTGTATGAGCCTTGTCGAAATCAATTTCGACGGGCTTGTTGGCCCCACGCACAATTATGCTGGGCTGTCCGAAGGCAATCTCGCCTCTGCACGCAATCAAGGCAGCATCGCCCGCCCGCGTGAGGCGGCGCTGGAAGGCATCGCCAAGATGCGCAAGCTTGCAGCGCTTGGCTTGCCGCAAGGCGTGCTGCCGCCGCATGCGCGGCCGGATCTGAAATTTCTGCGCAGCCTTGGCTTTAGCGGAAGCGATGCCGATGTGTGGCGGCGCGCGTGGGAAGAGGAAGACGCAGCGGCGCGCGCGGCTTTGGCGGCGTCCGCCATGTGGGCCGCGAACGCTGGCACAATCTCGCCGAGCCCCGATTGCGCCGATGGGCGCTTGCATGCGTCCGCCGCCAATCTTTCGACTATGCTGCATCGGTTTCTCGAGGCTGAGCAAACGATGCGCGCGTTGCGTGCGCTTTTGCCGGACGAAGCGCGCTTTGCCGTGCATGAAGCGCTGCCCGCGCACGGCGCCTTCTCCGATGAAGGCGCCGCGAACCACATGCGCTTACATGCGGGCGGGGAAGGGGTTGAGGTTTTCGTTTATGGCCGCAGCGCCGCTGAGGCGCGCCCAGGCTTTCCCGCGCGGCAAACGCTGGAGGCAAGCCGCGCCATCGCCCGCAGACATGGGCTGCGCGCCGCGCGCACCGTGTTCGCGCGCCAGGCGCCAGAGGCGATCGACGCAGGCGCGTTTCACAATGACGTGGTGGCCGTGGCGCATGAGCGCGTGCTGTTTCACCACGAGCATGCGTTCGCCGATAAATCCGCGCTCTATGCGGAAATCTGTGAGAAGGCGCGCGGGTTGTTTGAGCCTGTGTTTGTCGAAGTTTCGGCGCGCGATGTTTCGCTGGCGGATGCGGTGACGTCCTATCTCTTCAATTCGCAATTGGTGTCAGAGCCAGGCGCCTCTTCGCTCACGCTGATTGCGCCGACTGAGGTGCGCGATAACAACCGCACTGCGGCGTTTGTGGCCGAAATGATCGCAAAGCCGGGCGCCGCGATCGGGCGGGTGGAGTATGTCGATGTGCGGCAAAGCATGCGCAATGGCGGCGGGCCGGCGTGCTTGCGCCTGCGCATCGCCGTGACGGCGCCTGAGCGCGCGGCGCTGGCGCAAGGCTTTTTGCTGAGCGATGTACTGGCCGATCAGCTTGAGGCGTGGGTGCGGCGGCATTACCGTGAAGCGCTCGCGCCCGAGGATTTGGCTGATCCGGCGCTTATCGTTGAAACGCAAACCGCGCTCGATGCGCTCACGCGCATCTTGCCGCTGGGCGGGGATTTTTATCCGTTTCAGCGCGGCTAAACGAAAACGGCGGCCGCTTTCACGGCCGCCGCGCCATCGCCATTTGGCGATTTTAGTTCAAGCTCAATTCAAGCTCTCTGGGCGCAGCTTGTAATCGCCCTCATCGGTTTCATCGAACAGAAGCTCGATCTGCGGGTGCTCAACCGGCTCGCCGCTATCATCGGCCATCAGGTTCTGCTCGGAAACGTAAGCCACGTAATGGCTGTCCGAATTCTCGGCGAAGAGGTGATAGAAGGGCTGGTCGCGCCGCGGGCGGATCGGCTCTGGGATGGCGGTCAGCCATTCTTCCGAATTGGAGAATTCGGCGTCCACATCGAACACCACGCCCCGGAACGGAAACAGCTTATGCTTAACCACCTGGCCGATGGAGAATTTCGCTTCGTGCATCTTCTCCTCCTTCTTCAACCTCCTCGAAATCTCTCGCAGAGGTAACGTAGGCATGGGTAACGCCCGCAACAAGCGCGGGCTCCCTTGGGCCAGCGTTCCACACGAAGATGTGTCCGGATCGCCGGCGGAAGCTGAATTGTGCCTGAATCTAGGGCGAAAAATGCGCTGTGATGCGGCGCCAAGCCGGGTTAGCATGGCCCTTGATTTGGTGTTTTGCGGGCCTTCCGGGGTTCGCTGGATTGTTTGAAATGGCTCATGAGGGCAGGGGCGAAGCGCCGCGCGGCGGCCGCGGGCCCCGTGCGCGCGGTCGCGCGCCGCTCTATGCGGCGCTCGATCTTGGCACGAACAATTGCCGGCTGCTGATGGCCGCGCCCGAGCCGGGCGGCGGCCTCAAAGTGCTGGATGGCTTTTCGCGCATCGTGCGATTGGGCGAGGGCTTGGCGCAAACCGGGCGCCTGGGCGAAGCGGCGATGGCGCGCGCTTACCAGGCGCTGCAGGCCTGCGCCCAGCGCATCGAAGCGCGCAAGCCTGTCGCCATCGGTTGCGTGGCCACCCAAGCGTGCCGGCAAGCATCCAACGGGGCGAGCTTTCTCAATCGCGTCAAGCTTGATCTTGGCCTCGATTTTCAAGTGATCAGCCCCGAGCAGGAAGCGCGGCTTTCGGTGCTTGGCTGCGCCAGCCTGATGCAGGCTGAAGGCGATGTGGCGATGGTTGTCGATATCGGCGGCGGCTCGACCGAGATCTCCTGGGTGAACCCGCAGGCGGTGAAAGCCAATCGCGTCGATCCGCCAATCCTTGGCTGGAGCTCCACCCCGCTTGGCGTTGTCACGCTGGCGGAAGAGGAGGTCGAGCCCGAGGGCGATCGCCGCGAATGGTATGAGGCGCGGGTGGCGCGGCTGATGGCGCAATTGCGCGCCGCGCCGTGCCCGCCCGTCGTGCGCCAAGCCTTCGCCGAAGGGCGCGCGCACATGATCGGCACCTCGGGCACGGTGACAAGCCTTGCCGGCGTGCACATGAATTTGCCGCGCTATGATCGCAGCCGCGTGGACGGCTATTGGTTTGACGTGCGCGATTGTCGCGCCGCGATTGGCCGGCTTTTGGCTGAGGATTTCGCAGGCCGCGCTGCTCATCCCTGCATCGGCAAGGATCGCGCCGATCTCGTCGTTGCGGGCGGGGCGATCCTTGATGCGGTGCTGCGGGTTTGGCCGGTGGAGCGCATTCGCGTTGCCGATCGCGGCTTGCGCGAGGGTGTGTTGATGCAATTGATGGCGGCCAAGCCATGAGCGAAGGTGATGACGGCAAGCGCCGCTGGCGCCCGAAAGCGGACGCCGGCGCGGGCGAGCAGCGCCAGCTGACGACGCGCGTGAAAAACAAAAAGGCCAAGGAAAGCTCGAAAAAATGGATCGAGCGCCACATCAATGATCCCTACGTCGCGCGCGCCAAAGCCGAGGGCTATCGCGCGCGCGCGGCCTACAAGCTGATCGAGCTTGACGAGAAATTTCAGTTTCTGAAGCGCGGCGCGCGGGTGATTGATTTGGGCGCAGCGCCCGGCGGCTGGGCGCAAGTGGCGGTCAAGCGCGGCTGCGCGGTGGTGGGCGTTGATCTTCTGCCGGTCGAGCCGCTGGCGGGCGCTGAATTTTTCCAGATGGATATTCTGGAGCCTGAAACCGGGCCTGCGCTGATCGCGGCTTTGGGCGGGCGGCCCGATCTTGTGCTCTCGGACATGGCGGCCAACACCACCGGCCACACCAAAACCGACCAGATCCGCACCGGCGCGCTGGCCGAAGCCGCCGCCGATTTTGCGCTCGAGCACCTCGCGCCCGGCGGGGTGTTTGTGACCAAAGCCTTCCAAGGCGGCCTCGATGGCGCGCTGCTCACGCGGCTGAAACAGGGCTTCGCCAAGGTGAGCCACGCCAAACCTAAGGCGAGCCGGGCGGAAAGCTCTGAGGTTTATGTGGTGGCGACGGGGCGCAAGGCATGACATCGGCTCGGCTACGAACTCTAAACGGGGACGGGGTTGAACTGAGTGTCGTTGGCTACCAGTTTCCAGATCTGCCAAACGTCCCGTACGATTCGAATTGGCTTGTGATTGAAGGGACGGCGTCGATCGGCGGACAAAGCTGGACCTTCCGCGATGCGTGCTTGCTGACTTACGAAGTTGCCGCGCTGGCCCATTGGCTAGAACGCCATGGGGCGGGCGGGATGATAGACGACGAGCTTTCCTTCTTGGAGCCCAACCTCAGCGTAAGGCGCGTGTCCGCGGGGGCTATCCGGATGTTCTTTGCGTTGGAGTGCGCACCGCCTTGGTCGGCGCCTGGAGAGGATTGGGAGGCCTATTTCGTCGAGGCGCCCGTGGATAAGGAGGCGTTTCAGGCGGCGGCGCTCGCTCTTCGAGACGCTCTGCGCAGCTGGCCGCAGCGAACCGCCGAGTGACGACTGGACAAAACGCCCAAGAATCTCTACCAGCCGTCCATGGAAATCCGTGACGCTCTGACTTTTGACGATGTGCTCCTTGTGCCGGGGCCGTCCGAAGTGCTGCCTGCTGACGTGAACACCGCCACCCGGCTCACGCGCGGCATCAATCTCAACATCCCGCTTATCTCCGCCGCCATGGATACGGTGACCGAAGCGCGGCTCGCCATCGCTATGGCGCAAGCCGGCGGGCTTGGCGTGATCCACCGCAACATGACGCCTGATGAGCAGGCCGATCAGGTGCGCATGGTCAAGAAATTCGAGAGCGGCATGGTGATCGACCCGATCACCATCCATCCCGATCAGACCATTGGCGAGGTGATCCTCATCAAAGAGGCGCGGAAGATTTCCGGCTTTCCGGTGGTGGACCGCGAGAGCAAGCGGCTCGTCGGCATCCTCACCAATCGCGACATGCGCTTTGCCGATATGAGCGAACGCGTGGCCGATGTGATGACGAAGGAAAACCTCGTCACCGTGCGTGAGGGCGTGAACGAGGCGGATGCCAAGCGGCTGCTGCAAAAGCACCGCATCGAGCGCGTGATCGTGGTCGATGATGCCAGCCGCGTGGCTGGGCTCATCACCGTGAAGGATTTTGAGAAGGCGCAAGCTTTTCCCAATCGCGCCAAGGATGAGCAGGGGCGCTTGCTCGTCGGCGCGGCTTCCACGATTGGCGATGCGGGCTTTGAGCGCTCGCTGGCGCTGATCGCGGCGGGCGTTGACGTGGTGGTGATCGACACCGCGCACGGCCATTCGAGCGCGGTGCTGGCTGCAGTGAATCGCGTGAAGCGCGAGAGCAATAAAACCCAGATCATCGCCGGCAATGTCGCCACCGCCGATGGCGCGAAAGCGCTGATTGATGCGGGCGCGGATGCGGTGAAAGTCGGCATCGGGCCGGGCTCGATCTGCACCACGCGCATCGTCGCGGGTGTTGGCGTGCCGCAGCTCACGGCTGTGATGGATGCGGCCAGCGCGGCGCTCAAAGCCGACGTACCGGTGATCGCCGATGGCGGCATCAAGTTTTCTGGCGATCTCGCCAAGGCTTTGGCTGGCGGCGCCGAAGTGGCGATGATCGGCTCGCTGCTCGCTGGCAGCGAAGAAGCGCCGGGCGATATCATCCTCTATCAAGGGCGCTCCTATAAATCCTATCGCGGCATGGGCTCGCTCGGCGCGATGGCGCGCGGCTCGGCCGATCGGTATTTCCAAAAGGAAGTCACTGATCAGATGAAACTGGTGCCTGAGGGCATTGAAGGGCGCGTGCCGTTTAAAGGCGCGGTGGCGAATATCATTCACCAGCTGATCGGCGGCTTGCGCGCGTCGATGGGCTATGTCGGCGCGGCGAATTTGAAGGACATGCGCGAGAAGGCGCGGTTCGTGAAAATCTCTTCCGCCGGCCTGCGCGAGAGCCATGTGCATGATGTGGCGATCACACGCGAGGCGCCGAATTATCCGCTTGGCGGCTAAGCCGCCGCTGCGTTTTCTGAGTTTGTTTTTGAGGGGTTTCTCCCATGCGTCCTGGCGCGCGCCAAGCGGCGGCGATTGAAGTTTTGGCGGCGCTGGAAACCCAGCACCGCCCCGCCGCCGAAATCCTGAAAGATTGGATGAAAAGCCATCGCTTCGCCGGCTCCAAAGATCGCGCCGAGATTGGCGATCTGGTGTTCGGCGCGCTGCGCTGGAAGCAATCTTCGGCTTGGCGGATGGGCGCTGATACGCCGCGCGCTTGGGTTTGGGGCGCGTTGCGCTGGGGCTTTGGCTGGAGCGCTGAAGCGTTCGCGCAAAGCTGCCAGGATGATCCGCACGCGCCAGCGCCGCCGAGCGAAGCTGAGTATGCGGCGCTGGCAGGCGATAACATCGCCGGCGCGCCGGCTTATGTGGCGGGCGATTATCCGGAATGGCTCGACGCTTCGTTTGCACGCGCCTTCGGCGATGCGCGCGCGCAAGAGGGCGCTGCCTTGGCGGCGCCCGCGCCGCTCGATCTGCGTGCAAACACGCTGAAAGTGACGCGCGACAAACTGATCGCTGCTCTGGGCGAAAGCCCGAAGCTGAAAGAGCCGCCCGCGCCCACGCCGTTCGCGCCCGAAGGCGTGCGTATTCCATGGGCGCAAGGCCGCACGTTTCCGTGGGCGACAGAGCAAAGCTTCCTCAAAGGTTGGTTTGAGGTGCAGGACGAAGGCAGCCAGCTTGCAGCGCTGTTGTGCGAAGCAAAGCCGGGCATGCAGGTGGCCGATGTGTGCGCGGGCGGCGGCGGCAAGACGCTGGCGCTTTCAGCTGCGATGCAAAACAAGGGGCAGATCTTCGCGCATGATATTGATGGCCGCCGCCTCGCGCCGCTGAAAGAGCGCGCAGATCGTGCAGGCGCACACAATGTGCAGATCCGCGCGCCGATGCGGACAAAAGACGCGCTTGGCGATTTGGTTGGGCGCATGGATGTCGCGCTAGTGGATGCGCCGTGCACGGGCGCGGGCACGTGGCGGCGCAGCCCGGATTCCAAGTGGCGGCTCAAGCCCAATGCGCTGGCCAAGCGCCTGGAAGAGCAGCGCGCGGCGCTGGCATTGGCCGCGCCCTTGGTGAAACCTGGCGGGCGGCTGGTTTATGTGACGTGCTCGGTTCTGCCGGAAGAGAACGAGGATCAAGCGGCTGCATTCGCCGCATCATATGCTGATTTCGCGCCTGTTGGATTGAACGCGGATTTCCCCGCGCAACCGCGCGCGATCGGGCTGCAGATGAGCCCGCTGCTGACGGGATGCGACGGGTTTTACGCCGCCGCCTTCGTGCGCAAGGGCTAAACCTCGATATCGACGTGCTGGCCGCGCTCGTCGTGGCGTGCGCGGGCGGCGTCTTCTTCGGCGTGGCGCGCATTGCGCGTAGCCTGGCGTTCGCTTGAGCCGCGTGCGGGCGAGGGCTCGCGCATGCGCTCGGTCACGGCCGCTGGATCAACGCGCAACGCCGCTTGCACCGCTTCGCGGTGTGAGTTTGCTGCGCCGAAATTCAGGCCATGGCGTTGAGGCTGACGTTGCTCGTGCCCTTGCTGGCCGGCCGGCGCGGCGATCGGATCGATAGCCTGCGTCATGGCGTGAGCATCGCAGGCAAGGCTTAGGGTTTCGTTCAGAAACAGCGCAAATTTCCGCTAACCATGCGTAAGCGCCGCATGCGGCGCTGCGCTGCGTTGAAGCCAAATCATGCTCCGCAAACGGGAGCCGGGGCGCGCATTGTGCGCCTGGAGTTTAGTGGGCGCCGGCCTAGCGGGCCGGCGTGCGCGCAAGGCGCGCCCCGTGCGCAATGTGCTGCGATGGCTCGGCACAGAGAGGTGTTTCACTCTCCTGGCGCGATCGCCATCGGCGTGCTGGGCGCGGTGTTCGTACGCGCTCCCATCTTTAGTCCCGCGCTTTTGACTTCCCGCGGGCTTTGCGCTGCTGCGCCCGGTATGGGGCGTGCGGCGTTCGCGCCGACGCACACCTTGCCCGGAACCCTCTTCCAACACCGCGACAATGCCGGGGCTGGGCTTCTACCAACAGCGTTTCACGCTCCATTGCGGCGCTTCGCTTTGGTTGAACTGGCCAAATGCTCCCATGCGAAACGCAGGGAGGAGTATGCGGCAGGTTTTGAGGTGTGGGATAGATTTTTTTACTGCCGGAGTATCCACTCCTGAGCGATCGTGAAGACCGAGGTAAGCACAAATATCCAAGCACCCACGCGCACTCCGGGATCCGGATGCTCCCTTAGCAAATAGTCTATGTTGAGCGACATGGGGTACTTCAGTCGAATAACAAATGTTGCTGTGTCCGCATCAAAACGCCGACCTTCTCGACGAAATATTTCCTCAAATTTTTTCTCAAGTGCATCGCGCGTCTCGCTATCGATGCCCAGCTGCCCTCCATCTGCAAAAAGAACGCGGTTCGGTCGCTCTAAGTCCCGCGCATACTCGTGATCAAACACGGTCTGAGAATTGCGCCCGCGAATAGAAAGCCTCAACGGCTTTTCGAGGACTTTGCGGGCGTATTTATCATAGCCTGGCACTTGGAGAAAAAACTGGATGCGCGGCGCTTTGGTGTCGTGCACTGCGCGCTCCTTAAGATGGCGCGGTGCGAGCACAAGGGTGTTATCGTTGCTGGTGCCTAGCAGCGCCAAACTGACAGGCTTTTCTATTTCCTCGTCGCCGGCGCCACCGCGATAAATGGCCGCGAGCCACAGCAGAACGACGATGATCAGCGCAAATGACGCAACGATTTTGCTGAGATCGTTTCCCAAGAGATTCGCCGTCGCCAGTGGCCCGACGATCGGCGTTATTTTTGCCAACAGCCCTTCCATCCCCCGCCTCCCCAGACGCTATGGTTAATAAACCTTAACGCCTGTGGATAAGGTTGCAACTAGCGCGCTAGCTGGCGGGGTCGGTGGCGCCCCGCCGACGCTCCGCCTGCGCCCAGGCGCGTTCGTGCAGGGCGTAGGCGACCGTCTGCACCAGCGGCTCAATCAGGCCGACGGCGAGGGCGGCGCGCCAATCTTGGGTGATGAGAAAGGTGACCGTGATCGCGACCGCGAAATGGGTTAGCGAATAGGTGCCGGTTTTGAGAGCAAGGCGCATGATCATCAATCGCTATTGCGAAGTAATAGCAAATAGAGCGCGCCGCGAAGGGGCGCAAGGGGCGGCGCTCGAAAACTTCGCGGCGAAGCGGGCTCCGTCGGCCTGTATTGCGCCGCTGGCGGGCAGGCTTGCGCCGGCCGCAATTGACGCTGCGCGCAACGCACTCCATTTCAGGCCATGACCCAGCCCGCCCTTAGCGCTCAGGTTCACGAGCGCGTTCTCATCATCGATTTCGGCTCCCAGGTGACGCAGCTGATCGCGCGTCGCGTGCGCGAAAACGGCGTCTATTGCGAGATCCACCCCTACAACAAAGTGGATGCGGCGCTGCTCAAGAGCTTTGCGCCGAAAGCGATTATCTTCTCCGGCGGGCCGGCGAGCGTGCTGGATGATCCAAGCCCGCGCGCGCCGCAGGAGGCGTTCGAGCTTGGCGTGCCGATCCTGGCGATTTGCTACGGCCAGCAGACGATGAGCGTGCAACTCGGCGGCGTCGTCGAAGGCGGGCACGCGCGCGAGTTTGGCCGCGCCGATGTGGAGATCAAAAAAGCCTCGCCGCTGTTTGAGGGGTTGTGGGATGTCGGCGGGCGCTATCCGGTTTGGATGAGCCACGGCGATCGCGTGACGCAATTGGCGCCGGGCTTTGAGGTGATCGCCACCAGTGAGAACGCGCCGTTCGCCATCGCGGTGGATGAGGCGCGCCGCTATTACACCACGATGTTTCACCCCGAAGTGGCGCACACGCCCGACGGCGGCAAATTGCTGCGCAATTTCACCCATCGCATCGCCGGCCTAAAAGGCGATTGGACCATGGCCGCGTTCAAGGATGAAGCGATCGCGCGCATCCGCGCGCAGGTGGGCGATGGCAAGGTGATTTGCGGGCTTTCGGGCGGGGTGGATTCGTCGGTGGCCGCGGTGCTGATCCACGAAGCGATCGGCGATCAGCTGACGTGCGTTTATGTCGATCACGGCCTGATGCGCAAAGGCGAGAGCGAGCAGGTCGTCTCGCTGTTCCGCGATCATTACAATATTCCGCTGATCCATGCCGATGAAAGCGATCGTTTCCTCGGCCAGCTCGAAGGCGTTTCCGATCCGGAAGTGAAGCGCAAGACCATCGGCAAGCTGTTCATCGACGTGTTCGAGGAGAAAGCGAAATCCATCGGCGGCGCGGCGTTTTTGGCGCAAGGCACGCTCTATCCCGATGTGATCGAAAGCGTGAGCGCGATCGGCGGGCCAAGCGTGACGATCAAGTCTCACCACAATGTGGGCGGGCTGCCTGAGCGGATGAACATGAAGCTGGTGGAGCCGCTGCGCGATCTCTTCAAAGATGAAGTGCGGGCGCTGGGGCGTGAGCTTGGCTTGCCGGAAACGTTCGTGGGCCGGCATCCGTTCCCGGGGCCGGGCCTCGCCATCCGCGTGCCGGGTGAGATCACGCGCGAGAAGCTGGATATTCTGCGCGAGGCTGATGCGGTTTATCTCGATGAGATCCGCAAGGCGGGGCTGTACGATAAAATCTGGCAGGCGTTTGCGGTGCTGTTGCCCGTGCGCACCGTCGGTGTCATGGGCGATGGGCGCACGTATGAATATGTGTGCGCGCTGCGCGCAGTGACGAGCACCGACGGCATGACGGCCGATTTTTTCCCGTACTCAATGGATTTCCTCGGCCGCGCCGCCACGCGCATCATCAATGAAGTGCGCGGCGTGAACCGCGTCGTCTACGACGTAACCAGCAAGCCTCCCGGCACGATTGAGTGGGAATGAGGGCTGTCCTTGCTCAGTGCACCATGTAACTGACGCGGCCGTTCATGATGTGATTGTCGGCGCCGGTTGCTGTCCAAGTGAACGTGTACGTGCCGGGCGATAAAGTCGGCAGCGCCACCGACGCGGTCGCCGCCAGCGCGCTCTCGGGGATCGTAACCGCGAGCGGATCGCCGCCGCGGCGCGTCACCACGAGGCTGGTCAAGCGTGCGGGGTGGGGAAACGTGGC
>DAORMO010000013.1:0-2514 GCA_035440585.1 Terricaulis sp.
CGACGCCTACGCCTACGCCGACGCCGACGCCTACGCCTACGCCGACGCCGACGCCTACGCCTACGCCGACGCCGACGCCTACGCCTACGCCGACGCCGACGCCCCTTTCGATGCCGAAAAGGCGAAAGCCTTTTTTGAGGCGAGCAAGGCGCGGCGCTGGGAAGTTTTGCTCGAGGTGCTTCGCGAGGCGGCCGCGCAAGGCAACCACGCGAAGTTTGATGTCACGCTGATGCGCGATCGTCTCGCGAAGCTTGCCACGCTGACCGCCGCATGACCGGCCTCTTCGACTCCCTGCCCGCCCACGTCGCGATCCCTGAGCAGATCGCGTGCGTGAAGCGCGAAATCGCCATGCGCGAGCGCTGCTACCCGCGCTGGATCAGCAAAGGGACCATGACGCCCGGCAAGGCCGACGCCGAACTCGCCGGCATGCGCGCGGTGCTCAAGACATTGGAGGGCCTGCGCAATGCCTGACCTCGCCTTCGTCGCCTGCGTGCTCGCCGGCGCCTTCATCATCGGCGCCGTCTGGGGTGTCGCCGTTTGGTGGTTTCTCACCTGCCCCGAAAAGCGCTTCGCAAAGAAAGGCAATCGCCCGTGAAAATCATCGCCCTGCAGGCCGAGAACGTGAAGCGTTTGTCGGCTGTCGAAATCCGCCCCGACGGCAACCTGGTCGAGATCACCGGCAAAAACGGCCAAGGCAAAACCAGCGTGCTTGACGCCATTGCTTGGGCGCTCGAGGGCACCACGCACATTCAGGCGCAGCCGATCCGCAAGGGCTGGACGGAAGCGCTGATCAAGCTCGACCTTGGTGAAATCAAAGTCACGCGCAAGTTCAAGGCCAAGGAGGACGGCGGCTACACCACGTCGATCATGGTCGAGAACAGCGACGGCGCCCGCTTCCCCTCGCCGCAAAGCATGCTTGACAAGCTGATCGGCGAGCTCGCGTTCGATCCGCTGGCCTTCACGCGCATGAAGCCGGCCGATCAATTCGAGACGCTCAAGCGCTTCGTGCCTGGCGTGAACTTCGCCGACATTGAGGCCGCCCACAAAAAGGACTTCGACGAGCGCACCAATCTCAACCGGCGCGTCAAGGAGCTCAAGGCGCAGGCCGAGGGCGTCACGGTGCCAGAGGGCGCGGGGCCCGATGGCGTCGACGAACGCGCGCTCGTCGCCAAGCTGGAGGCCGCCGGCGAGCACAACGCCGACATTGAACGCCGCCGCGCGAACCGCGAACAGGCGATGCGCGATGTCGACGACAAGCGCGCCGATGCACAGGAATGCTTGGATCAGGCCGACCATGTGCAGAAGCAAATCGCCGAGCTCGAGAAGAAGCGCGATGGCCTAAGGGACACCGCAAAGCTGCTTGTCGAGTCCGCCGACGAGCTCAAGGCGAAACTTGCCGCCGCCGGCGACCTGCCTGAGCCGATCGACACCGCCGACATTCGGCGGCAGATCGATGCAGCCCGCGCCACGAACGCCGGCGTCGCGGCCTTCCAGCGCCGCGCCGAGCTCGTTGAGCAGGCCAAGGAGGTCGAGGCGAAAGCCACCGCCCTCACCAAAGCAATCGAAGAGCGCCAGGCGGCCAAGGCCAAAGCCATCGCCGAGGCGAAGATGCCGATCGAGGGCATCGGTTTCGGTGAGGGCGTGGTGATGCTGGGCGGGGTGCCGTTCGACCAGGCCAGCGACGCCCAGCAGCTGGCCGCGTCGATCGCGATCGCGGCCGCCATGAACCCGAAGCTGCGCGTCATCCGCGTGCGCGACGGCTCACTGCTTGATGAGGATGCCCTCAAGATGCTCGGCGCGTTCGCCGATCAGCACGACATGCAGGTGTGGATCGAGCGCGTCGACAGCTCGGGCCGCATTGGCTTTGTGCTCGAGGACGGCCGCTTGAAAGATGCGCCAGCGCCTGCGCCAGCTCAGGGGGCGTCCCTCTAATGGCCGGCATCAAGTATCACGACGTGACCCAAGGGTCCGACGAATGGTTCGCGCTGCGCTGTGGCCTGCTGACGGCGAGCGAGATCAAACTGATCATGACGCCGACGTTCAAGGCGGCTGCGAACGACAAAGAGCGCGGCCACCTGTTCGAGCTGCTGGCCCAGCGCATCACGCGCTACGTGGAACCGTCCTACATCGGCGAGGACATGCTGCGCGGCTACGACGGCGAAGTCATCGCCCGCGAGCTCTATCACAAGACGTTCGCGCCCGTGACGGAAATGGGCTTCATCACGAACGACAAGTGGGGCTTCACCATCGGCTATTCGCCCGATGGCCTGGTCGGCGAGAACGGCCAGATCGAGATCAAGTCCCGCAAGCAAAAGCTGCAGGTGCAAAGCGTCGTCATCGATGTCGCCAACGGCCAAGCGCCGGTGGAGCATTTGCTCCAGGTGCAAAGCGGCCTGCTCGTGTCCGAGCGCGACTGGTGTGACTTCCTTTCCTACAGCCCCGGCCTGCCGATGACGGCCGTGAAGGTCGCGCCCGATCCCGTGATCCACGAAGCGATCGTCAACATCGCCGGCG
>DAORMO010000013.1:2529-10781 GCA_035440585.1 Terricaulis sp.
GCGCAAGTGCTGGGACGATTACCGCGACGCCATCAACCAAGCGCGCAAGGTCAACACCGTGCGCGCGCCCGCCGGGGAGATCACGCTTTGACCGATCTGAGCAAAACCATCGCGCCGAAATCTGACCAGCTGAACGCTGACGACCTGATCGCCGGCCCTGTCACCATCAAGATCACGCGCGTCGCCGCGAGCCCGAACACCGCCGACCAGCCGATCTCGATCTATTTCGAAGGCGACGACGGCAAGCCCTACAAGCCGTGCAAATCCATGCGCCGCGTGCTTGTGCATGTGTGGGGCTCGAACGGCAACGCCTACGCCGGCCGGCACATGACGCTCTATCGCGATCCGGCTGTGGTCTTCGGTGGCATCCAGGTCGGCGGCATCCGCATCAGCCACATGAGCGACATCGATCAGGCCGTGACGATGGCGCTCACCGCGACGCGCGCGAGCCGCAAGCCCTACACGGTCAAGCCGCTTGTCAGAAAACACACGCAGACTGCTGACAACGCCGGCGGCCCGATCGAGTACGCCGGCGAGCGTTACGACCCGGCCCAACCGCGCCGCGTGATCCCGCCGATCTCGATCGACGACATGGACGGCTCGGACCTCAACCGCCACGCCACCAAGCTCGCCGAGATCGTCAAGGCCGCGCCCGCCGAAAGCAAGCGCACCTGGCTCGAGCACAACGCCGACGATCTCGCACGCATCAAATCCCGCAAGCCTGCGCTTGAAGCGCGGCTGCAAGAACTCGCATCCCCGCCGCCAGCCAGCGGCGCGGACGGCGACGCGCCTTCCCGTGATGGAGCCTTAACGGGGGGCGAAGGCGCGTCGCCAAACTTTTCACCAGGAGCGTTCGACGTGGCGGACGCTGCGATCGATGACCTGGCCGCCGGCGTGAAGGAAGGCGCGGACAAGTTCCGCGAGGCCCGGCTTGCGCGTCTTCGTCAGGGCATCGGCTGATGTGCCTCGGCTGCCAAACCCGCGCGCGCATGCTCGCCGACATGCACGAGCAGCTCACGCGCGCGCTCGAGGTGGCGGCAAGCGTGCGTGAAGCCGCAGCCGAACTCGACGCCATTCTCGCCCCGCTCGCGCTCGGCACCGCCGGGCCCAAGCGCATCCATAAAGCTCTCCGCAGCGACGCGACTAACTCCCGCGCCACTGCTGCGACCAACGCGCCGTCGGCTGCGCGCAGAGAAAAGCCGGCGCCCATTCAACCAGCGTTGTTGTGAAGGAGATCAAATGGCCCGCGCCAAAGCAGCCACCAAGGAATTGAAGAAGCCGCCGGCAAAGGAAGAGCCGATCGGCGAAGAGAACATTGTCGCCGCCGCGCTCACCAAAGCCGGCTACGAGCAGGATGACGACGGCATCTGGCGTCTGGGCGATAGCGCTTTCATCGTGCGCCCCGCCGACGAAGAGCCTGAGACCACCGCGCCGGCGCTGTCGTTTGCGAAACTGCCGAACCTCGACGCCAAGCACCTGGCCGGCCAGATCGGCGACTTCCTGCTCGATCAGGTCAAGCACGCGCGGCACATGAAGCCGTGGAATCAGCTCAAAGAATACGAGCAACGCCAGCTCATTAACGCCGCCGGCGATCTTGGCCGCGAGATCGTCACGGCCGCCGTGCAATCGATCGCCGGCAAGGGCTTTGAATCGATCGACGCCACGCTCGAAACCTTCACCGGCAAGGGCGGCAGCGAGCTTTCATTCAAACTGAATGCGCCGCTTAGCGCGGCCAATATGGTGAAGCTCGCCAACAAGGGCCAGATCGTGCAGCTCGTGTTCGCCGACGCGGCCACCTTCATGGGCGCCATGAACGCCAAGCCCGAGCCCGATCAGCCCGACATGATCGGCGAGCCCGAGGACGAAGCGGAAGCGGAAGACGACGCCGGCGACGACGACGAAGAGATCGACGCGGAAACCGGCGAGATCCTCACGCCCGCCGAAGCGCCCGCCGAGCAACCCACCGCCTAACACACCAGCCAACGCCGGCGGGCCATGTGCTCGCCGGCTAGCCGCCCTCAAAGCCCTGGAGCAAGAGACATGAGTAGCGTCGTGATCGAACGCCTCGCTCAGTTGCTGATGCTGCGAGACGTAGCGCCTTTCCCGCGCGTTTGGGATGGGCCGCCGCAAGAAGGCCAAGAAGTGGACGACCGCGGCGTGACGTGGACGACCTACACGCCCGCTTGCAGCGACAAGGAACGCCAGAAATGGCGGCGTGAGGCGCTCAAGTTCATTGAACAGGCGGGCGCGTCCGGAATGCAAATCACCCTCAAGGACAATTCCAATGGCTGATACGCTTAGGGAAGTGATCGAGAAAGCCGTTGAAGAGGCCGTCGCGCGCATAAGCGTTGGCTTCGAGGCAAGTGGCCTGAACGCCACCGTGCTCGATGCTATTGCAAACTGGCGGCACGAAACCGACACGAGCGGCGCTTTGGATCTGATCCACGATCAGAGCGGCGATGTTACCGACGCGATCCTCACCGCCCTCCGATCATGGGAGCCGAGCGAGGAAATTGCGTATCTCGCCGCTCAACAGATCAAAACCTCTTACGAGAATGAGAACAGCATGGTCGACGGCGCAAGCGCTGTATGGCGCGCCATGCTCGAAGCCGCGATCAAGGAGGGGCGTGATGCTTAGCATCTTCCCTCCGCGCGCCGGCGGCCTCGGCTCAATGGACGTTCGCATTGTCGAAGCTGACGTGCAGCAACGGACGCCGCGCTATCAAACCGACATTTGGCGGCGCCCTGGCCGCGTTCCCTCGAAAGCGTCTGGCCGCAAGGGTACGCGCCGCGCATGGAAGCGCCAACATCCGCCTGCGTTCCTGTGGGCGTGGGAGGAGCCGAAAGACGTTCTCGTGTTGGCCAATCGGCTGATCGTAGCCACCAGCGCGCAATACGCCGCGCTTCGGCGTGAAATTCAGAAAGGCAAGCCCCATGGCTGAGGATAAGATGAGCGCGGAGGCGTTTGACGATCTGCGTTTCCATTGGGGTTGCACCCAGGAAGCGGATGACCGGCATAAAGTCATCTTCTTCAATGATTGGGTGCCTGAGCTATTCGCCCACATCGCCACGCTCACCTCTCGCGCGGAAAAGGCTGAGGGGGAGGCTAAATACGAAGCCGCCCGCGCAGCGAAAGCCGAAGCGGTGCTCGCGGATTACAAAGAGGAAGCCCGCGATTTCGAGCATTTCCGCAGTGGCATGGCGCGAGACTATTGCGCGCTGGTCGAGGCCATCGGTGTGGATATGGACGCGCCTCCAGCGGTGCTTGATGCCGTTCGGCGTCTCGGCATTTCCGCTCAAGCAATCGCCGATCTAAAGCGCGAAGCGGATCGGATGCGGGGGGCGCTGGAGCCGTTTGCAGAGCTGGATAAAAACGCCAGCTCAGACGGAAGTTTGCACTTCGAGCGGAGCGCGAAAGATGATGATAGCCGATTGGCGTATATCCGCGTTGGCGATGTTCGCCGCGCCCGCGCCGCGCTCTCCCATCAGGCAGACGACGCAGGGGCGGTGACGGGGAGCGAGGAGCGGTTGCGCGAGGCGCTGCGCCCATTTGAGCGCTTCGCAGAATATCTCGCCGGGCGTCCGGGTGTGACACTCGCGGGTGCGACGGTCCGCGAAGAAACCATCATGCCAGATGATGAGATCGCGACGGTTGGCGACGCCAGCGGTTTTGCCACCATTCGCGCGCGCCACTTTCTCGACGCCGCCGCCGCCCTCTCCGAACAGCAGGGAGGGAAGTGATGGCTGCCTGGAAACCCGGCGAGTACTGCCACTGCTGCAATAACGATGGCGTCGTCAATTGCTATTGCGGCGGCGATCTCTGCGTCTGTGAAAACTACGGCGAGATGGATTGCCCGCGGTGCTACGGCGCGAGCACGGACGATTACGACCCCGATGATGATTACGGGTCGCCAGATGACGAGCCCGCCCGCCAGGGAGGCCAGAAAGATGGGTGATCTATCGAGCAACCCCAACCTAATCGCCGGGCTCTTGTTCGCCCTCGCCACCGCCTGCGTCATCCTGATGCTGGTCGCGCGGCACTTTCGGATGATCGATGCGCGCGAGCATGAGCGACGCGCGCATCTCTTCCAACACCACGCCGAACAAGCCAGGAGGCCGAAGTGACGCTTGCCCCCGCCACCGACGAACGCATCCGCAAAGCGTTTGAAGGCGTTGGCGTCATCACAGCGAAGGCGTGCGCGGCCCTTATCGGCGTGGACGAGAAAACTCTGCGCGCCATGGCTGCACGCGGCGATATTACCAGCACAAACAAAAGTCCGACCACGCGCGCCTATTCCGAGGCCGACGTGCGCGGCTGGTATCTGAGGGGCGGATGTCGGTATACCCGCGCAAACGAAAAGACGGCTCGACGGCCTACATCTACGACTTCGTCCTCAAAGGCCGGCGCTTTCTCAGCCCGTCAGGCGGATTCGAAACACGCCGAAAAGCAGAAGCCGCCGAGCGGACGCGGCGCCAAAGGGTAATCGACGGCAAGGAAGATCAACCCGACGACATCAGCCTCGACGACGCCGCGGGGCTCTGGTGGCGCGACAAAGGCCAGCACCTCGGATCGTCCAAGGAATTGGAAGGCCGCGTCGAACGGCTCATCGCGCTGATTGGCGCGCGCAAGATGCTTTCGGAGATCCGCACCGCCACCGTGAACGATGCGATCCAATTGCGTCGGCGACGCACGCATCGGAATCGTCCGCCGTCAAATTCAACGATCAACCGCGATGTGATCGACACGCTGCGGCCGATCATCCGCTACGCAGCGAAGATCCACGAGCTCAAGCTTCCGGCGATCGCGTGGGATGATCTGCGTTTGGCGCAGCCCGACAAGAGCGCTAGCCACCGCGAGTTCACCAGCGAACAGATGGGCGCCTGGGCCAATGCGCTCGAGCAGCCGATCGAGCGCTTCTTCCTTGGCCTCGCCCTCACCTACGGGCCGCGGTTCGGTGAAATGTTCTTCCACCTCGATGCGCCCGGCAAGGACGCCGCCGGCGCCCCGCAGCTTGAGCTGGGCCGCTACAAGGGCCGCCACGGTTGGAAGTCCAAGCGCAAGGACGGCTCGCTTCACCCGCTGCCGATCGATGACGAGCACCTCGCCCCGATCCTCGCTTTGGCGGACAAGGCGCGCGCGGCTGGCCTCGACACGATCTGGTTTGATGAGAGCGCACCCGACCTGGCGGGCCGGGTGCACCGAACCGAGATCACCTATTGGGGGATGCACCATCGCCTGCGGAAAGCCGCCGAGGCGGCCGGGGTGCCGCCAGGCCGGCTGATCCACGGCATGCGCCACCATGCCGGGTCCGCTATCCTACGGGCCACCAGGGACATCATGATGGCCAATCGCCTCCTGGGCCACAGCGACATCGCCACGACGCAGCGCTACGCCCAGATCGACAACCGCGACCTACGCGGTGGCCTTGCTCGGGTTTCCCGCCCCGTTCCCGAGGCGATTTCGCACGCCCTATTAGAACCCCCGAAAAAACAGCAAGATAGCGACTAACCGCACTGGATTTAGGTTCCAGCGCTTCACGGCGTGCGGGTTCGACTCCCGCCGTCCGCACCATTTTAACTATCCCAGCCCCGGCAGCCTGATCGCCGGCCCCATGCCCTGACCTCGGGGCGTTTCAATATAGAGCGCCTCATCGGCTTGGCGGATCGCCAGCGGCCCAGCGCCGAGCAGCTCCGCCCGCTCCACCGCCCGGCCAAGCGCCTGCCGCCCCAGAGCTCGGATCTTCAGCGGCGCCCCCGGCGGGGGCCAATCCATGGCGATGGCGTAGAGCGCCCCGCCCTTGGCGGTAAAGCGGATGTCCTCGGCGGTGAAGGGGCCCACCTGCCCCTCCCCGTGCATGCCCTCGACAATGCGCGCCGGCCCCTCGCCCCACAGGCGCCAAGGGCGGGAGCCATAGATCGCCTCGCCGTTGACGCTCATCCAGGCGGCCATGTCGGCCAGGATCGCGCGCTCTTCGCCATCGATCGAGCCATCGCCGCGCATCGGGATTGAAAGCAGCAGCACGCCATTTTTGGACACGACATCCACCAGCCGCTGCAGCACGGCTTTGGCCGGCATGTAGGAGCGATCGCGGAAGCGGGCGCGGTTGTAGTGCCAATCGCCGATACAGGTGCAGGTTTGCCAGACCTCGTCGCGCGTGTCGGTGAGGAAACCGCGCTCGACCGATTCCACGATGCCGCGCCGCTGCGCCGCGCTGAGGCGCTTGCCTGTCACCACCGGGGCTTCGCCGCGCCAATTGAGCGAGGCGTTGTAAAAATGCGCCGTCGCCTCAAGCCCGTAATGCTCAAGCGGCAGCTCGTAATTGTCGAAGTAACAATAGTCGGGCTTGTAGCGATCGATCAGATCGCGCTGGCGCAGCGCCCAAGAGCGGGCGAAGGCGTGATTATTGGGCGGGATGGTTTCGATCCATTGGCCGCTATTGGCGTCATGAAACGCATTCATGGCCGCAATCGAGTCGATCCCATCCGGCGGCGCCATGGTCGCGCCCGTATAGAGCAATTGCGGATCGAGCCCTTGCCAATACTTGCCCGCGCCGTCCGCGCGCGTCAGGCGCGCCGCGTCATAACGCACGCCAGCACGCGGGCCCGTCGCGTCATAGCCGTATGCAGTTTGCCACCAATGCCAAGCGTGCGCGGCGTGATTGGACACGCCGAAGCGAAGCCCGCGCGCGCGCACGGCGCGTTCCCATATGCCAACAATATCGCGCATCGGGCCGATGCGCGTTGTGTTCCACTCATGGTGCGCGCTAGCGAACGTATCGACGTTGTCGTGATGGTTCGCCATCGAGACGATGAATTTCGCGCCGGCCGCTTGATAGAGATCCAGCAGCGCTTCGGGCTCAAACGCCTCCGCCCGCCAGCGGCCGATCAGATCGATAAAGCCAAATTCGCTCGGATGCCCATAGGTGGCGACGTGATGCTCATAAAAGGGCGAGCCCTGGATATACATCAGCCGGCCATACCAATCGCCAAGCTCCGGCACACATTGCGGCCCCCAATGGGCCCAGATGCCGAGCTTGGCGTCAGCGAACCAATCGGGCGTCCGATATTGCGAAATCAGCGAGTCCCAAGTCGCCTCAAACGGCCCCGGCGCTTTTGGCGCGGTGGCGCAGCCAGCCATCGCCGCTGCGCCTGCAAGCAAGCTGCGTCTGGAAAAATCGATCACGGCCTTGGCTCTCCATACACAACGCCGCGTCCATCAGTGGCGAGATAAACCCGCCCAGCAATGCGCGGATCGCCTGCAATGGCGCGGTAACGGCGGGCGTATTGATGCGTGTCGTCATTGATGCGCACCCACGTTCGCCCCTCATCGCTGGAGCGATAAATCCCACGCGCGCCGGCGCGCTCTGCGATGGCGTAAAGCGTTGGATAGTCTGATCCCGGCATCGGCGCGCCGAAATCCATGCGCTGGATCAGCACATCGCCGGTTTCCACGCGCCGGAAATTTTGCCCGCCATCACGTGCGCGATAAAGCCCGCGCGTGGAGACAAACCACACATCCCCCGCCCGCCCGGGCGTTGCGCGGATCGGGCTTGGCACTTCGCGCCAATAGGGCTGATCGAGCCAAAGCTCGCCCGGCAAACCGCGCGAGGGCACGCGCGAAAAGCTCAGCGCGCCATCGACGCTGACATACCATTCGCCGGTGGGATAATTCAGCGCGTAGAAAATCAGCGGGTCATCGCGATCGGCGATCGGCCGCAAGCCTTCGGGCAGGCCCACCACCGTGCGCCAAGTCGCGCCGCGATCGCGCGAGAGGATCGGCGTGGGCGTCGCCACCACAAAAGTTTCGCCATCAGAGGAAACAATGATCGGCGCGTCCCGATAAAGATCCATGCGCGGATCGCCCGCCTGCACGCTGGTCGGCGATGGCGCGGGCCGGCCAAGCGGGCGCCAGCTCAGCCCCGCATCATCGGACCACGCAAGCGTTGATCCGTCGGCGCCTTTCGAGCCCACGCCTTGATGCGGCGTGCCGCTGCGCACCACGATATTTGGCGCATTCCAAGCGTAATCGATCGTGTTGGTGTTGCCGAACACAGGATTAGTGAATTGGCGCGTCGGTGAAACGTTTAAATCCTCGTGCGCGAAGCCGGAAATATCGCCGAACGCGGTGAGCAAGGGCGGGCCTGTGCGCGGGCTTGTCAGCGTGATCACCGCAGTTTGCTCGATGCCTTCAACCCACGGGCGCCAATGCGTTGGCCGGCCCGCATCGGCTTCACTCATATCGCGCGCGGCGT
>DAORMO010000013.1:10802-19314 GCA_035440585.1 Terricaulis sp.
GACGATGTGGTTGAAATCGAACGGATCAATCTCCACCGCCGCAATCCACCAGCCGAAATTCGGCTCATCGCGGCCCCAATAGAGAAACGGCGCAGCGCTCACATCGCGCACGGCCTGTTCGCGCAAGCTCACCCAACTCGCGCCGTCATCGGTGCTGCGCCAGAGCGTGTCGCCCGGATTCCATCGGTTCATGGTGGCGACGACGAGGACGCCCGGCCGCTGCCGATCAAGGCTGAGGCCCATGAAGCCGCCCTCGCCTGGTTTGGGCGGGCTGATCTCCGCCCAGGCGCCGCTTTGCGTATCCAGCCGCCAAACTGCGCCATCGCTCACGCCATTGGGCCCCACCCCCCGCGAGAACGTGACATAGAGCATGCCGCGCGCGTCGATCTGAGCCTGGACGGGGGCGAGGCCCGCCGCAGGGCCGCCCTCAACGCGCCGCCACGCGCGTCCGCCGTCATCGCTGCGGTAGAGCGCTTCCGCGCCCGGATCAGCTACCCCAACGAAAATGCGCTGGCTCGCACGCCCTGCGCCGCCGCTGGCCGGATCAATGACCACGAAGCTCAAACCAGGATTTGTTCCTTCACTCGGAACACCCCGCCCGCGATGGGGGAAATTTGCCACCGGTCGCCATGAGCGGCCGGCGTCGGTGCTCTGTTGCAAGCTGTCGTGGCGTGAGCCAAAGTACATGATAGCGCTATCACTCGGATCGATGGCGAGGCGCTCGCCCAAGCCCCGCCCGTCCTCGTTGCCGCCCATTCGGAAGGAAACCCGATGCCACTCCCACGTCGCGCCGCGATCTGCGGATCGCAGGATGGCCGCAGGCTCCCGCCTGCTCATGCCGACGGCGGCGTAAAGGATGTTAGCGTCGTGCGGGTGGGGTGCGATGCTTTCGACCCCATAAAAGCTAGATTCAGGCTCGCCATCTTGCAGCGGGATCCAGCGATCGGCGGCGCGGTCAAAGCGGTAAACCCCGCCCATGTCCGAGCGCGCATAGGCAAGGCCGGGCTCGACCGGGCTGAACACCACAGCAGGGATGAAGCCCCCGCCGCCGACTTTGACGTTCCGCCAGACATAGCCGGCGTCTTGGGCGGCGGCGCCCAGGGGGATCAAGCCCGCCCATACGGCCGCGGCCAGCGCCGCGATCCAGCGCGATGTCATGCCCGCCTCCCAACAGGTCAATTCTCGTGATTGACCTTTTGCCACCTATGCAAGATCATTGACCAGTAAAAATATGCAGCGGATCGAAAATTCGCGCGTCGGGGAGGAACCCATCGTGAAATTCTACGGACTGACCCAGCTTGCCGGAAAGCGCGCCTTGCTCGGCGTCGCCGCGCTCGCCCTGCTTGCCCTGCCCGCCGCTGCACAAAGCGATGGCCGTTCACATCTCAGCGCCGAGACGCGCGCCGATGTTTCGCAATGGCCGCGCGCGGCCACGCCCTCTGCCATCACCGATGCCGAAACCGAAGCGCGCATTGATGCGCTGCTGGCTTCAATGAGCCTTGAGGAAAAGGTGGGCCAAATCATTCAGGCCGACATCGCCTCGATCACGCCGGAAGATCTGCGCACCTATCCGCTGGGCTCCATTCTCGCCGGCGGCAATTCTGATCCCAGCGGCGATCCTTACGCGACGCCGCAGCAATGGGTCGATCTTGCCCGCGCCTTCCGCGCCGCAGCGCAGGAGCGCCCCGGCGCACGCATTCCGCTGATGTTCGGCATCGATGCGGTGCATGGGCATAACAATGTGGTGGGCGCCACCATCTTCCCGCACAATGTCGGGCTTGGCGCTGCGCGCAATCCGGCGCTGATCCGCCGCATCGCCGAAGTGACGGCGATCGAGGTGGCGGTGACGGGCGCTGATTGGACCTTCGGCCCAACCGTCGCCGTGCCGCGCGATGATCGCTGGGGCCGCGCTTATGAAGGCTATGGCGAAGACCCCGAAATCGTCGCCTCCTATGCGGGCGAGGTCACGCTCGGGCTGCAAGGCGAGCTGCGCGCCGGTGAAACGCTCGCACCGGGCCGCATCGCGGGCTCGGCCAAGCATTATCTCTCCGATGGCGGCACGCTCAACGGCCTTGACCAAGGCGATGCGCAGATCAGCGAACGCGAATTGATCGATATTCACGCCGCAGGCTATCCGCCCTCGATCAATGCCGGCGTGCTGACAGTGATGGCCACATTCTCCGGCTGGAACGGGCAGAAAATCAGCGGCAACGCCACGCTGCTGACGGATGTGCTGCGCGGTCCGCTTGGGTTTGAGGGCTTTGTGGTTTCCGATTGGAACGCGCACGGCCAATTGCCGGGCTGCACCAATGAAAGCTGCGCCCTGGCCGTGAATGCCGGCATCGATATGCTCATGGCCCCCGATAGCTGGCGCGCACTCTATCACAACACGCTGGCCCAAGCGCGCAGCGGCGAAATTCCAATGGCGCGGCTGGATGAGGCCGTGCGCCGCATTTTGCGCGTAAAGTATCGCATGGGGCTGTTTGAAGATAACCGCCCGTATGAAGGCCGGCTTGAATTGCTGGGCAGCGCCGACCATCGCGCGGTTGCGCGCGACGCCGTGCGCCAATCGCTTGTTCTGCTGAAAAACAATCGCCGCACGCTGCCGATCCGCGCCAATGCGCGCGTGCTGGTGGCGGGCGCCGCCGCCGATGATATCGGCCAAGCCTCCGGCGGCTGGACACTGACCTGGCAGGGATTCACCGGCGCCAATCAGCATTTCCCGAACGGCCAATCGATCTGGGATGGCGTGCGCGACGCCATCGAAGCTGGCGGCGGCACGGCCGAATATAGCGCCGAAGGCGCCTACACCACGCGCCCGGACGTGGCGATCGTCGTGTTCGGCGAAACCCCGTATGCGGAATTCCAGGGCGACGTCGAAAACCTCGATTTCACCCCAACAGAACCGCTTGAAATGCTGCGCCGCTTCCGCGCGGCGGGCATACCCACCGTGTCGGTGTTTATCTCGGGCCGCCCGCTTTGGACCAATCCGGAGATCAACGCCTCAGACGCCTTCGTCGCCGCTTGGCTGCCGGGCACTGAGGGCGCGGGCGTGGCCGATGTGCTAATCGGCGATCGCCGCGGGCGCGCGCGCCACGATTTCAGCGGCGTGCTTTCCTTCTCGTGGCCACGCACAGCGGTGCAGACCCCGCTCAATCGCGGCGAGCCAGGCTACAATCCGCAATTTGCCTACGGCTATGGCCTCACCTATCGGCGCGGCCGCAGCGTGGGCCAATTGGGTGAGCAATCGGGCGTCGTCAGCGATGGCGCCAACCCAGATCGCTACTTCGTCGAAGGCCGGTTTGCCGCGCCATGGTCGCTCATGCTGCGCGATGCGGGCGGGGAATTGCGCCTGGGCGAAGCCACCTCGGGCGCCAGCCCGCGCGGGGGCGTGAGCACCCGCCCTGTCGATGGCGCATCGCAAGAATCGGCGCGCGCGTACGTGTTCAGCAATGAAGGCGGCGACGTTACGATTGCGGCGCGCGGGGTTGATCTCACGCGGCAAGCCAATGGCGAGATGGCGCTCGGCTTCCGCTATCGCATTGACGCCGCCCCGGCCGGCCGCGTTGTGCTGCGCCTTGATGAAGCCAGCTTTGACATCACCAGCATCTTGGCCGCCTCGCCTCTCGGCGAATGGCGCACGCTGAAGGTGCGCCTCTCGTGCTTCCGCGACGCCGGCGCCGATATCAGCGACGTGTCAGAGCCCTTCAGCATCAGCACGCGCGCGGCATTCGCTGTGAGCGTTGAGGAAATCCGCCTCGCCTCCAATGAAGGAGACGCCATCTGCCCCGCTTCCTAAGCTGCGCGCCATGAGCGCCCCAATTGAGCTCATCGGCGTTGATTGGGGCGGGACCAACCTGCGCGCCTACGCGCTCGGGCCCGATGGCGTGCTTTTGGATCAACGCGAAAGCAGCGCGGGCGTGCGCACGCTTGGGCCCGACGCCTTCGCCGGCGCGCTGGCGGACATCCTCAAAGGATGGCCCCGCGCGCCGGTGCTGATGTGCGGGATGATCGGCGCACGCCAGGGGTGGGTTGAGGCGCCCTATTGCATCACCCCCGTCAGTGCGGGCGAATTGGCGCGCGCCTTCACCCAAGTGGCGCCCGGGGTGCAGATCGTCTGCGGCGTGGCCCAGCGCGCCGAAGGCCTGCTGCACGATGTGATGCGCGGGGAAGAAACCCAAGTGTTCGGCGCAGTGGAAGAAGATTCCAGCGCGCGGTTGGTTTGCCCTGGCACGCACTCAAAATGGGTGGAGGTTGAAAGCGGGCGCATCGTGGCGCTGCGCACCTACTTGACCGGCGAATTGTTCGCGCTGCTGCGTGAACATTCAATGCTCGGCGTGCCGCGGCATAATTCCGCCTTCAACCCCGCCCCCTTCACCGAAGGGCTCGCGCGCGGCCTGGAAGATCGGGCGCTCAGCGCTGCGATTTTTTCCACGCGCGTGGCCATGCTGGATGATCGCATGCGCGCCGATGAAACCGGCGACTATCTCTCAGGGCTGCTGATTGGCGCGGAATTCGCTGGGGCCGCGCCCAAAGGCGATATCCACATCATCGCCTCCCCTACGCTGGCTGAGCGCTACGCCCACGCCTTGCGCCATATCGGCGCCCGGCCCCACATTGTCTCGCCAGACCGCGCAGTGCCGCGCGGCCTCTGGCGCATTTGGAGCAACGCCAATCATGACAGCCGCGCGCGCGCACCTGGATGAGCTGCCGCTCATTGCGATTCTGCGCGGGCTGACGCCGGAGGAAGCGCCCGAGATTGGCGCGGCGCTGATTGAGGCGGGCGTGCGCGCGATTGAGGTTCCGCTCAATTCACCCGAGCCGCTGCGCAGCATCGAAATCCTCGCATGCCGCTTTGGCGCGCGCGCGCTGATCGGCGCCGGCACGGTGCTGACGCCCGATGAGGTGCGCGCAGTGGCTGACCATGGCGGGCGGCTGATTGTGTCGCCGAACTCCGATACGGGCGTGATCGAAGCCGCCAAGCACGCAGGGCTGATTTCCGCGCCAGGGTTTTACACCGCCACCGAGGCTTTCACCGCGCTCAAAGCGGGCGCGGATATTCTCAAGCTTTTCCCTGCCGAGCTCGCGGGGCCAATCGGCTTGCGCGCGCTGCGCGCGGTGCTCGTGCCAAGCCAGCGGGTTTATGCAGTTGGCGGGGTATCGCCGCAAACGCTGCGCACATGGCGCGATGCGGGCGCTGCAGGCTTTGGCATCGGCTCTGCGCTCTACCGCCCCGGCCAGACGGCGGCGGAAGTCGCCCACCGCGCGCGCGCCTTCGTGACAGCGTGGCGCGCGCTTTAGCGCATACATTAAACCAGCACGCCCTCCCGGATCGCGCCGCGGCGCAATCCGGGGATTTCGCGTCGCTTAGCGCCGCACGGTGATCGCAGCGCCGGTATAGCTCACCGTGCGCTGCGGCGGCGCATCGACATTCCAGGGCGCAGCGCCCCGCCCATCGATGAACCGCACGTTGATAGTGCGCTCCGCCGCCATGCCGGGATAGGAGCCCTCGCGCGCGCCGATGGTCAGCGTGCGGGTGCGATCATTCCAACTGAGCGGGATGCGGGCGAAGGCGCCGTTCTCGTAATTGTAGTTCACGCCTTCGTCTTCATAGAGATCGAACCGCCCATCGGCGCCGACATAGACATTGATCGTCAACGGCCCATCAAGCGCTTCAGCGGTGTGCTGGATCGCGGGGCCCGTCGGCACAATGGCGCCAGCGCGCACATAGAGCGGCATCCGCGCCAGCGGCGCGCGCGCGGTGATGGTGCGCCCGCCCGCATAACGCTGGCCGGTGTTGAAATCATACCAGGCGGCCCCGCGCGGCAGATAGACCTGCCGGCTGCGCGCCTGATGCTGCACCACGGGCGCGGCCATGAAGGCCGGGCCGAACATGAATTGATCCGCGATCGAGCGCACGCGCGCATCACCGGGGAAATCCATGACGAGAGCGCGCATCATCGTGCCGTGGCCGTGATACATGTCCGCGGCGGCGGTGTAGATGTAGGGCATCAGCCGGTAGCGCAGCCGCAGATAATCGGCCATCGCGTTGTAAACTTCCGAACCCTCCGGCGCGATGTGCCAGACTTCGCGGTACGGGAATTCGCCGTGCGACCGGAACAGCGGCGTAAACGCGCCGAACTGGAACCAGCGCAGATTGAGCTCACGCCATTCCGCTTGGTTTTCCGGCGTGATGTTCTCAGTCGTGTAGCGCTCCTCCACCGAGAAGCCGCCAATGTCGTGCGTCCAATTCGGGATGCCGGAAAGGCCGACATTCACGCCCGCCGCAATCTGCTCGCGCAGATCATCCCAGCGCGGCACCACATCGCCGGACCAAAGCGTCGAGCCTGTGCGTTGCAGCCCGCCCCAAGCCGCGCGCGTCAGGATGAACACGCGCGCATCGGGTTTTTCGACGCGCAAGCCGTTATACACGATCTCGGCGTTCAGCAGCGGATAGGAATTGAACACCAGCGCCGCCGGCCCCGCCCCTGTTGGCCCCATGCGCAACGTGCGCTCGCGCCGATCGAGGTTTGAGTGCATGTCAGGCTCAACGGAATCGAGCCACCAGCCGTCAAAGCCATGTGGCACGAGATGCTCACGGATCTGCCGCCAGTAAATCTCTGCAGCGGCGGGGTTATAGGGATCATAGAAAGTGTTGGCGTAGCCTGGCCCCACCCAGTCGCGCGCGCCCACTTCAAGGTTGCGCGTGTAGACGCCGTTCACCGCCGCCAGCTCGCGGTAGTGCTCGGTCGTCGGGTAAAATTTCGGCCACACCGAAAGCATGATGTTGATGTTTTGCGCGTGCAGCGCATCCACCATCGCGGTGGGATCGGGGAAGCGGCTCGCCTCAAACTCGTGGCTGCCCCAGGCGTTTTCCGGCCAATAGAACCAATCCTGCACGATATTATCGATCGGCAATTGCCGGCTGCGATAGCCTTCAGCAACTTCCAGCACTTCGGCTTGAGTGTTGTAGCGCTGGCGGCTCTGCCAGAAGCCATAGGCCCAACGCGGCAGCATCACCGAAGCGCCGGTGAGCTGGCGATAGCCGGCGATCACCTGATCGAGGTTGTCGCCATGCACGAAATAATAATCGACCGCATGCCCCACCTCGGACCAGAGCGAGAGCGCCTCATGCTCAGCCTGCGGCAAGGGATCGAGGTGGCGCAGCGCGATATAGCCGTCATTGGGGATCCACTCGACGCGGATCGGCGTGCGCGCGCCGGCGGCAAGCTGCACTTGGAAATCGTGGTTCCACGGATTCCAATTCTGCCGCCAGCGATCCATCACCAGCTCGCCGCCGATCCACACCTTCACGTACGATGACGAATAGAGCCGGAACTTATGCAGCCCGCTCACCGCCGCTTCGATCGTGCCTTCCCACACCACCGAAACGCCCGGCTGGCCCGAGCGGCCCATATCGCCCACTTGCGCGGGCTCGCCTTGCTGCACTTTGAAGCCGGGCGGCCAGCGCTGCTGATCGCGGATGAATTCATAATTGATCTGGTTTTCCGGACGCGCCAGCGTGAGCTGGCCCTCCTGGAAATAGCTCGCCGTCAGCCCGCCATAGGAGCCATCCGTGCCGCGCAGCACCAAGCGTTGATCCAGCATGCCGTATTCGCGCGCATCGCCAAAGCGCGTCAGCGAATTGTTTTCCCAGAGGATGCCGTAATTGCGGCTCGAGGTCAGAAACGGCACGCCGGCGTCGATATTGTGCTGCGTCAGCTCCACATCGTGGCCGCGATAATTGACGAGGCCCTGCTGATGCTGGCCAAGGCCGTAGAACGCCTCATCGGGCGCCGCGTTAAAGATCTGCCGCACGCTCCGATAAGGGTGCTGGCCGGCTTGATCCTCGACCGTGAAGGGCGAAATTTCGCGCGCGCGCTCAGCGAGCACCTCGCGCCCAGCCGCATCAAGAAAACGCACAGCGCCGGTGCGCCGCGACACCTCGGCGGTGAGTTGGCCGGTGCTGAGCCGCACCACATCGCCCTCGCCGCTCACCTCAAAGCCGCTGCTTGCCGGTGAGGCCGTCACCATGAAGCTCGTCGGCAAATTCTCAAAGCTCGCATCCGGGCTCGCCGTCACGCGGATGATGCGCGGGCCCATCACTTGCAGCCGCACGCGGCGCGCTGGGCCCTCTTGCGGAATGACGACGACGCCATCGGCGGTGCGCGCCACATCAGCGCTCGTTTGCGCATGCGCCTCACTGGGCGCGCCCGTCGCGATCAATGGCAGCGCAAGGGCCGCTATGGCCAGAAGCGCGCCTTTGAGAAGGTGTGTCCCGATCATTTTGCGTTCCCTCTTGTTTTATTCGCCGTGCGTATCGCCCACGGTCAGCGTCGGCGACGCCACCGCATGCGCGGCGAGGCGCACGCGGAGCAGCACTGGCCGATCCGTGAGGTTAAGTCCGTAATCGGTTTGATCGCCGTTCCAGCGGCGCTCAAACACCCATGCGCCGTCCGCATCGAAATGGCCCTGCTCGATGCGCAGGATCTCGCCGCTGAGCCCATCGCTG
>DAORMO010000013.1:19337-28104 GCA_035440585.1 Terricaulis sp.
CACGCGCGCAAAGCGCCCGGTGAGCACGTAATCATCTTCGCCCAAGCGCGCGATCATCACCCCGCCATCGGGATAAGCGCGTTCACGCGGCGGAATATCGCCCAGCCAAGTCCAATCATGCATGCCGAACTGCCAAAGCCGAAAGCGCACGGTTGCGGACCAATCACCGAGATCCAGCACTTGGGGTGCGCTGTCATCGCCTTCGGCCGCGCCCCAGGCGCCGCCCTCAAACGCCGCGCGCGCCCACACGCGCTGCCAGGGCGCGATCAGCGCATAGACATCTCGGAACGGCGCTAGGCTTTCTTCATTGGTGACGCGCGCGCCCAGAAGTTGGAATAGCCGCTATAATCGACGCCGAACACCGAAAGCCCGATGCCGCCGCGCCCATAAACAGAGAACGCATAGCGCGCGAACGGCCCGTCATTGCCGGTTTCCGCCACGAACAGCGCGTTATCTTCCCGCGCATAGCGATCGAGATTGGCTTCATACACGCGTGAGCCGCGCTCATAGATATCGGGCGCGAGGAAATCGAGCGCGGGCGCGGCGGTTTGCCAAATCTCGATCACGTTCCAGGTCGGCCCGCCCGACGCATAGCTTGAGGCATGCTGCGGATTGATCGGATCACGCAGCGCCGCGTTGGCGTACATCGGCAGTACGTATTCGGCTTTGCCTGCAGCCGCCACTTGCCCAATGAATGATGCGATGTGCCACGCGTGGAAGAACTCATCGGCATCCGCACCGAAGGCTTCGCTCCAGCTCGCGCCTTGGCGGCCAAGTCGCGCCAGCAACGCTGCGGGCGGAGCAGCCTCAAACAGAGCTTGCGCCTCTGGCCCGTAATCGCGCACCGATCCGTAGGTGCCCGGCTCATTTTCTGGCTGCACCATAATCACCGTGCGCCGGCGCTCATCTATGCGGCGGATGTGCGCCATCAGCGCAGCGAACGCCCGCGCGTCTGCCGCGAGCGTTTCTTCACTATGGGGTGAAAGCGCGTAGGAAGGCTGACCGTTCGCCATCGTCAGCCGCGGAAACCGCTCGGTGTTGAGCCGCACCCAGGCCGGCGCATATTTCGGCGCGGTGTTTTTCCAGGTGCCAAACCAGAGCAGCACCAGGCGCACGTTGTTTTCACGCGCTTGGGCCACCACCGCGTCCACAAAGCTGAAATCAAACTGGCCCTCTTCGGGCTCAATCTGCTCCCAGGCGATCGGTACTTGAACGGTGTTCGCCCCGATAAAGCGCACCGCCGGCCAAACGTCCGCAAGCGCCGCCTCATAATTGGAGGAATTGTTGACTTGCGCGCCAAGGATCACAAACGGCGCGCCATCGACCATCAGCGCATGGCGCCCATCGCGGTGCACGATCTCCGGCGCGGGCGGAGCTGTAGGCGCGCACGCCAGCACAAGCGCCGCCGCGGACAACGCAACGTAGCGCACAATCGCCGAAACCAGCC
Source organism: Terricaulis sp. (assembly GCA_035440585.1). Taxonomy (GTDB): domain Bacteria; phylum Pseudomonadota; class Alphaproteobacteria; order Caulobacterales; family Aquidulcibacteraceae; genus Vitreimonas. The sequence continues at coordinate 20,785 of DAORMO010000013.1, forward strand.
GCTTTCCGCCGCCAACCAAACCCAAGACCCTCATAAAAGATAACGCCCGCCTCCCCGCAGCTTACGCCACAGAAAGGCGGGCGCCAGTTGGGAGTTTATCAGAAGCGTGCGCGAAGCACGGCGGCGACGCGGCGATCGGTGTCGACCCATGAATAACGCGGCATGCGCGCGCCATGGCCGACGCGCAGGATCGTGCGTTCCTGCGTGAGGTTGGTGCCTTGCAGACCAATTTTCACGTTGTCAGTGAGGTCATAGAAGATCGAGCCATCGAGCTGGCCGTAATCTTCCGACCACACCGGCGCGTTGATGTTCGCCGCCGATGTCGTCAGCAAATATTGCTCACGCCAGTTCCAAGCCAAACGCGCCGATACGCCGTAGCGCTCATAAAGCAGCGCCACGTTGTAGCTGGTGGGCGACATCCCCTCGAGCGGAAGGCTGAGATTGGCGCCCCCCGTCTGGTTCGGATCGAAGATGTTCACTGCGGTGTTGCGGCCGCCATCGCTATCGATGTGGGTGTAATTGGCTTGCAGGCCGAGCCCCGAAAGCGGCCCAGGCAGGAAATCGAAGAATTGCTGATAGCCAATTTCAAAGCCCTGCACCGTGCCTTCTTCGCCGTTCATCTGCTGGGTCACGTCGAACGTGTAGGTCACCCCGCCATTGGTGAAGGTCTGCTGGCCGACGCCGGAATAGATGTAGTCGCTGATCTCCTTGTAGAAGACCACCGCTGTCAGCGCGCCTTGCGGGGCGAAATACCATTCAAGGCTGATGTCGAACTGATCGGCCATGATCGGGCGCAGCGTCGGGTTGCCGGAGGTGCCGGTGAACGGCGCTGTGCCGTCGAGGGTGTAGCCATCCGCTTCAAAATTGATCTGCAGCTCGGTGAAAGGCTGGAGCTGATTGAAATCAGGCCGCACCATCGCGCGCGAGGCGGCAAGCCGCAGTTGCAGATTGTCCGAAAGATGCGCGCGCAAGTTAAAGCTGGGCAGAACCTCGGTGTACTCGCTCTTGTAAGGCACGCCCGCGAGCGCGCCGCCTGAGGCGAACGCCACAGCTTGGTTGAAATCCGCACACGCGGCCGCATCTGGCCCGGCGCAAACCGGATTGCTGATCGTCGGCAGCGAGACGCGGCCCACGGTGGAGGCTTCAGTCTGCACCACCCGCACGCCGACATTGCCGTCGATCGGGATCGAAAGATCGCTATTGCCGAAGCGCAGGAACGCATAAATCGCGTTGGTGTTTTCATCCTGACGCGTCACCCCGCCGGTGGGGTTGTCACCCTGCGGCGAGTAATTGTCGTAATTGCTCGACGCCGGCGACCAGCCCCAGCCCTGCCCCGTCGGCCAAGGCCGCCCAGTGATGCTGCTCAAGATCTGATGCGCGTAGGCCGTGCCGTTGCTGACGAGTTGCGCTGAAGGCAGCCACACGCCGCCCGGCGCATTCACATCCCCGCGGAAGAAATTCTCAAACGAATACCATTCCGCATGAGCCGGCAGGCGCGGATCGAGCGCCCCGTCATTCACGTAAACCGGCATGAGATAGGTGTTCACGCCATCGGAATTGGTCATGCCCCAGTACTGGGCCGAGAGGATGCTCCAATTCCAGTTGGATTGGCGCGTGATGTAGAACTTATCCGTGCCGCGATAGCCCACCGCGAATGAACGCAGCCACGAGCTGTTGTCGAATTCGTAGGTGACGTCCCCGCGCCAGGCGAGCGATTCTGCTTCGTTGTCCTCGATGTGATCCATCGCAAAGCCCCAATAATATTGATCGGGGGCGTTGAGGTTGGCGCCGGTGACATTGAGGCTCGGCGTGCCGCCGCCAATGTTGAACGCAGCTGTGAGCGGCGTCGTGTTCAACATCGCGCGCTGGGTGCCAACCGTCATCGAGAGAATTTCGGCGGTGGAGCGCACGAACTGCAGATCGCCAGTGACAGTCCAATTGTTGTTTGGCGTAAAGCGGAAGCCGGCCGAATAATCGGTGGTGACCTTATGATCGGCGCCAAAGCGGGTGTTGCCTTCGTAAGTGATGCCTTCTTGGGTGCCGAACATGCCGCCTGCGGGCGCATCACCCGTTGGCCAGCAGCCCCAGCCGCCTTCGTGATAGCCCGTCATCGTGCCGCTGATCAGCACGCCATTTCCGTAGGTCATGCCGCCTGTGGGGCAAAGCGTGGTCGCGTCCTGAATGCCGCCCGTGCGCTCGATATTGGTGGGATCAGCCACCGAATAGAAGCCTTGCAGCGTGAGCTCGAAGAAATTGTCGGGCCGCCATTGCGCGGCCACCGCCAATGCTTCGCGCTCTTGCTCCCAGCGCCCGTCGCGCCAGCCGAGATATTTCGGATGGTAGACTGTCGAGCCATCAAGGCGCGTCACCGGGTCAAAGCGATCGGTGGTGATCGAATTGGTGCGGTTGCCGACGTTGGAGGCCGAATAATTGATGAGGAAGCCAAGATCGCCGATCGCAGTGTCCCAGCGATCGCTGAAGATCACGCTGCCGGAGGTGTAGCCCTCCTCCATCAGGTCGCCGTAATTGTAATCCAGCGCTCCCGCGATCAGGCGCTCGCTCTGATCGAACGGCAGGCGCGTGCGCAAGTTCACCGTGCCGCCGATGCCGCCTTCGATCATGTTGGCGGTGGGGTTTTTATAGACATCAACGCCCGTCAGCAGATCGGCTGAAACGTCTTCAAACGAAAGCCCGCGCCCGTTGCGTGCAGAGAAAATATCGCGCCCGTTGGTTTCTGAGCGCACCCAGGAGAGGCCGCGGATAAACACCGCCCCGCCCTCGGACGCCAGGCGCGCCGGATCGCGCGCTTCATTGGTGCGCTGCAAGGTAACGCCCGAGATGCGCTGCAGCGCTTCTGAAACTGAGCGGTCCGGCAGCGCGCCGATGTCCACCGCCGTGATGGAATCGACGATCACCTCAGCATCGCGCTTGATCTCCTGTGCGCTCTGGAGGCTGGCGCGCAGGCCCGTCACCACCAATTCGTCCTCGTCGGACACGCGCTCCTGCGCTGTCGCCGGCGAGGCGAACGCGCAAAGGCTCAACAACGACGCGCCGCACAGCAGCGCAATCCGATCCACGCGAATTTTCCGAGACATCCTGTGTCTCCTCCCCATTTGTGCGGCGGCGGGCTCTTAAGGCCCAGCTCGTCCGCCGTTGCGTCGTCGCACGGCATCCGCCGCGACTCCGTTTTCAACTATGCAAGAATTTTTACAGAAGGAAAGATGAAATCGATAGCGCTAACACTGAATCTGTCACCACCAGAGGGTGTAGACAGTCGCCAAAAAGGCGATCACGCCGACGCCGGCGAGATTGAACCCCAGCGAGGTGCGATAATCGACGCCCTCCAGCGTCACTTTCAGCGTCTCAGGCTTGGGCCGCCAAATCAGCGACACCACGATGGCGAGCGCCAGCGCGGCGAGGAAAACCAACCCCACCCGGTTCATGAACGGCATGGTGAACGCCCCGGTGTCGTTGAGCCGCCAGAGCAGCCCCGAAAGCCCCACCCCGCCGATCGCAGCGGCCAGCGCCCCCGCTTCGGAGGCGCCCTTCCAGAACATGCCAAGCAGGAAAATGACGACGATCGCCGGCGTAAAGAACCCGGTGAAATCCTGGATGAATTGGAAGGCCTGATCGAAATTGCCGAGCAGCGGCTGCGCCAGCGCCGCGCCAATCAGCATCGCAATCGCCGCAGCGATGCGGCCCACGCGCACCAATTCTGTTTGCGGCGCCTGCTTGCGCGCCTTGGCGTAGATATCGAGCGTGAAGATGGTCGAGATCGAATTCACCAGCGAGCCAAGCGTGGAAATGATCGCAGCAACAAGCGCCGCGAACACAAGTCCCTTCAAGCCCACCGGCAACAACGACATCATCGCTGGATAAGCCGCATCAGGGCGGCTGAGATCGGGCGCCAGCACCACCGCCGCCAGCCCCGGCAGCACCACAATGAGCGGCATCAGCAGCTTTAAATACGCGGCGAACGCTACGCCCTTTTGCGCTTCGGCGATGCTGGGCGCAGCCAGCGCGCGTTGAATGATATATTGATTAAACCCCCAATAGCTGAGGTTCATGATCCACATGCCACCCACCAGCACGGCGATGCCGGGAAGCGCCGCATAGTGCGGGTTATCCGGCGATAAGATCATGTCGAACTTTTCCGGAAATTCGGTGGTGAGGCGCACAAATCCGCCAAGAACGCCGGCATCGCCGCCAATCTCGCCCAGCGTGAGATAGGCGATCACCAGGCCGCCAAACACCAGCAGCGTCACCTGCACAGCGTCCGTCATGGCGACAGCCTTGAGCCCGCCCCAGATTTGATAGCCAAGCCCAAACAGCGCGAGCCCAATCAGCGCCCACGTCTGATCGAGCCCAGTGAGCGCGGTGATCGCCAACGACCCGAGCCAAAGGATCGAGGTGATGTTCACCGCGACATAGAGCACAAGCCAAAAGCCAGCCATGACCGTGCGGATGGTGGGGCCGTAACGCTGCTCCAGAAACTGCGGCATCGTGGAGATGCGGTTCTTAAGGAAGATCGGCAAAAAATATTTGCCGACGATCAGCAGCGTGAGCGCGGCCATCCATTCATAGGAGGCGATCGCCAAACCGATCACATAGCCCGAGCCGGACATGCCGATGATCTGCTCGGCCGAGATATTCGCGGCGATGAGCGAGGCGCCGATCGCCCACCAGGGCAGGCTCTTGGAAGCGAGAAAATAATCGGCCGCGTCCTTCTGGCGGCCGCGCTTCTCGCGCGAAACCCATTGCGCCAACGCAAAAATGCCGACGGCATAGGCCGCCAGCACCGCAAGATCGATCCCGGTTAAGTTCATCGCGCCCTCCCGCCCTTTAGGGGGAACCCCAAGGGTCTTTATGGTTTCAGCCCTAAAGCGGACTTGCGCCGTTAGCAATGAAAACCATTTTACTAATAGAATTTCGCGGTCAAACTAGGCGCCTTCTCATTCGCGGCGGGCGCGCCTAATCAGGGGCGGCTCCAGGCACACGGGACTCATGGCTGCTCAAGACACACCCGACGAAGATCGAAAATATCGCGCGCCGGCTCTCGAAAAGGGGCTGGACGTGTTGGAGCTGCTCGCCGCGCATGGCGCGCCCATGACAGCCTCGCAAATGTCGGCCGAGCTTGATCGCTCCGTCTCTGAACTCTTCCGCATGATCCAAGTGCTCGAGTTTCGCGGCTATATCGAGCAAAGCCCGGAGGGCTATCGGCTCACCAACCGGCTTTTCACGCTCGGCATGTCGCAAGCGCCGGTGAAAACCCTGGTGGAAACCGCCCTGCCGCTGATGCGTGAGCTTTCGGCCAAGACCGTGCAATCGTGCCATTTGGTGTTGCCGACTGACACGCAGATCGTGGTGGTGGCGCGGATCGAATCGCCCGGCGATCTCGGCTATGCGGTGCGGCTCGGCTATCGCCGCAATATGATCGACGCGACCTCGGGGCGGCTGTTTTACGCAATGGCCTCGCCCGCCGCGCGCAAGCTTTTGAAGGCGAGCCTCACAGCCCAACATGGCGCGGCGCGCTTTAAACGGTTTGAGCGCGATGCGGACGCCATCGCCCAGCAGCGTTACATCGCGCGCGACAGCGATTTCGTGAAAGGCGTGGTCGATCTCGCTGCGCCGATCATGGGCGCAGACGGCGTGCTTGGCGCCCTCATCACTCCGTTCATCGAGCGCATCCCGCCAACCTGCGACACCAAGCAGGCTCTGGCTGAGCTGACCCGCGCCGCAGCGGCGCTTTCAAAGCAAATGGGCGCAACCACCCAAGCATAACACGCGCTCTTAACCGCGCGCGTTATGCTTGGCGCAGTTTTATTGCGCCGGATCAGGGCGGCGCGTTGCGCCCCATGTCGCCACAGCCTCAGCCGCCGCTTCATTGACCTCATCGGGCAAGAGCTGGCCTTGGGCGGTGATGTTCACGCGATAGATCGCGCCATCGGCCATCGGCCAATAGACAGCCTGCCCATGCTCTGGCGTATCCACCAACGGCACCACATTGCCGACCGCTTGCGCGATCGGCAGGAAATCAAGGCCGGTGCGGCGCTCAGGCTGTAGATCTTCCACCGAAGGCGGCGTTGTCCGCGCTTCGGCGACATCGCGGTAAGAGCTATCGAACCGATCGAGCCGGTATTGCGCATCAAGCCCAAGCACCGTCGCCCACGGGCGCCAGCGCAGCACGCGCGCGCGCAGCATCCAATCATCGCCGACGGCGGTGAAATTGCGCACTTGGCCGGTTGAGCCGTCATCGTTGAATTCGGTCAACGTCACATCATAAGTGCGTGGGCTGACTTGCGTGAACTGCAGCGTGGCCACCTGGCGCTGGGCTTCGCCCAGGCGGTGGTAGGTCTGCACATTGAGGCCGATGAGCGCGAGGATCGCGGCGACCGCCAAGAATGCGCCGCCGCCCAGAACGCCGCGCCCGCCCTTGAAGGGCCGCCCACGGAACATCCAGCCAAGCCCGCTCAACGCAAACGCCAAGCCGATCACGGCGACAACGCCCGGTATGATCCACCACCACCAAACCATCGCTCCGACCCCTCTTCGTGCGCAATGTCCCGGAGGGTGTGTTAACCCATAAGACCGGGGCGGGCGAGGCCCTGATCACCCTTCTTCGACGGGCGACACCCCGCCGCGCAGCCATTTAGGCGCCAAATCCGTGAGTATCGCCGGCAAAATTTCCGGCAAATCCTCTGCAATCAGCCCAGGGCCGCAAGCTTCGCCGCAACGCCCGTGCAACCAGGCTCCGAGCGCGGCGGCCTCAAAACTTGCGAGCCCCTGCGCGATCAGGCCCGCGATCAGCCCGGCCAGCACGTCGCCTGAGCCCGCGCTCGCCATAAAAGGTGAGCCGCTTGTGTTCACCACCGCCCGCCCGTCAGGCGCTGCGATTACCGTATCAGCGCCCTTCAGCAGCACCACTGCGCCAGCTTGCGCCGCCGCCGCGCGCGCCGCCTCAATTCGGCTGGCGTGAGCGCCGAGCAGGTTCGGGAACAGGCGCTTAAACTCCCCCACATGCGGGGTCAGCACATCGTTGGCGGAAAGCCCGCCCTCAAGCGGCGCAAGCAGCGTCAGCGCGTCTGCATCGAGCACGCACGGCGCGCGCGCGGGCGCCTCAAGCACCGCGCGCACTTGCGCACGCTGCGCAGGCTCAAGCCCGAAGGCCGGGCCGATGACAAGGGCATTCGCGGCAGAGGCAGCGGCGGCGTAATCGGCTTGCCCATGCGCTTGCTTGAGCATGATCGCCGTCAAATGCGCGGCGTTTTCAGCCATGGCGTCGGGCGGGCTCAGCACTGTGACGAGCCCCGCGCCCACGCG
>DAORMO010000014.1:0-5042 GCA_035440585.1 Terricaulis sp.
AGCAAAGCTTCAGCGGCGTTGCACAGCGTGCCGCCGCTATCGACGATATCATCCACCAAAACGCAATTGCGGCCTTCAACATCGCCGATGATGTGCATCACTTCGGAAACGCCCGCGCGCTCGCGCCGTTTATCGACGATGGCGAGATCGGCGCCGATGCGGTTGGCCAGCGCGCGCGCGCGCACCACCCCGCCCACGTCGGGCGAAACCACCATCAGCTTGGAGACATCCTTGTAATTGTCCTGAATGTCTTTCTCGATCACCGGGGTCGAGAACAAATTGTCCGTCGGAATATCGAAGAAGCCTTGGATCTGGCCGGCGTGCAATTCCAGCGTCAGCACACGATTGGCGCCGGCTGTGGTGATCAGATTCGCCACCAGCTTCGCCGAAATCGGCGTGCGCCCGCCGACTTTGCGATCCTGCCGCCCGTAACCATAATAGGGCACAACCGCCGTGATCCGCCGCGCGCTCGCGCGCCGCAGCGCATCGATGCCGATCAGCAATTCCATCAAATGGTCGTTCGCCGGATACGAGGTGGATTGGATGAGAAACACATCCTCACCGCGCACGTTCTCTTCGATGGCGACGAAGATCTCGTTATCCTTAAAACGCTTGAACTCGGCTTTCGCCAAAGGCGTATCAAGATGATCGGCGATGGCTTGCGCCAGCGTGCCGTTCGAGTTTGCAGCGATCAATTTCATAGGATGCGGGCCCCGTCGCGATCCGGATGGGCGAGGGTCTAGCGCGCGACTCGGGATGCGGAAAGAGATTCGCTGCGGATTTGTGACGACGCACGCGTTTGTGTTGCGCTCAAAGTGCAATCGCGGCGCAGTTGCGCCCGTAATCGGCGTATCCGGCGTGCCCAGCACGCCTCGCAGAATGCCAAAGCGCCGGATCGGCATAGGTGTCCACGCCCAGCGCCTCGGCGTCGACGCCAAGTGCGGCGAGTTTTGCCCCGCAGAAAGCTGTCAGGTCAAAATGCGCCTTGCCGCTGGGGCCGGGGGCGAAGAAGCGTGCGTGGTTTTCGTCCGCCGCGAGAAAATTCGCCTCAAACTCGGGGCCGACCTCGTAAGAAGCTTGCGCGATCGTCGGCCCGATCGCGGCCCGGATGGCGCGCGCGCCGTGCTGGCGCATCAGCGAAACGGTCGCCTCCAGCACGCCGCCAAATGCGCCCTTCCAGCCCGCATGCGCCGCGCCGATGACGCCGGCCTCAAGATCGGCGAACAGCACAGGCGCGCAATCAGCGGTGAGCACTGAAATGACGAGGCCTGGCGTTGTCGTCACCAGCGCATCCGCGTGCGGGCGCGTACCGGCCCAAGGCGCGGTTAAGAATACCGCATCGGGCGAATGCACCTGATGCACGCCGATCAGCGCATCCGCGCCAAACGCCGCTGCGATGCGCCGCCGATTCTCCGCCACCGCGGCCGGATCATCCTGCGAGCCCGTGCCTGCGTTGAGCGTCGCATAGAGCCCAGAGGAGACGCCGCCCTCGCGGCCGAAGAAGCCGTGGCGCACGCCCGTGAGGCTCGACGCCTTCAGGGAAGGGGGCGAGTTCAAAACCCGGCCGGCGGCGGCAAGCCGGGGCTGGAAAGGCAGATCACTTTGAACAGCGCGCCCATCTGCTCGGGCGCGGTTAAGCGCTCCACCTCGCGCTGGAGCCGCGCGGCGTGTTGCGGATTGGCGTTGGCCAACGCCTCGGCGCGCACCTCAAGCCCCAGCGTGCGCAAGAACGCGCCCTGCGCCATCGGCCCATGCACGGCAAGCCCCGCCTCGCGCGCCAGATGCGCCACGCGCGCAAAATCCACATGCGCCGTGAGATCAGCCTCGCCCGGCGCGGCCAGCGGATCGACGTGTTTGTGATTGGAAAGCGCCTGCAGCGTATCTGCGCCCTCAGGTTCGGCGTAGCCGTAATCAATCAGCAGCGCGCGGCCCGGCGCTGCGTGCAGGCGGCGCTCGATCTCATAGATGAAAGCTTCGAGCGATGGCGCGATCTCGCGCACGCTGCCTTCGGCGTCCTCGCTCTCGCCCGGCAAGGCTTGGCTGAGGCCAAAGGTGAGCTGCTCAGCTTCGTCGAGGCCGACGAGCTTCTCATGCCAGCCATCCTCGCCCTTCACGAATTGGCGGATCGGAAAGCAATCGAGGAATTCATTGCCGATAATCAGCGATGGGCCGGGCGGGGCGTCCTCCAAACGCAGCGCCCATTCCGCGCCTTCAATTCGGCTCGCTTGCTCATCGCGCAGCGGCGCGCTCATTTCGATCAGCACGATATTGGAATTGTCGTGCATGCCTTCGATGCGTTGCGTCGCGCGCTGCGCATCCTGCATCAGCACGCCGCGCCCGGGGCCAAGCTCGATCCAATTGAACGCCGGCTTGCCGAGCACGTCCCATTCATGCGCGCACCAAAGCCCGATCAGTTCGCCAAACATTTGGCTCGCCTCAGGCGCGGTGATGAAATCGGCCGCTTGCCCGCCAATCGCGGGGCGCGTCGCGTAATAGCCGTGCTTGGGATCGTAAAGGCACGCCGCCATGAACTCGGCCACCGTCATGGGGCCGTTGTCCTTGATGTGCTCGATCAATTTATCTTTGAGGCTCACGCCGCCGCCAGTTTCGGTTGTTTGAAGGCGCGCTGGATCAGCCAGGCGCCGATGAGGATCATGGGAATGGAAAGCAGCATGCCCATGGTGACAACCCCGCGCAGCGCTTCAGGCATGTGCGCGTCAGGCTCGCGCACTGTTTCCATCAGCGCGCGGAAGAGCCCGTAAAACACCAGGAACAGCCCAACATTGAGCCCAGGCCGGCGCAAGCTATCAAACTTCAGCGTGGCGAGATTGATGATCACAAACAGCGCGATCCCTTCAAGCGCGGCTTCATAAAGCTGGCTCGGATGGCGCGGCAGCTCATGGCCCAGCCAAATCCACGCCTTCGCCGCTTGGCTATAGCCGCCTTCAGGGAAGGTGATGGCCCACGGCGCATCGGTGTGCCGGCCCCACAATTCGCCATTGATGAAGTTGGCGATGCGCCCAAAGAAGAGCCCGATCGGCGCCGCCGCAGCCGCGAGATCGCCCAGGCGCAGAAGATCGACGCTCTGCGTCTTGGTCTTCACGCGCAGCGCCTCAGCCTCCTTGCGCGGCAGCCAGCCTATGCCGCTAAAGCGCACGAAAGGCCCGCCGTCGCTGGGGCGCTCCGCTGTGGCGTGCTTCTTAGCCAGCGCCGCGAACTGATCCTCATCCACGTGCGTGCGCGGCTTGATCCCCTGATGGATGCGGAACGCAAAGAAGAACGCGGCCACCGCCACGCCGATCAGCCCGCCATGGAAGCTCATGCCGCCTTGCCAGATCTGCAGCACCTCGGCCGGGTTCGTCCAAATAATCTCGGGCTTGTAGAACAACACATAGCCAAGCCGCCCGCCGAGGATGACGCCCAGCGTCGCCCAGAACAGGAAATCATCGGCCATCGGCACGGAAAGCGCCGGCTTGCCGGGCGCCCAGAGCCGATCGCGCCGGATCAGCCACACCATCCAGCGCCAGCCAAGGAAAAGCCCGGCGATATAGGCCAGCGCATACCAGCGCAGATCGAGCCGCAGCCCGTCCCCGATCGGCAGCGTGCCGAGGCTGAGCGCCACCGGGTCGATTTCCGGGAATTGAAGGGCCATTTCCAGCACGGCGCGCACCTCAAGTTTAGCTGATTGGCCGCATTGCCCCGGCGGCCCCCGGGGTTCTAAAGCAACGGACTTTAAATTCGCCTGAGCGCGATGGCGAGCGCCGTGCGAATTTAAAGTCCATAAGTTGCTTTAGAAGATATTGAATCTAAAGCGTCTTGTGGACCTTTAATGCGACACGGCAGATGATCCAAGGCTTGGGTCGCATTTAAGGTCCGACGCTTTATGTGGGGGGAGAGGTTCGGTCCACATGCAAACGACAAGCTCGGTGTTCGATGATCTGGCCCGTTTGATGACGGGCGCAATGGGCGTGGCCCAAGGCGCGGGCGAGGAAGCCAAAAGCTTCATGCGCGCCCAGGCTGACCGCTTCGTCGCCGAAATGGACCTCGTGGGCCGCGATGAGTTCGAGGCCGTCAAGCAGCAAGCCGCCGACGCCCGCGCCGAAGCGGACGACCTCCGCGCCCGCGTCGAGGCGCTGGAAGCTGCGCTGAAGGCCAGGGGCTGAGGCTATTTGAGCAGGCGCATGCCGCCATCGGCGGCGGCGCGCTTATCGAACGTCACGATTTCGCGGGCGCCGGCTAGCGTCGATATCTCTGCGATCAGCACGTCGGCGTAGTCGATGCTCTTGCTGGTGCGGAAGCGGCCGAGCGCGCGATAGGCGGCTTCGGCGTGCTCAATCATCAATTCCGACGATCGCAGCAGCCCCTCGATAATGTTCGCGAGCTGTTCGCGCGATTGCTTATACGAGCGCGCCATCACCCACGTCACCTCCGCCAGCACAATGGCGGCGACATAGCCGGGCGCGTCAGGCCTGAGCCGCTCGATCAAACGTGTTGCGATGGGCGATTGCACCGGATCATCCTGCGCCAAATAGCGGACGATCACATTGGTATCGAGCCCGATCATTCGCCGCGCGCGCCCCGCAGCACGGCTTTATCCATCTCCTCAAGCGATACAGGCTTCGCCGGCTTGCCCAGCACGCCCTTGAGCGATTTGATCGAGTGCGTGGCCGGCACGATGGCGAACGCGCCGTCCTCAAGCCGCACAAAATCGATCCGATCCCCCGGCCCGACGCCGAGCGCGTCCCGCACGGGCTTGGGCAGGGTGATCTGACTCTTGGAGGTGAGTGTTGCGGTGGCCATGACGCGCCTTGCTTTCTGTAAGGCGAGAAGTAAGGCGGGCTCCCGGTATGGTCAAGCGGCGGTCAGTCCTGCACGAGCCTGAAGGCGCAGCCCTCCACGATCAGCGTGGCGGCGTTGGGGCCAGGGTTGAACTGGCCCTCAAACGGCGCGCAGCCTTCGATTTCCAGGTGCAGCGTGAGCGGGCTTTCATCGGCGACGGGGATCGTCTCGCGCCAGCTTTGGCCGGTCGGGAGCAGATGATG
>DAORMO010000014.1:5052-5403 GCA_035440585.1 Terricaulis sp.
ATATAGTACGGGTCAATCGTGACGCTCATCTCGCGCCCCGCATAATCGCCCACGATCTCGAAGGTCGCGGTGAAGGGAAGTGCGATCGGGCTTGGCTCCGGCTGTTCGGCCGGCAGGCGCGCTGACGCCGCCATGCGCGCCAAAGCGGACATGCCGAGATCGTTCTCGCAGCCAATTGAGATCAGGCGCGGCGGCCGGCCGGGCTGGATGATCTCTGCGGCCCAATAAGAAGAATCCGGCACGCACACCCAATCGCCCCCGCGCCGCATCGGGATGGTGTGGGAAAAGCGCGTCGGCTCTAATTCCAAGCAGGGATTGGCCAGCATCGAATCGAGCTGCGCGCCATCCTCG
>DAORMO010000014.1:5433-14337 GCA_035440585.1 Terricaulis sp.
TGGGCGGCGGCGCCCAATCAGCGGGCGCATTGGGCGGCGCTGGCGGCGGCGGCGGCCGGCGGTGATCGATGTCGCGCCGGGCCATGCGCCAACCCGCATCGGTGCGCCAAAGCGTGACGCGATTATCCAGCGCCCACATGCCGGTGGGCGGCACGCGCACGCGGATGCGCGTTTCGGCGGCTTCAGCCTCCGGCGTCAGCGGCGTTTTGCTGACTAAGCGCGCAGCCGTCGCGTCAGCGTCAGCCGCGATCTCAGTGGAGCGGGCATGCAGCCGGGGCAGATCGACATTCGCCAGCGCCGGGCAATCGGCCTGCCGCACCTGGGCGGCGGGCGCCCCGCCATCGAGGCTCGCGCAGGCGCCTGCCGCGAGCAAAAGCGCAAGCGCGCCTGCCTGAAATTTCATCGCCATGCCCCGCATCTGCGTCCCGACGCGAGCTTTCCCCAAGCCTGCCCCATGCGCAAGCGCAGCTGCGTATGAAGCTTCCGTGTTGGAAAGGTCTGATTAACACTTCGGGCGCTTCCATGGTCACCAGGGGTACGATTCGTGTGCGGAAGATGCGCGGATCCCAAGGAAGAGATCGCATTCCTGCGCTGCTTGCGCGCCTGAGCCCGGAGGGGACAGCTCATGGATCTCACGCTCGACGACGATTACTCATCCGCCGCCGATCCGATGGATACGGTGGAGCACGCGCTGAGCGCCGATGACCGCTTCAGCGCCGAGCGCGCCGAGGATGGGGATGTGCATTTCATCTTCAAATGCGCCTTCGGTGAAACCGCCGGCTATTTCAGCTATCGGCCGGAGCTGCCGGCGCTGCTGTTCACGCTGGGCTTTGACGTGCAGGCGCCTGCATCGCGCCGCGATGAGGCGATTAAGCTCGCCGCGCACATCAACGAAAATCTCTGGCTCGGCCATTTCGACGTGTGGGCCGATGACGGTACGATCATCTTCCGGCACGCCATGCCGATGATCGGGCGTGATGAAATTTCCATCGGCGAAGTGCAAGCGATGCTGGCCGCGGCGATGGATGCGGCCGAGCGCTTCCAGCCCGCCTTCCATTTCGCCATCCTCGGCGGTATGGCTGCTGCTGATGCAGCACAGGCGGCGTTTTTCGAAACAGCCGGAGAAGCGTGAGCGGATTTGAGTCTCCTTCCATCGCCCTGATCGGCGCGGGCGCCATGGGCGGTGCGCTGGTGCGCGGCTGGATTGAAGCCGTGCGCAAGGGCGGGGGGCTCACGCTCACAGTTGTTGAGCCAAATTTCGATCCGGAGCTTGAGCGCGCGCTGGAAAAATCCGGCGCGACGCTTAATCCGCCCGCGCCTGGGCCTGTCGATATTCTGGTGCTGGCGGTGAAGCCGCAGAGCTTCGCGGCGGTCGCGCCCGAGGCGCTGCGCTTTGTCGGGCCCGAAACGCGCGTGCTCTCGATCATGGCGGGCGTGACCATCGATGCGCTCTCTCGTGCGCTTGGCGCGGATCGGGTGATCAGGGCGATGCCAAACGTGCCGGCGCGCATTGGCCGGGGCGTCACCGCCTACGTTGCCGCGCCCGCCTGCACGGCGGAGGATCGCGCCCTCGTTGAGCAATTGCTTGAGCCGCTGGGCAGCGTCGAGCCGCTGCCGGCTGAGCGTCTGATGGATGCGGTGACGGCTGTGTCCGGCTCGGGCCCGGCTTACGTGTTCCTGCTGGCTGAATGCCTCGCGGCGGCGGCTGAGCAAGAGGGGATCGACCGGGAAACCGCTCAGCGCCTCGCCAGCGCCACCGTGGCCGGCGCGGGCGCGCTGATGCTCGAAACCGGGGAAACCGCCGGCGCGTTGCGCAAGCAAGTCACCAGCCCCGGCGGCACCACGGAAGCGGCGCTCGATGTGCTCAGCGGCATGGAGGGGCTTGGGCCTCTGCTGCGCCGCGCCGTGGCCGCGGCCACGCAGCGCTCCAGGGAACTTGGCAAGTAGCGCGCTCCTGTCTTGACGCCGCCGCATTCGCGCGGCCTTCATCCGCCCATGCATCTAGACTCCACCATCCGCCGAGACCTCGCCCGCGCCGCGCTGCTGGTGGCCGCCGCCACGCCCTGGCGGGAGGTGACGCTGGTGAAGCTGGCGCATGCGGCGAGCCGGCCGGTCTCGGATTTCTACCCGGCCACTTTGGGCGATGCGGTGGATGCGGCTGAGGAGGCGTTTGATCGCGCCATCGCCGATGATCTCGATGCGCTCGATCCGGGCCAGAGCGTGCGCGATCGTTTGTTCGATCTCATCATGCGGCGCTTTGAGGCGATGGAGCCGCACCGTGAGGCGGTGCTGGCGATGGAGCAGGGGCTCGATCGCGATCCGGTGCTGATGGCGGCGGCGCACCAAAGGCATGTGCGTTGCGCGCGCTGGGTGCTCACGCTCTCGGGGCTTGAAGCAGACGGCATGAGCGGCAACGCCCGCGCGCAGGGGCTCGGCGTCATCATCGGCCAAGCGCGCGCCGCATGGCGCGGCGACAGCGCCGGCGATTTCAACAAAACCATGGCCTCGCTCGATAAGAACCTGCGCCGCGCCGAAGAAATGTTCGGCCGCTGGGCCGGCTTTGCGCCGAAGGACGGCAATAGGGAATAGGCAATGGGCAATAGGAAGTGTGTGCGCTGATCGCCATGCCCCCATTGCCTACTGCCCATTGCCTACTGCCGAACAACTGCTTTTCCCGCTCGCCGTAAACCTTTTGGCAAAGCATTGTTTACGCTTCATGCGTCATGATGAACGCGCATTAGCCAAGAAGGCGCGGCCCATGTTCGGATCTCATCTGAGCGGTTTGAAAAATAATATGCGGAGCGCGCTGGACGCGACGGTCCGTTTTTGGGCGGGGGCGGCGTTCGTGGTGCTGGCGATGGTCTCGATCCAGTACGAAGAGGTGATCGCCCCAGGCGTCAGCCAGATGGGCGATGCGCTCTCGGGCGTCACCGCTGATTTCCGCACCAAGCTTTCGAGCTTTACGCTCTAGCGGCTGGGGCGTTCCTCGCCGGCAACCGTGACGCGCTCGACGATCCGCTCATGCGGCCAGTAATCGAGCACGCCGTAATGTTGGGTGGCGCGGTTGTCCCAGAAGGCGATGGCGTTCGGGCTCCAGCGGAAGCGCACCTGGTATTCCGGCGCCTTCACCCGATCGAGCAGATAGGCCAGCAGATCGGCGGCTTCTTTCTCCTCAAGCCCGAGAATGCGGCCGGTGAACACGTGATTGACGAAGAGGTGGCGTTCGCCCGTTTCCGGGTGGCGGCGCACCACCGGATGCACTTGCGGCGGGAATTTGGCGCTCAGCTCTGCGGCCTTCTCGGCGCTGACGCGATAGCCGTAGGAGCGGAGAATATCGTGCTCTGCGTCGAGATTTTCGATCTTGGCTTTCACGTCCGGCGGCAGATCCGAATAGATCAGCGCGGTGTCGGCGAAAATCGTGTCTCCACCCAGCGGCGGCTGCTTGCGGATGCGCAGGATGCCGGCGGTGGAGGGCTTCTCGCGGAAGGTCACGTCCGTGTGCCACTTATTGGCCGGGCGCGCGATGGGCAGCACCGAGTCCGTCACCTTCATGCCGTCGGCGGCTTCGATGAAGAGGATTTCGGGAAAGCCCGGCACGGTGGCTGTGACGGGGTGGCCTTCAAGCGCGCCGAAATAACGGCCAAAGCGGACATGATCTTCGTGGGAAATATCCTGATCGCGGAAGAACAGCACTTTGTGCTTCAGCCACGCGGCGCAGATCGCGGCCACTTGCTCGGGCGAAAGCGGCGCGCGCAGGTCGACGCCGGAAATCTCCGCGCCCAGCACGGGGCTGATCGGCGCAACGATAATCTCCGCTTCACTCGGAACAGCTTGCAGACGCGCCATGGGATCCTCCTCTTTGCCTGCATCCTAGGCGCGAAAGGGCTGGGAGCCATCAGTGTTTGCTAATGGGAGCGTTTAGGCGCAGCGCTAGATCCCGCGCTTTTGCCCGAATTGATGGATGTGCAGCCGGTCGCTGACGGAAAAGCCATGCGCGCGCGCGGCGTCCGCAAGGGCGGGTAGGCGGGCGCGGATCGTCTCGCTGGAGACGCCCTCGGGCATCAGCGAAACGCGCGCCGGCGCGATGTTGTGCTGCGCCGCAATGGCGGCGGCGGCGTCCGCATCGGCGGGCGTTTGGCAGACGAATTTAAAATGCGCCTGATCCAGCGCCGCGAACGCGGCCAGCGCCTCGGCGTTGAGCGCCAGCGCCGCGTCATTGCCCGAATGCGCGAGCTTGGGCGACACAACAAACAGATCCACCAAAGCTGCAAGCTCAGCACTTGGTGCGAGCGCGCCATTGGTTTCCATCTCAATGCGCAGGCCCGGCGCGCCAGCGCGCAGCTTTTGGATCAAATCGCGCAGCGCGGCCCGCTGCACCATCGGCTCCCCGCCTGTGATCACCACGCCCTCAGCCGGCAGCGCCAGCACGGCGGCGGCGGCCTCGGCCACGCTCAGCTTCTCCATTTCCTCGGCGGGGCGATATTTCTTCCCGCTCTCATGCGCGAAGGGGGAGCCTTCCCAATTCCACGTATAGGCGGTGTCGCACCAGCGGCAGTGCAGATTGCAGCCGGAGAGGCGGATGAAGGTGCGTTCCCGCCCCGCCATCGGCCCTTCGCCCTGGATGGAGCGAAAGATCTCCGGCGCGCCGTCATCATTGCGGGCGAGGTTGATCTGCATGGCGCACTGTTAAGCCAGGCTGAAGCCGCGCGCCAGTTGGCGGCGCCGCCAGCGCGCGCTTATGCTCAGCCCCATGGGCCTGCCTGTGATCGATGTTTCCGCGCTGCGCGACGGAGAGGGCGCAGCCGCCGCCGAGGCGATCGGCGCGGCCTGCCGGGATACGGGATTTTTCTACGCGGTGGGCCGTGGCGCCGGAAACGCTGGGGCGGCTCACCGCAGCGAGCTGGCGTTTCTTCGCGCTGCCGGAGGAAGAAAAACGCAAAGTGGAAATGGTGCGCGGCGGGCGCGCATGGCGCGGCTGGTTTCCGCTGGGGGGCGAGCTCACCTCCGGCAAGCCCGATCTGAAAGAGGGCTATTATTTTGGCGAGGAGCTCAGCGCCGATGATCCGCGCGTGAAGGCCGGCTTGCCGCTGCACGGGCAAAGCCTCTTTCCCGACGCTGTGCCGGACTTGAAGCAAGCGGTGCTGGATTTCATGGCCGAGAACACCGCCGCCGCGCACGCGATCATGGAAGGCGTCGCGCTCAGCCTTGGGCTTGATCGGAGTTATTTCCGCAGCGGCCTCACTGCGCAGCCCACGCTGCTCTTCCGCATCTTCCACTATCCCGCAGCGCAAGATGGCGATGAAAGCTGGGGCGTGGGTGAGCATACAGATTACGGCCTGCTCACGCTGCTGGCGCAGGATGATGCGGGCGGTCTGCAAGTGAAAACCCCGCGCGGCTGGATCGATGCGCCGCCGATCGAGGGCGCGCTGGTGTGCAATATCGGCGATATGCTCGATCGGCTCACCGGCGGGCATTATCGCTCCACCCCGCACCGCGTGCGCAATGTCAGCGGGCGCGGGCGGCTTTCGTTCCCATTCTTCTTCGATCCCGGCTGGGATGCGGAGATCAAAGCCCTGCCGCAAGCGCGTGACGATAGCCGCGAACGCTGGGATCGCGCCAATGTGCATGCGTTTAGCGGCACGTATGGCGATTATTTGCTCGGCAAAGTGAGCAAGGTGTTTCCAGATCTCGCGGCGGGCGTGCGCGCTTAGGCCTGGATCAGATCGAGAGCGGCGCTGCAAGCATGCGGCGGATGCGCGGATAAAGCACCCATATTCCCAAGGGCAAGTACACTATGAGCGCGAACGTCCCGAGCGTACTCTGAAACGCTGCCGACCTCGTACGCGATTCAAACCGCGTGAGTGCGTTTGCCGCCGCCCAAACGCTCGAAAAGAATAAGAGATTGCCGGCGAGCGCCCATAGCATGAAGCCCAGGTCAGGCCGATAAACAGGGCCTTCCCACGGAAACAATAGCATTGACGAGGCCATCGCCGCGGCGAGAAGCGCAAATAAAAAGCCTCTTTTGCCGCGATGCCCAACGGCGGCGACGTTTCGGTCGGAGGCGGCGCGGTAAAGGCAATAAAGCCAAAGAACGGTCGCGCCAGTCGTCAGCAACATTGCTCCCGTGGCGAGTGTTGAGGGAGACGTTATCTGCTTCGGTTCGGGCAGAAAATCCGCGCCGAAGCAGATGAGCATCGCAACGAAAAGGCCCGTTACGATCGCAGGATGCACCGAAAGGACGCGGCCGGCGAGGCGCATGCGCCAGCCCTTAAGCGGGCTTCGCCAGTTCCGCCTCGATCGTTGCAAGCAGGCGCGGATCGTTGGCCGGCACGTCCGGGGAGAAGCGCGCGGCGACTTGGCCGTTGCGGCCCACTACGAACTTTTCAAAATTCCAAAGCACGTCCGGCGGATCGTTGGTGGGGATGCCAAAGCCCTTCAGCTTTTCGCGCATCGGCCCTTCACCAGCGGCGGCGGGCTGCGCGCTTGTCAGCGCCGCATAGAGCGGATGCTGATCAGCGCCGACGACGGAGATTTTTGAGAACATCGGAAAATGCACGTCGAACGTGGTGGAGCAGAAATCAGCGATCTCCGCATCCGTGCCCGGCTCTTGGCCTTTGAAATTGTTGGCGGGGAAGCCCAGCACCTCAAGGCCGGCGGCGCGCTTTTCCTGATAGAGCGCTTCAAGCCCCTCATATTGCGGCGTCAGCCCGCATTTGGAGGCGACATTCACGATCAGCAGCACTTTGCCCTGATGCGCAGCGAGGCTATCGGCTGCGCCATCGATGCGGGTGAGGGGAATGTCTTGCAGCGCTGTCATCGTGGGGGCTCCCTTATTTGTTGTGCAAGATGGCTGCTTAAGCCGGGCGCGGCAAGCGCACGCTGGCTTTCAGCCCGCCAAGTTCGCTGCGGCTGAGTTGAATTTCTCCGCCATGGCTGCGCGCCACGTCACGCGCGATGGCGAGGCCAAGGCCCACACCCTTCTGGTTGCGGGAGCGGGTCTCATCTAGGCGTGAGAATGGGCGGAACGCTTCTTCGTAGAGCTCCTCGGAAATGCCGGGGCCGTTATCTTCGACGCTCACAAGCACCGCATCGGGGCGGCCCTCAACATGCACGCGCACGACATCCCCGTGCGCGGCGGCGTTGTCGATCAGATTGGTGAGGCAGCGTTTGAGCGCGCGGGCGCGGCCTGGGATGGCGGTTTCGCCGCGGGCTTCCACGGCCACGTCAGCGCCGCCGCGCCCGCTCAAGCGCGCCACCTCCGACGCCAATTCGGCGATGTTCACGATCGCCGGCGCCTCTTCGCCGATGCCCTTGGCGAAGGCGAGATATTCTTCCAGCGTTTCTTCCATTTCAGAGAGATCGCGCTTGGCTTCCTCGATCTCCTGCGAGGGTGGCATGAGCGCGAGTTGCAGCCTGAGGCGCGTGAGCGGGGTGCGCAGATCGTGGCTGACGCCGGCCAGTAATTGCGCGCGCTGATTGATGAGGCGCCGCACGCGCTCGCGCATGTCGAAGAAGGCGTGGGCCGCGCCGCGCACCTCGCGCGCGCCGCGTGCGCGGAAAACGCCCCCGGCCATATCCTCGCCGCGGCCAAAGCGCTCCATCGCATCGGCCAGCGTTTCGATTGGGCGCACCTGGTTGCGGATGAAGATGATGGAGACAACGCAGATGAACAGCGTCGCGCCCAAAATCCAGATCACGAAGATGGGCCCAGAGCGCGCCTGCACGCGATCGCGGAAGGCGTGAAACTCCATCACGCCTTGTGCGATCGGCACGCGGATCATCACCTGATTGCCGGGGCAGCTTGAATCATACCAGACCTCGCGCCCGATCTGCTCTTCCAGCGCCCGGATGAGATAGCGATCGAGCGAGGAGCCGGTGTTGCGGCAGCGCGGATGCGGCTCAAGCGCAGCGCCGGGCTCAAGCGAAATATCAAGCCGCAGCGGCCAATAGGCCAGCCGGCTGAGATCGGCGAAATTCTCAGGGCTCGGATCGCGCTCGTAAAGCTGGATGATCAGCGCCACGTCGGCCGCCGTGCCTTGGCTCATGCGCTTGGAGGTGGCCTGCCAATGATCATCGAGAAACACGAGCGTGATGGTGAGCTGCAGCAGCGCCGCCGGCACAACGATGATCAGCAGCGTGCGCCAATAGAGCCCCTTGGGCAGAATATTGCGAAGGCGGAAAAAGCGCGCCATCAATCCACCAACAAGCGATAGCCGACGCCGCGCACGGTCTGCAGATAGATCGGCGCGCGTGAATCTGCGTCGATCTTGCGGCGCAGGCGCGTGACTTGCACATCGACAGAGCGCTCAAGCCCCGCGCCGGTGCGCTTGGCCAATTCCTCACGCGTCACCACCTCGCCCGGGCGGGCGGCGAGGATGCGCAAGAGCGCGACCTCCGCCTCCGTGAGACGCACAATTTCGCCATCGCGCGAAAGCTCCCCGCGCGTGCTGTTGAAAGCGTAAGGGCCAAACAGGATGGTTTCCGGCGTTTCGTTGCGCGCGGTTTGCGTGCGGCGGAGGATGGCGTTGATGCGCAGCGTAAGCTCCGCCGGCTCAAACGGCTTGGCCACATAATCATCCGCGCCGATGGAAAGCCCTTTAATGCGATCCTCGGGCATGCCGCGCGCGGTAAGTAGGATGATTGGCACTTTGGATGTCTTGCGCACGGCTTCCGCCAGCGAGAACCCATCCTCCACCGGCATCATCACATCGAAGATGAGCAGATCGAAATCCATCGAGGCCAGCAGATTGCGCGCGCCCGCCGCATCCGCCGCAGCCGAGACGCGGGCGCCGGCTTGGGTGAGGTAGCGCTTCAAGAGATCGCGGATGCGATCGTCATCATCCACCAGCAGCAGGTGCGGGGGCCGGTCGAGCGCGTCGAAAGCGGTGCTCATCGGGCGCCTAT
>DAORMO010000014.1:14357-23197 GCA_035440585.1 Terricaulis sp.
GCTCATGCTCACGAAGATATTGGCATTTTCTTGCGCGGCTGCGCATCCTTGATTGACAGACATACTGCCGTGCCCG
The DNA here is from genome assembly GCA_035440585.1 of Terricaulis sp. Lineage (GTDB taxonomy): Bacteria > Pseudomonadota > Alphaproteobacteria > Caulobacterales > Aquidulcibacteraceae > Vitreimonas. The sequence continues at coordinate 14,434 of DAORMO010000014.1, forward strand.
CAAAACTTTGCAATTCCATCCCATCAGGACGGCGGCCCCGCAAGGGGGCAATCATTATAGGAGCATGGGCCTATGGCCGCGCAGGCATTCGATAATCGTGACGGTTGGATTTGGCTCGACGGGGAATTCGTTCCGCATCGCGAAGCCAAGGTCCATGTCCTCACGCATGCGCTGCATTATGCTTCGGCTGTCTTCGAGGGCGAGCGCGCCTATGAGGGCGTCGTGTTCAAAAGCCGCGAACATAGTGAGCGGCTGCATATGTCTGCGCGCTTGCTTGGCTTTCAAGTGCCGTACGCGGCCGAAGAGATTGATCGGGTGAAGGCCGAGTTGATCAAGAAGCAGGGTTTTTCCAATTGCTATCTGCGGGCGATCGCGTGGCGCGGTTCGGCGCAGATGGGCGTGGCGGCCAAGCGCGACGACGTGCATGTCGGCGTCGCCGCCTGGGAATGGGGCGATTATTTCGCCGATAAGATGAAGGGCATTCGCCTCATGGTCGCGCCCTGGCGCCGGCCGGCGCCGGATACGGCGCCCGTCAACGCCAAGGCGGCGGGGCTTTATATGATCTGCACGCTCTCCAAGCATGCGGCGGCCGATGCGGGCTTTGACGATGCGATGATGTTTGATTGGCGCGGCCAGATCGCGGAAGCGACGGGCGCGAATATTTTCTTCATCAAGGATGGCGTGGTGCACACGCCGTATCCCGATTGCTTCCTCAACGGGCTCACGCGGCAAACCGTGATCAGCCAATTGCGCGCGCGCGGCATCGAGGTGGTCGAGCGGGCGATTTGGCCCAATGAGCTCGCCAGCTTCAGCGAGTGCTTCCTCACCGGCTCTGCTGCGGAAGTGACGCCCGTGCGTGAGATCGCGGGGCTTGCATTCAAGCCCGGCGCGCTGACAGAGCAGGCGATCCACGATTATTCGGCGCTGACGCTGCGCAAGAACGCCTAGGCGCGTGGCCGAGCCCAAAGCCATCGGCGTGATCGGCGGCATGGGGCCGGCGGCGGCGGCGGATTTGTTCGCCAAGCTGATCGCCGCCACTGGCGCAAAGCGCGATCAGGATCACTTACGCATCCTGATCGACAACAATCCGCGCATCCCCGATCGGCATGCGGCGATCGCGGGCAAGGGGCCAAGCCCAGGCCCGGCGCTCGCCGCCAGCGCTGCGGGGCTTGAGCGCATGGGCGCCGATTGCATCATCATCGCCTGCAACACCGCGCATGCGTTTGAAGATGAGATCAAGGCCGCCATTAGCGCGCCATTGCTCTCTATGATCGAAGCCACAGCAGATGCAGCGGCGGCTACAGGCGCAACCCGCGTCGGCGTGCTTGAAGCTGACGGCTGCCGCCGCGCCAAGCTCTATCAAAACGCTTTCGCTGCGCGCGGGGTTGAGGCCTTGTTCCTCAATGATGAGGCGCAGGCCGGGTTCATGCGGCTGATCTTCGGCGTCAAAGCCGGCGATGTCGGCGTTGAGGCGCGCAACGCGATGCGCGCGCACGCCACCCATCTCAATGCGCGCGGCGCGCAAGCGATCGTGGCGGCGTGCACCGAAGTTCCGCTCGTGCTCAATTCCGATGATCTTGCGGTTCCGCTGATCAATTCCACCGATGCGCTGGTGGCGCGCGCGATTTCGTTCGCAACCGGGAACTGAAACCCATACCGCTCGTTAGCCGGGTGAGCATCACCCGGAGGGCGCCATGGTTTCGTATCGGTACGATCCCGATTTCACAACGCGCGGGCGGCACTACGCCCATCCCTTGATTGATTGGCCTTCGGTGGCGGCGGGCGTGCTTGTCGCTGTGGCGGTTGGGTTTGTGCTCAACGTGCTGGGCCTTGCCATCGGCGCGAGCGCGTTCAATCCGTATCGGCTGGATGAGCAGCATGGCGCGATCACGGTTGGCGGCGGGCTCTATGTGATTTTCGCGCAGTTGGTGGCGCTGCAGGTGGGCGCTTACGTGGCTGCGCGGTCCTCGCGCTATCCCGATCATCTCGGCGGTTTGTTGACGGGCGTTGTGGTGTGGGCGCTGGCGGTGTTCGTGGCGGTGGGCCTTGCGAGTTTCGCGGCGAGTGCGGCGTCAAGCGGCGATGCGATCCCGGGCGGCGTCGCCGAAACCGTGGGTGAATTGGCTGACGCCGCAAGCGGCGAGGGCGCGGCCGCTTCTGAATTGGAAAGCGCGGCGAACGCGGCCGATGCGATCGCGGCGCTGGCGTGGTGGACGTTTGCGGCGCTTGCGCTTGGCCTTGCCGGCTCAGTCGCTGGCGCGTGGCTTGGCGCTGCGCATCCCAGCTGGGATGGCCGCCCGCGCCTTGACGATAGCCGCCCCTATCAAATGCAACCGAAAATCTGAGGAGCACGCAAAATGGGAGAGCTTGGCAAAGGCTGCATCCTCTGGGCCATCGGCATTCCGCTGCCCATCATCATTCTGCTGTTTTTGTTTGGCGTGCTGAACTAGCGCTTACGCGCTCGGGGATTAGGTCTACGCGCTCACGCGCTCGGGCATCAGCTCAACCAACGCCCCGCCCACGCTCATGGCGATTTGCGGAAACACATTGACGAAATACTGATCCACATTGGCGTAAAGCACGTTCGCCGGCGTCAGCGGGCCGATGCGCAGGTCAACGCCCGGCGCGGCCGAATGGCCGACGGAGCGCACAAGCTCGCCAATGAAATTCAGATGCGAGCCGCCGCCAGCCAGCACCACATCGATGATAGGCGCATGCGCCGCGCGCGCGCGGTGCGCAACGATGGCAAGGCTCGCGCCCACGCGCTCGCCCAGCTTGTTGATGAAGCCGCGGAATTGCTCGTCCTCAACCAGATCCTGCACGCGGATCGTGGTGGTTTTCCAGCCGTCCTTCATGGTGCATTTGCCTTCGGCGAACAGCACCTTCTTCATCGCGCGCGCGTGCAGGCGCAGCGTGCGCTTGAGGCGGATGTCATCCTCGCGCTGGCCGGCGCCGCGCTTGGCCATGATCAGATCCACCATGATGCGGTCGATCTCGTCGCCGGCGAGATTGCAGCTTTGCCGCGCCTCGTGGATTTCTTCCAATGTCGGCGGATCGACGGTTTCGTTGAAATCAAAGGCGGCGATATCGGTTGTGCCGGCGCCCATGTCGAACACGAACACAAAGCGCGTGGGCGAATTGGTGTAGGCGAGCGCGGCGGCGGCCGCCGCGTGCGGCTCAAACACGCCGCTATCGAGATTGCCGTCCACCGGCGTTGCGGCGGATTTCTCCAACGCATCGCGGCACTGGGCGATCGACACGCCCTCAGGCGAGAGCATCAGCCGGCCCAGCTTGCGCGAAACGGCGGCGCTTTCATTGAAGATCACCGCGAACAGCTGATCCACCTCGCCGCCGCGGCGCCAGGCGGGGCTGGTGTAGCGGCGCTTTGCGTCCGCCGCGCCTTGCGGCAGGCTTGGCACGCGGCGCAGCGCTTCGCGGATCAGCTGATCGAGATAGGCAAGATAAAGCACCAGCGCGTCGCGCTGGCGGAATGTGCCTGTCGGGTCGATCGAGGGCGGCAGCTTTTCGTTCAGCGCGGCAGTGACATCCTTCGCCGCCAACACCGATTTGAACGACAACAGCGGATCGCGGTTATGCGCCAGCGCGCGATGCGCATGGCCGAACGCGACCGGCCCGAAGAAAAGCCGCCCGTTATCGACGAACATCACCGACGGCGTCAGCAGCGGATGGTCTGACTCCGAAACAAGTCCCAGCGGAATCGGGCGCACGCCCACTTCCAATGGCAAGGTCGGATCAAGACAGATACACGCTTTGGAAAGCGCGGTGCCGAAATCGATGCAAATGCGCGCCTCGGGGCTGATGCCCCCGCCGAAAGTGTCGTCCGCCATGGTCCGCCCGCTTTAACCAGATATGGAGCTTAGGCGATCGGGGCGGCGCTGTGTATGGGGTTGCGCCACAGAATCCGCAGCTGTCCTCAGCTGGGTGATTCGTCTTCGGGCATGAGGAAATGGCCGTGCATGGCCGCGATCGGTTTGTCGCGCGCGTCTTGCCAGGCTTCGACCTGCACATTGGCGATGCGCCGCCCGATCTTGACCACGCGCGCCCGCGCAAACGTATCCACAGGCCGGCCGGAGCGGAGGTAATCCACGCCGATGTCGATGGTTTTTGGGAATTTTTCTGAGCGCGCCGCAACCGCGAGCTGGGTGAGCGCTGTGAGTTCCATCAGCGCGCCCACAACCCCGCCATGGAGCGCCGGCAGCATCGGGTTGCCAATCAGGTGCTCGGCGTATGGGAGCACCAAGGTCAGTTCGTCGCCGTGCAGCTCGGCGCGCACGCCTAAAAACTGCGCGTAAGGCACGCGGGCGAGCGCGTTTGTCAGCCGAGCCTTTGGCGGGGCGCTCATGGGCGCGGCTCCTTGAGGTTCGCGCCGGGTTTGCGCCCGCCGTCGGAATTGATCATGAAAGCGCCCACCGCGTGGGCGATCGGATCGTCGGGGCTTTGCTCGTAAGCCACGGCGCGCACGAAGGCGACGCTGCGGCCGATCTTGTAGCAATGGGCTTCGGCGAGAATGTCCTGGCCCGGCGTGGCCGGGCGCATGTAATCGATGCGCAGATCGATCGTGGCGGTAACGACCGGCTTGTTCATCGCGGCGAACACCGCCCCGCCTGAGATCTGGTCGAGAAACGTGGTGAGCACCCCGCCGGCGATCACCCCGGTATCAGGATCGCCAATCAATTCAGGCTTGTAGGGCGCTTTGCCCCAGCAGCGCGCCGGCTCCAGCCGGATCAGCTCAATGCCCAGCGCCCGCGCCTGGGGCGTGAACGCCAGCATCGATCGGACCCGCTCAAGACTTTCGGCGCCGACGCCGTAACCGGGTTGGTTCTGTTCGCTCATGCGAAACGTGCTAGCCGGTCTCGCCGCCGCCGCCAACGTCGCGGAAATTGACGGGCCGTCACTTTTGTGGCCGAGTGCAGCCCGAGTTCCATCCGGGGAAGGCCATGAGCGAGACGGCGGCGATCGAGCCGGTGGGCAAACGCGAGCGCGCCAAGGCGGCCAACCGCGAGGCGATCCTCAAGGCGGCGCGGCGTGTGTTTGCGCAACTGGGCTACGAAGCCGCCACCGTGCGCGACATTATTCGCGGCACGGCTTTGGCTTCGGGCACATTCTACAATTACTTCCGCTCCAAGGAGGAGGTGTTTGAGGCGCTGGCCGATGATGGCGCGCGTCGCTTCCGCCCGATCCTCCGCGCCGCGCGCGAGCGGGCGAAGGATTTTGAGCAATATCTCTACGGCGCGCTGCTCGCATATTTTCGTTTCGTGCTTGAAGAAAACCGTCACGAAGGCCGGCCCGTGGATGAGCGCCAGCCGCATCTGCGCACAGACACCCCGGAAATGACGGCGATCTACGAAGAGGTGCGCCTCGGCATCGAAGATGCGATCGAACGCGGATTGGCGCCGCGGCTCGATTCCGATTATCTCGCGCCCGGCTGCATCGGTTTGGCGCAGGAGGTTGGGGCGGCGATGCTGCGGCGTTCGCCGCCCGACCCGGAATCGGCCGCTCGCTTCGCTGCTGGGCTTGTGCTCAAAGGTTTGCCGGGCGCGTCGCGCAAGGAATAGGGGAAGCGTTTGTCCTGGCTGCGCAAAGCGCTGGTTCATCTTGCATTGTCGCGTTCGGATGCTGCGCTGATCAAAGCCTCGGGCGGCGAAGCGCGCATCGTGCGCGAGATGCAGCTCGATCCGCGTTTTCAATTTCTCGAATATCAAACGCGCAAGCGCAGCGCCGATTGGGGCAAGATCACTGTCTCCCAAGTGCGCGCGCAGACCGAGCAGGGCGCGGTGCTGTTTGGCGGCGCCAGCGCGCCCCAGGTGCGCACCGAGAAAGTGTATGTGACGGGCCGCTCCCATTCGGTGCCGGCGCGGCTCTATCTGCCGCATGTGCGCGATAATTCGGCGGCGATGCTGGTCTATTATCATTTCGGCGGCGGGGTGATCGGCTCGCTGGAAAATTGCCATCGCTTGTGCGGGCTGATCGCCAAGCAAGCGGGCGCGCCAGTGATGAGCGTAGATTATCGGCTCGCGCCGGAGCATCCGTTTCCCGCCGGGCTTGAGGATGCGCTGGCCGCGTACAGCTGGGCGGTGGAGAACGCCGCGCGTTATGGCGCGCCGGCCGGCAAGGCGGCGGTGGGCGGGGACAGCATGGGCGGCAATTTCGCCGCCATCGCCGCGCAGCATTTCAAAGGCCCCAAGGGGCCGCTGCTGCAGCTCTTGATTTATCCGGCGGTCGATTTCGTCAGCGATACGCCCTCGATCCATGATTTCGCCGATGCGTTTCCGCTGACCTCGGAGATGGTCGAATTTTTTGTGCGCAAATATTTGCCTGAGGGTGTTGAGCCGAGCGATACGCGCGTTTCGCCCGGGCGCACGCAGGATTTGCGCGGGCTCGCGCCGGCGCTGATCTACACGGCGGGGTTCGACATGCTGCTCGATCAAGGCTCGGCCTACGCCGATCGGCTGCGCGAGGCCGGCGTGCGCGCTGAGTATCATTGCTTTGAGTCGTTGCCGCACGGTTTTGTCGGCATGCCCAGCGCCGCGCCCGCAGCGGAAGCAGCGATCCAATTGATCGCCAAGGAAACGGCGGCGGCGTTAAAAGGCGGGCGTTAGGCGCTTTCCTCGATATCGCCCAGCAGCGTGATCTTTTGCCAGATCTTGCGGGCGATGCCGTTGGTGAGGTTTTCGATTTCCGTCACGGTTTCGATCACCACCGGATCGCGCACGCGCTCGGCGTAAAGCGCCGCGATCTTACCGATCAGCGCCAGCATTTCGGCGCAATAATCGAGATAGCGCGAAAGCTCGAACTTGCTCATGCGCCGCGGCGGGGCGCGCTCTTGCAGCAGAGCCACCGGGTCTTTGGTGAGCTGGTGCATGTCGATCACGTGCGCGAAGGAGCGCAGCTGGTGCAGCGCATCAAGCGCGCGCTGGCGCTTCATGCGCTCCTCCAGCGTCAGCAGAAACCAGATCGCGCCGCCAAACAGGATGAGCAGATTCACGGCCGCTTCAAGATTGCCCAAAAGACCAACCTCGAACTCGCTCAAATGCAGGTATTTCGCCGCCGCGATCTGCGCGCCGACGCCCGCGACGATGATGGCGCCGACGATAAAGCGGAGCGGCCAATTGGCCGAGGCCATGCGCGCTGCTTGCGCGATCGAAACCCGCGCTGTTTGGATCAAAGAGGCGCACATGCGCGCCAGCCCCGCATTGGGAAAGCGCGCCTCGATCCGCTGATGCAGACGCTCCAGCGTGTCCATCAAAAGCTCGGGGCTAAGTTCGTGATATTTCATGGCGCGCTGAGATTGGCCGCACGCTGGATCGTGCGGTCGCCGAAGCTTTGGCCGAAGGCGCTGCCGCTCATGTCCGTCACGGTCTCAGCGGCATAGCGGCGGCCATTGGGCGCCAGCGCGCAATCGATCGTCATGCTGAAGCGTTCGATCCGCACCAGCGGCATCGCATCGAAGGCCGCGGGCGCATGGATGCGCATGCGGGTGATGTCGTTGCTGGATTTGTTGAGCGTGAATTCCCCGCGCATATGCTGGGCGTAGCGGCGCGATTCCGCGCTGCGGATGCTCTCGCGCGTGGGCTGGAAAGTGTAGTGGGCGCTTGCCTCATCCTCGCGCACGAGGCGCACATCGGCGATGCGGCCCATAAACGCGCTGGCGCACCAGGAAACGCCTTCCGTGCTCTCTGCGAAGCGATCGAAGGCGCGGCGCCGTTCGTTGGTGAGATCGGCGCGCGCAGGCGCGATCAGCCGCACGCGCGGGGTGGCCTCGGGCTGAAACCGCGCGCGCCATTGCAGGCGTTCGGAATCGAGTTCGATATCGAAGGCGTAGGCGGCTTTGGCCGCGTCCGTCAGCGCGATCGCCTGGGTGAGGGCTGCCGGCGCGCCCTGCGCGGTGGCGGAGGGCGCGGCCATCAGGGCGGCGAATATCAACGCTGCGGCGAGACGGAGCATGGCCGCCATCCTGACACGCGCGCCCGCGCCGTCAATCGCTGGAAGTTGCCCCTTGCGCGCCCTTATATGCTCGGCGATGCCCGCCCCGCTTCTGCCTCCTCAATTTGACGCCTGGTTCGCCAGCCGCGGCTGGGCGGCGCGGGCGCATCAATTGGAACTGGCGCGGCGCGGGCTCGCCGGGCAGTCCACGCTGCTGATCGCGCCCACCGGCGCGGGCAAAACGCTGGCTGGCTTTCTGCCCAGCATGATTGAGCTGGCCGCGATCGCGGAGGCTGAGGGGCCGCGCCGTCCGCATCGGCTGCACACGCTCTACATCTCGCCGCTGAAAGCGCTGACCACGGACGTGGCGCGCAATCTTTCGACGCCGGTGCGTGAGATGGCTCTGCCGCTGCGCATCGAAAGCCGCACCGGCGACACCAAACAGTCGAAGAAGCAGCGCCAGCGCGACTTCCCGCCCGACATCCTGCTGACCACGCCGCACAAGCGCCAACGCCAGCGCGCGCATCCGCCCGACATGCTGCTGACAACGCCAGAGCAACTCTCGCTACTGATCGCGAGTGAGCACGCGCGGGTGTTCTTTGAAGATCTGCGCGTGGTGGTGATCGATGAAATCCATGCGCTGGCGCCGACCAAGCGCGGCGATCTGCTCGCGCTCGCACTCGCGCGCCTGCAGCGCTGGGCGCCCGCGCATCGGCGCGTGGGCTTGAGCGCGACTGTGGCGGATGAGAATGCGCTGGCGCGTTGGCTGATGGGGGTTGAACCCTCTCCCCCCTCGCGGGGGAGAGGGCAGGGTAAGGGG
>DAORMO010000014.1:23260-23568 GCA_035440585.1 Terricaulis sp.
AAGGGGGCGGGGGAGAAGCGCTTATCGTCCGCGCCCCGCCGGGCGCAGCGCCGGTGATCGACGTGCTCGATTCCAACGCGCAAATCCCTTGGGCGGGCCACACCGCGCGGCATGCGATGCCGGAGGTGTACGCCGCCATTCAGCGCGCGAAGCTGGCGCTTGTGTTCGTCAACACGCGCGCGCAGGCGGAGATGACGTTTCAGGAACTCTGGCGCATCAATGAGGCGGGGCTGCCGATCGCGCTGCATCACGGCTCGCTTGACGTCGCCCAGCGGCGCAAGGTGGAGGCGGCGATGGCGGCGGGCGAG
>DAORMO010000014.1:23734-26403 GCA_035440585.1 Terricaulis sp.
TGCGCCGTCCAACCGCTTTGAAGTGCTTGAATGCCGCGCCGCGCAAGAGGCAGTGGCGGCGGGCGCGCTGGATGGCGGGGAGGCGCGCATCGGCGCGCTGGATTGCTTGGCCCAGCACATCATGGGCTGCTGCTGCGGGGAGCCAACGGATGCCGATGCGCTCTATGAAGAGGTGATCTCCACCGCGCCTTATGCGAATTTGCCGCGCGCCCAGTTTGATCGCGCGCTCGATCTTGTCGCCACCGGCGGCTACGCCTTGCGCGATCGCTATACGCGCATCGTGCAGGAGCGTACGACCGGCCTCTGGCGCGCGCGCAACGCAAGCGTCGCCCAGCAGCATCGCATGAATGTGGGCGCGATCGTGGAGGCCCAATTGCTGGACGTGCGCCTCGCGCATCGCGCCGGGGCGCGGCCAAGGCCCGGCACGCCAAAGAATGAGCCGCGCCCGCTGATCGCGGGGCGCAGGCTCGGGCAGATCGAGGAATATTTCATCGAAGGGCTTGCGCCCGGCGATAGCTTCCTGTTCGCGGGCGAGGTGCTGCGGCTTGTCGCGGTGGAAGGCAAAGACGCGCTGGTGGTGCGCGCGATGGGGGAGCAGAACCCGAGCGTGCCGTCCTACGCAGGCGGCAAATTCCCGCTCTCGACCTTTCTTGCGGAGCGCGTGCGTGAGTTGCTGCACGATCCGAAAAAGCAAAAGGCGCTGCCGGGCCAAGTGCGCGATTGGATCAAGATGCAAAAGCGCCGCTCTATCGTGCCCAAGCCCGATGAGATGCTGGTCGAAACCTTCCCGCGCGCGCAGAAGCATTATTTGGTCTGCTATCCCTTCGAGGGCCGCTTGGCGCATCAGACGCTGGGCATGTTGCTCTCACGCCGTCTGGAGCGCGCGGGCATGAACCCGCTGGGCTTTCTCGCCAGCGAATATGCGGTGGCGGTGTGGGGGCTGGAGCCAATGGGCGGGCTCGATTCCGGCGCGCTGTTTGATGAAGACATGCTGGGCGATGATCTCGAAAGCTGGCTGGCCGAAAGCACGCTGATGAAAGCCACGTTCGCAAAATGCGCCGTGATCGCCGGCATGATCGAACGCAACCGGCCCGGCGCGGAGCGCAAAACCGGGCGGCAAGTCAGCTTCTCCACCGATCTCATCTACGACGTGCTCAAGCAATACGAGCCCGACCATATCCTCATGCAAGCCGCCTTCGCCGATGCTGGCGAGGGCTATCTTGATCTTAGGCGCCTTGGCGCGCTGCTGGCGCGCATCAAGGGGCGGATCATCCATCGCGATCTCGATCATGTTTCGCCCTTCGCTGCGCCGGTGATGCTGGAGGTCGGCCGCGTGCCGATCCAGGGCGCGGCGGAAGAGGCGATTTTGGAAGACGCGGCGCGGCTGATTGATGAGGCGATGCACTAGGGGCTCGCCATCGCGCCCGGAATCCGGTTTAGGATCGGGCCATGGCTTTGCTCTCCCGCCCCGCGCCGCTTGCGCGTTCGGCTCGCCCCGCGCGGGCGATGCCGCCGGTGGCGATTGCGGGCGATGGCGTTGCGGTAAAGCTCGGTGATGCGCTGGTCACGGCGCTGCCGGAGGGCGCGCTGTGGATCGAAAGCGCCAAAACGCTGATCGTCTCCGATCTGCACTTGGAGAAGGGCTCATCCTTCGCGCTGCGCGGGCAGATGCTGCCGCCGTATGACACCTTCGCGGCGTTGAAGAAGCTTGAAGCGCTGATGGCGCGGCTTGAGCCGGATATCGTCGTCTCGCTCGGCGATAGCTTTCATGATGGCGGCGGCGTGGCGCGCATGGGCGCGGAGGATCGCGCGCTGCTGCAAGCCATGATCGGGCGCTGCGATTGGATCTGGGTGGAAGGCAATCACGATGGCCGCGCGCCGGAAGTGCTGGGCGGGGTGGTGCGCGACGTGCTGCATCTTGGATCGCTGGTGCTGCGGCATGAGCCGAAAGCGGGCGCAGCGCCGGGCGAGATCGCCGGGCATTTGCATCCGTGCGCGAAAGTCAGCGGGCGCGGCCGCAGCGTGCGGCGGCGCTGCTTCGCCACTGATGGCGCGCGGCTGGTCATGCCGGCGTTCGGCACGTTCACTGGCGGGCTGAATGTGTGTCACGACGCGTTCGCGCCGCTGTTTCCCGAGGGCGTATTGGCGCTGGTGCTGGGCAAGGCGCGGGTTCTGCCGGCGCCTTGGGAGCGTTTGCTCAGCGACTAAAGATGCCGCATCGCAGTGGCGAGCGGGATGAGCATGCAGACGATCATCGCCCCGCCTGTCAGCACTTGGCGCAGGATCGGATACCAGGGCGGCGCCTCCGCATCGCGCGCGCTGGTTTGATCCCACCAGCCTTGCGCGGCGAAGAGGCCAGCAAACGCCGCCGCCGCGCCAAGCGCCGCCGTGAAAAACACCACAAACACCGCCAGCGCCCAGCCCGCGAGCCCTGGCAGCGCGCTGAAGATCAAGCGCAAGCCGTTAGGCCGCGCGGGATCGCGCATCAATTCAAACCCGCAGCGCACGCCGCCAAGGAACGAGAGCAGCACCGCCGCATAAAGCGAGAACGCAATCGCGCCGAGGCGCGCGGTGGAGATGTGTGGCGAGAGCGTCACCAAAGCGGCGATGGCGAGCGGGGCGAGGCCCAAAAAGCCAAGCCGCACCGCGGCGCGGGGAAAGAGGGGCGG
>DAORMO010000014.1:26431-27962 GCA_035440585.1 Terricaulis sp.
GAGCCAGCCCGCGCCCAAAGCGATCAACACAACAAGCACGCCGTACAGAAACGAAAATTGCGTGGCCATATTGTGGATGAAGCCTTCGATCCCCACGCGCGCAAAGCCAATCGGGATGCGCTGCGATGAAACCAGCCGCCCGTCACGGAACACGTAGGCGTCGGCCACATATTCTGCGATCGGCGCATTGGCCGGCAGCCGCACCACGGCGCGGAAGAGGCCGCCCGGATAATTGGTGAGCCCGCTGCGATCCTCCGGCGTCGGCGGGCCGTCATAGGTTTGATATAGCCCCTGCGAGCGGCGCAAGCGCACCAGCGCGGCGCGATAGGCCGATGGGTCCGCATCAGGCACGGCGCTTTCAAGTTGCGCCGAGGCGGCGGGATCAAGCTGATAGCGATGGATCAGCAGCGGCGTTGTGATGCTGTTGAGCGGCTCATTGCTCAGCACCGCAAAAAAGGCGGGCGCTTCGCTAAAGCGCACCGGATCGCCGTTCACCAGCAGGCCAAACACGCGCTGCTTGCGCATCACCGTCACGCGCTCATTGGGCCCGCGCACGACGACAACCACATTGCCGCGCGCGCGCCGATCTGGGTTGACGCCAAACACAGTGATGTAGGAGCCGCGATAATCGGAAGAGACAGTGATCCGCTCTTCGGCCACGGCGGCAGGCAGATCGGCTGCGCCGTCCGTGTCCTGCGCGGCGGCGGGGGCGGCGCAAAACAGCAGCGCCAGCGCAAGAAGCGCGCGCCTCACCATAGCCCGCCGCCCAGCACGTAAAGCTCGCGCGGGGGCACGGTGGCGTCCCACAAGAATTTGAGGCTGGCCGCAACCAGCAATGCGCCCAGCAAAACGCGCAGGTGTTCGCTGCGCAGCCCCGCGCCGAGCCGCGCGCCCAATTGCGCGCCGATCGCCCCGCCCAGCATGAGGATCGCCGCGAGCACCAGATCCACCGCCTGTGTCGCCGTCGCCTGCAGCACAACGACAAGGCACGACACAACAAGCACCTGAAACAGCGAGGTGCCGATCACCACATTGGTCGGCATGCGCAAAAGATAGATCATCGCCGGGATCAGGATGAAGCCGCCGCCAATCCCCATCACCGCCGCCAGCGCGCCGACCAAAAAGCCGAGCACGAGCGGCGGGATCACGCTGATATAAAGCCCAGAGCGCGGGAAGCGCATGCGGAACGGCAGCTTGTGCGCGATGGTGCGGATCGGGCGCTTGAGGATCACCACAGTCGGCAATTGCCGCCCGCGCATCACCGCGAGGCCCTCAGCAAGCATCAGCAGCCCCACGCCCGCCAGCAGCACGAGATAAAGCAGCGCGATAATGAGATCGAGCTGCCCAAGCCGCAGCAAGCGCTCAAACAGCGCAACGCCCGCCGCACTGCCCGCAACGCCGCCGATCGAAAGCAGCATGCCCATGCGCCAATCCACGGCCTTGCGCCGCGTTTGCGTCATGATGCCGGAGAAGGAGGTGGCCGCGATCTGGCTCGCGCCCGTGGCCACGGCCACAGGCGCGGGGATGCCAA
>DAORMO010000015.1:0-25972 GCA_035440585.1 Terricaulis sp.
GAGGAGGCGCGCGCCGATGTGCTCCAGCGCATCAAGCTCAGCCTCGATGACAGAAGCGGTCGGGGCTTTTAGATCGCCCATGCGCGGCAGCGCTTCGAGCGCGGCGGCGGGGGTTTTGAAGCGGGCGATGAGACGATGAAAGCTCAGTGCGCCGATGCGCGGGGTGCGCGCCAGCCGCGCCCAGGCGATCCGCTCCGGGCGCGAGAGCGTGCGGTTCATGGCCCCGTTTGCGCGGGCGGCTCAGGCTCGGCCGGCGGTTGGGGTGGTTCGGGCTCTGCTTCGACAACGGCTTCGGCTTTTTTTGCGCCAAAGCGCGGCTCCGTTCCGGCGAGCAGGCGGGCGATGTTTTCGTGGTGGCGCCAGAAGATCAGCGCGGCCAGGACCAATGTGAAGATGATTGGCGCCAGATCAAAGTTGCCGACCAACGCCAGCAGCGGCGCTGCGGCCACCGCCGTCAACGCCGCGAGCGAGGACATGCGGAACATCATCGCCATCGCAAGCCAGATTACAGCGACGGCGAGTCCCAACGGCGGCAGTCCAGCCAGCATGAGGCCGAAGTAGGTCGCCACGCCTTTGCCGCCCTTGAAGCCAAGCCACACCGGAAAGCAATGGCCAAGGAAAGCGAACGCCCCGGCGGTGAGGCCGATTTGGGTTTGCGCATCATCTTGAAAGCCCGCCGCGCCGGCGATCCAGCGCGCCAGCAAGAGGGCGATCGCGGCCTTGCCCGCATCAAGCAGCAGTGTGGCCAGCGCGATATCTTTCCGGCCGGTGCGCAGCACGTTGGTTGCGCCGATATTGCCCGAGCCTATGGCGCGAATATCGCCCAGCCCGGCAAGCCGCGTGAGCACGAGCCCAAACGGGATCGAGCCAAGGAGATAGCCGCCAGCGGCGGCGAGGATGAAATAAAAAGCCAGCACCATTGCTCACTTAGCAGGCCCGCTTTGATTTGGGGAGCCCGCTGTAGGACGAAGATGGCTGACGGGACCGGCCGATGCCCCTTTGCTGGCGGCTCTGGCGCGCGGGGGGCGCATCTTCAAGCTGATGTGCGATGGCGTGCTGATCGAGTTTCCTAGCGCCGCGGCGGCGGAAGCGCGGCCGAGGTCTGAGGCTTAGCCGATTGGTATGTAGCGCGCGGTGATGGCGATTGCGTCCGGCTTGCCGGGCGCTGGCGTGAGCGCAAGGCCGATCTTCTGCTGGGCCAGCACTTCATCGATGGCGATTACATCGTCGATCGTGTCGAAATTATCTTTGTGCTTGGAGTTGAACGCCGAGCGCGCTTTGGCGGCGGCCCAGATGGCTGGCTTGCCCGCGCCGACATGGAATGAGAACGCGTGCAGCTCATTGAACAGGCCCGGCTCATAGCCGCCGGTGTTCACGAAATAGAGCGAAACATCGCCGCGCGCAGCGCCGGGCGTGAGCGCCACATCATAGCCATCCACGGTTTCGATTTCGGCGTAAGCGTCAATGTGCAGCGATTTGGGCGTGCCCCACCAGCGCTGGCGCAGCAGCGGGTAAGCGTCTTCAATGCTGGGCGCCGCGAGAAATTGCATGTCGTGCAATTCGATCGACGCGCGTGGGTGCGCGCCGCCGACCAGCACCGCGAACAGTTTAAGGTCGCTCATCCGCCGCGGCAGGCGACGGGGGCGGCGCGGCCGACCTCCCATTGCGCGTTGGCGCCGCCGCCGCGCACGGCGTAGCGGCCGTTGGAATAATAATTCTCGCCCGCGTTCGGCAGCACCATGGAGGGCCCGCCGATGATCGCCACGCGCGCCTCGGCGCCTTGGTAATCGACCATGAGCTGCGTGCCATCCGCGCAAGAATAAGCAATCGGCCCGGTGAGCGGCAGATCCGGCGCTGGCGGCTCAAACGGATTGGTGGAGCAGGCGGCGAGGGCCAGCAGCGATGCTGCGGCGATGAGTTTGCGCATGAGCGATCCTCCTAACGGGCGAACACCGTTTTGCCGGCGATGAACGTGCGTTGCACAAGCCCTTGCATCAGCTTGCGGTCGAACGGGGAATTGTTCGACTTTGATTTCAGCGCGTCGCTATCGAGCTTAAACGGCGCGCCTGCATCGATCAGGATAATATCCGCCGGCGCGCCTTTGCTGAGGCGCCCTTGCGGCAGTTTCAGGATTTCGGCGGGGCGAAGCGTCAGCGCGCGCAGCACGGTGTTGAAGCTGGCCTCACCCTTGTGCGCGAGGCTGAGCGCGCCGGGCAGCAGCGTTTCCAAACCCACAGCGCCAAAGGCCGCTTCCTCAAACGGCAGGC
Organism: Terricaulis sp.; assembly: GCA_035440585.1. GTDB lineage: Bacteria > Pseudomonadota > Alphaproteobacteria > Caulobacterales > Aquidulcibacteraceae > Vitreimonas. Next base: position 2,268 of record DAORMO010000015.1, read on the forward strand.
GCTTATCTTCGGCCGGGCGCGGATCGTGGCCGGAGACGATCACGTCGATAAGCCCGCTTGCCACGGCCTCAACCAGCGCGCGACGATCCTCTTCGCTGCGCAGCGGTGGGGAGAGTTTGGCGAAAGTGCGATAGCCGTCCACATCGTTTTCGTTGAGCACGAGGTGATGCACGTTGACGCTGGCGACGGCGTTGACGCCGCGCGCCTTGGCGCGTTTGAGCGCATCGAGCGTTTCAGCGGCGGAGATCATGTCCACCAAAAGGCGCCCGCCGGTGATCTCCGCGAGTTTCAAATCGCGCTCGGCCATGATGGTTTCGGCGGCCGCTGGAATGCCGGGCAGGCCAAGCCGCGCGGCAAGCTCGCCCTCGTGCATCACGCCGCCTTCGGCGAGGCTTGCATCCTCGGGCCGGTTGGCGATGAGGGCGCCGAAAGCGGTGGCGTAAGAGAGCGCGCGGCGCAGCACGCGGGAGGAACTGATGGGCTTATCGCCATTGGTGAAAAGCACAGCGCCGGCTTCGGCCAAGAGGCCGATCTCGGTCATGGCGTCGCCGTCGAGATGGCGGGTGAGCGCGGCGGCGGGCAGGATGCGCACCCCGCCGGTGCGATCGGGCCCGCGCCGACGCACGAAATCGACAAGGCTTTGATCGTCGATCACCGGGGTTGTGTTCGGCATCATCACCATGGTGGTGACACCGCCCGCGGCGGCGGCGCGGCCAGCGGATTTGAACGTCTCTTTATGCTCGGCGCCCGGTTCGCCGATGACGACGCGCATGTCGATGAGGCCGGGCGCGATGTAGAGCCCGCCAGCGTCGATGATCTCTGCGCCATCTGGCGCGCCGCTGACGGCGCCGATGTCTAAGATTGCGTCGTCAAACAAGATCGCGCCGGGTTCGACCGTGCTTTTGGCGGGATCGATCAGCTTGGCGTTGGTGATAAGCGTCGGCCGGGTCATGTCAGCGCCGCTTCATCGCCACGTTGAGCGTTGTCGAGAACGCGATGGCGATGATGAAAGGCACCCAGATCGGCAATTCGCCGAGCTTGGGCGCATCTAGCGCGGCGGCCAGGTGATCGTCCACGCACCACCAGAGCAGAAACAGCCACATGGTTTTCGCCGCTCCTCATTGTTCGGCGCCCGCATTGAGCGCTTCGAGCACAGCCATGCGCACAGCCACGCCCATGCGCACTTGGGTTTCGATCAGCGAAACGCTGGGATTGTCGGCCACGCTTGAGTCAATCTCAACGCCGCGATTCATTGGCCCAGGGTGCATCACAAGCGCGCCCGGCTTGGCGTGGCGGAGCTTGTCTTCATCAAGGCCGTAGAACCAGAAGAACTCTCGCGCGGAGGGGAAGAAGCCGCCATCCATGCGCTCGCGCTGCACGCGCAGCATCATCACCACGTCCGCGCCCTCAAGCCCCTTGCGCATATCGGTGAACACTTCCGCGCCCCAGCGATCGGCGCCGTTTGGCATCAAAGTGGGCGGGGCGATCAGGCGCACGCGCGCGCCGAGAATGTTGAGCAAGGCCACATTCGAGCGTGCGACGCGGCTATGGGCGATGTCGCCGCAAATGGCGATGGTGAGGCCCTCAATGGCGCCAAGGCGCGAGCGGATGGTGAAGGCGTCGAGCAAAGCTTGCGTCGGATGCTCATGCTTGCCATCGCCGGCATTGATCACCGCGCAATCGACTTTCTGCGCCAGCAATTCAGCCGCGCCGGATGAGCCGTGGCGCACCACCAGCAGATCAGCGCGCATGGCGTTGAGCGTGGCGGCCGTATCGATCAGCGTTTCGCCTTTGGCGACCGATGAGCTTTTCACGCTCATGTTCACCACATCCGCGCCCATGCGCTTGCCGGCGAGCTCGAATGAGCTTTGCGTGCGGGTGGAGTTCTCAAAGAAGAGATTGATCAAGGTGCGCCCGCGCAGGGTGTCGAGCTTCTTGATCTTTTGCTCAAGCAAAGGCGCGAAGGCCTCGGCGCGCGTCAGCAGCGCTTCGGCCTCGGCGCGATCGAGATCGGCGATGGAAAGCAGGTGCTTCTTGCGGAAACGCGCCGGGGTCTCTTGATCGCTTGGTTTGACGCCGGCGCCTCGCTTATCCATGGGGGCTTGTTAAGCTGTGCGGCCAAACCGCCGCAAGATAATTCGTTTCCGCCCCATTCACGCCAAAGACTCCGTCTTGTATCCGTTTTGTTCTCATCGTGAGAACGGGCGGGTCGAACGGGTTAAAGCGGGAGGGTCAGTTGAAGAAACCCCACTCTAATCAAAAGGATGAGTTGCCGGCGCTGCGGCCGGTGGGCTTGGCGATCGCCGCTGTCGTGGCAGGGCTCGGGGCCGGGAAGGCGCAAGCGGCGGAAGCGCCGCGCGTCCACGCCCCGCTCGAGCCGGCGACTCAGGGCAAAACCTATGTGATCGACCACACCAATCATCCGGGCTTCGATGAGGATCCGGAGATGGTTGTGGGCCGCTCCGCGCCAGTGGCTCCATTCGGCAAAAAGGACTGACGCCCAGCCTCAGTGCAGCGCCAGGCCGATCACCAGCGGCATGGTGATGGCTGAAAACAGCGTTGTGGCGGTAATGATCGCGGCCATGAGGCGGGCGTCCCCGCCCATCTCATGCGCCAGCGTGTAGCCCGCTGCGGCGGTGGGGGTGGCCGCGACGCCAACGGCGACAGCTGTGGATAAAGGGCTCAGCCCCATCAGCAGCGCGACGCCGTAGACGATCGCAGGCGCAACCAGCAGCCGGCCAAAGCAGGCAGCGCCGATATGCGCCGCCGAGCCGCGCAGCGCCTTGAAATCAAGGCCCGCGCCAACGCAGAGCAGCGCCACGGGCATGGCTGCTTGCCCAAGCAACCGCAGCGCATCGCTGAGCGGGCCGAAATCGCGCACGCCGACCGCTTGCGCCAGCAAACCCGCAGCGCAGCCAAGCACCAGCGGGTTGGCGATGATCTGATCCAGCACCGCGCGCATCGATGTGGCGCGGGCCGATCCCCAGCGCGCCAGCACGATCACGCAGATGATGTTGACCATGAACACAAGCGGGCCAAACACGATGCCGATCATGCTTGTGCCGACATCGCCATAAAGCGCGGCCGCGGCGGCAAGCAGCGAAAAGCCGTTCCAGCGCGCCACGCCCTGAAACACTGAGGTGAAAGCGGGCGTGTTGTTGCGGAACGGCCAAAACAGCAAAAGCCCAAACGCGGACACGCCCAAAAAGCCCAGCAGCACGGCGGCGACGAACTCGCCTGAATCGCCCACGCTGAAATCAGCGCCGGAAACCAGCGTGAACAAAAACGCCGGATACAGCACAAAATAGCCAAACCGGTTCACCGCGCCGAATTGCTCGGCGGTGGCCAGGCCCCGCACGCGCGCGCCCCAGCCGAACGCGATCAGCAGAAAAACCGGCGCAAGCGCCGAAATAACGTCAACCATCTTGGACCGCCGGCGTCCTCGCCGGCAAACCTTTCTTCAAAGCGCCGCGTCTGCTGAAAAAGCGCATGCCGGCGAGGACGCCGGCGGTCCAAGCAAGTGCGATCACACATTTCGCTCCTGCATTGCATCGAGCGCGCCTTGCAGCATGTAGGCGGCGGCCATTTTATCGACCACTTGCCCGCGCCGTTTGCGGCTGGCGTCGCTTTCGATCAGCGTGCGCGTGACGGCCGCGGTGGAGAGCCGCTCATCCCAAAGCAGCAGCGGCACATCGCGCTTGCCAACGAGGTTGCGCGCGAACGCGCGCGCCGCTTGCGCGGAGGGGCCGGCTGAGCCGTCCATATTGAGAGGGTGGCCGATGATGAGGCCGGCGCACTGGCGGCCGTCATAAAGCTTGAACAGCGCTTCAGCATCGAGCGCGAAGTTGCTGCGCTGGATCGTATCGAGCGAGGAGGCGATCATGCGCGAGACATCGCTGACCGCCACGCCGATGCGCTTTTCGCCAGGGTCCACGCCCAGAAGCGCGCCCATCCGCGGCAGGGCGGCGAGGAAATCGGGGAGGGCGAGGATGGCCAAGGCGCCTCTCCCTCGCTTAGCGCTTGCCCCGCGTCAACGCTTGGCGTTGGATGCGGTGCGGGGCGCAAGCGGAGGATGAGGCATGTCTTTTCGAAAAGCGCTCGCGGTGCTGGCCGTGGCCGGCGTGTCTGGCTTTGCCGCCGCCGCCCATTCGGTGACGCCGGCGCTGCCACCTGAGCGCGTGTCCTGCCAGGCCACGCATGAGATCAGCTGCGATGGCGCGGGAAACTGCGTCAGCGAAGCGGGCGACACCATTCACGTGAATTTCCGCTACACCCCCGCAACCCGGCGGGGCGATCTTTGCACCTACACGTATTGTCGGGATTTTGAGCTGTTGCCGCAGCCCACGGCGGCGGGGCAGGCGAGCCCGCCCGACAGCGGCTTCACCCTCTCGGAGCATTCGGGCTCGACCGAGGAATACCAGAACGTGCCGGTGGTGGATTATCAGCTCTCGCTGGATGAGGACCGCCGGCATTTTGTGCTGCTGAATGTCGAGCGCGGGGTCAGCGGCGGCTGGGCCGGGGTCTGCACGGCCGCCGAGCCTTGAAAGCGGCGCCGGGCGCTGGTAGCTCGGCCTCATGTCTATCGATGAAAAAACCGTGCGCCGGGTGGCCAAGCTCGCCCGGCTTTCGCTGCCGGAAGAGCGCGTTAAGCCGATGGCGGGCGAACTCAACGCCATCATGGCCTGGATCGAGCAGCTCAATGAGGTGGACGTCGAAGGCGTCGAACCGATGACGAGCGCGGTGGAGGGGCTTTCCTTGCCGATGCGCGAGGACGTGGTGACGGACGGGGATAACCCCGAGCGCGTGCTGAAGAACGCGCCGAAGGCCGAGGACGGCTTCTTCGTGGTGCCGAAGGTGGTGGAGTGAGCGTTAGCGCGCGCTTCATGCTCGCCCTTGATGGGCGAGCTGTCGCCGCGCGCAGCGCGGTGACTGAGTGGGTGGCTGCGCCGCATTTTGAAGCGCCGAGCCGCCACCCCATCCGGCCGCTTCGCGGCCACCTTCCCCATCAAGGGGAAGGACGTGAGGCGTGAGCTTTATCATCACCTCGGAATCCCCGTTGCAGGACGACGTGCGCGTGCTGGTGCAGGCGTTGAACGAGTTCACGTATGATCTCACGCCCGCCGAGTTTCGCCACCACATGAGTGTCGAGCAAATGGCTGCGGCGGACACGAGCGTTTTTATCGCGCGCGATGCAGGCGGGGCCGCGATCGGCATGGGGGCGCTGCGGCGGCATGCGGGCGCGGGCGAGGTGAAGCGGATGTTTGTATCGCCCGCCGTGCGCGGAAGCGGGCTCGGCGGGGCGATCCTCTCCGAGATTGAAAAGCTGGCGCGGGCGGAGGGCTTTTCCAGGCTCGTGCTGGAAACGGGCTCGAATTTTGATGCGGCCAAGCGCGTGTATGAGCGCGCCGGCTTTGTGACGTGCGATGCGGTGCTGGATTGTCCGGCGAGCCCGTGGACCGCGTTTTATGAGAAGGAGCTGGCGTGAGCCGCTTGTCGTCATTCCGGTCGCGCGGAGCGCGGGCCGGAACCCAGGGGACGACAGAGCGCCGTGCGTTAGCCCCTGGGTTCCGGGCTCATCGCTCCGCGATGCCCCGGAATGACGATGTGTTTGGATGTGATTGAACGATGACCGACCTTACGACACTGACCCTCGCCCAAGCGCTCGACGGGATGGAGAAGAAGCAATTCTCCTCCGCCGAGCTGACGGACGCGTTTCTCGGCGCGATCGAGAAGGCCAATCCCCATTTGAATGCGTATATCGTCGTCACCGGAGATAAGGCGCGCGCGGCGGCGAAGGCGTCGGATGCGAAACGCGCAAGCGGCAGGGCCGGCGCGCTGGAAGGCGCGCCGCTCGGGATCAAGGATTTGTTCTGCACCGAGGGTGTGCGCACGACCGCGTGCTCAAAAATCCTCGGCGAGTTTACGCCCACCTATGAAAGCACGGTGACAGCTAAATTGTTCGCCGATGGCGCGATCATGTTGGGCAAGCTTAATCTCGATGAATTCGCCATGGGTTCGTCGAACGAGACGAGCGCGTTCGGCAATGTCGTAAACCCGTGGCGGCGCGGCAATGAGGATACCAAACTCACGCCCGGCGGCTCATCCGGCGGCTCTGCGGCGGCGGTGGCTGCCGATTTGTGCTTGGGCGCGACGGCCACCGATACGGGCGGCTCAATCCGCCAGCCGGCGGCGTTCACCGCGACGGTGGGCATCAAGCCGACTTACGGCCGCTGCTCGCGCTGGGGCATCGTGGCGTTTGCGTCTTCGCTCGATCAGGCCGGACCGATCGCGAAAACGGTCGAAGATAGCGCGATGTTGCTGCAATCGATGGCCGGGCACGATCCGAAGGATTCTACCTCGCTGCCCAACGCGCTGCCGGATTTCCGCGCCGCGTGCCAGCGCTCGGTGAAAGGCATGGTGATCGGCGTGCCGGAAGAATATCGCGTCGATGGCATGCCGGAGGAGATCGAAAAGCTCTGGGCGCAAGGCATAGAGTGGCTGAAGGATGCGGGCGCGACGATCAAAAAGATTTCGTTGAAGCACACCAAATACGCACTGCCAGCTTATTATATCGTGGCACCGGCCGAGGCCTCCTCTAATCTCGCGCGCTATGACGGCATGCGCTATGGCGCGCGCGTGGCCGGCAAGGATTTGGCGGGCGCTTATGAAAACACGCGCGCTTCGGGCTTCGGCGCGGAGGTGCAGCGGCGCATTCTGATTGGCACCTACGTGCTCAGCGCCGGCTATTACGATGCGTATTATCTGCGCGCGCAAAAAGTGCGCCAGCGCATTGCCCAAGATTTCCGTGATGCGTTCGCGGATGTGGATGCGATCCTGACGCCGGCCACGCCGTCGGCCGCGTTCGCGCTCGGCGAAAAGAGCGGCGATCCGGTTTCCATGTATCTCAACGACATCTTCACGGTGACGGCGAACCTTGCCGGCCTGCCCGCACTGGCGCTGCCGGCGGCCAGCGATGCGAACGGCTTGCCGCTTGGCCTGCAAGTGATCGGCAAGGCGCTGGATGAGGAAAGCGTGTTCGCGGTGAGCGCGGCGCTGGAGAAGGCGGCGGGCTTTAAGACGAAGGCCGCCAAATGGTGGACGTGATCCGGTCGATCCTCGGCGCGTTGGTGTTCGCAGCGCTTGCGGCGTGCGCCACGGCGCACGCGCAGAACACGGATATGAGCGGCGTGTGGGTGGCGGCGGAGGTGGAGGGCCGCTACTCCCGCGACGGTGGTTTTCGCGCCGAGTTGACGCAAGATAGCGCAGGCCGTTTGAGCGGCGTTGGCGCTGTTGATCCATGCCCTCTCTGTGCGGGGTTCATGAGCTATGATCTTTCCTGGGAAGGCGGCTTTGAGGGCGATGTGCTGGTGCTCACGGGCACGCCCGCGCGGGTGAGCGGGCGCTGGACCATTGTGCGCTTTGAAGGGCGGGCTGAGGGCGATGGCTTTGTCGGCATGCTGAGCGGCCTTGCGCGTGGCGAAACCATGCGAGTGCGCATGGAGCGCTTGCCCCCGGGCGAATGATCGCCATCGCGCCCGCCTCAGGGGTGAGCCTTCGTGCTTCCTTCATCAAGGCGTGATCACCTGGGCCTAGAAAGGCGGCGTGAGCATGCACGAATTGTTGGAGCGTTTAGGGCGGGGCGATGAGCGCCTGATCGCGATGTGCCGGGAGGCCAACCGCGCCTGGAGCGATTTTCTCAGCGAGCTTAACGGCGCCGACACCGGCACGCTGGCCGCGCGCCTTGGCTTTTTCCAGCCGACCTTTCAGAAGATTTTTGATAGCCCAAGCCTTGGCGAAACCATGATGGCTTGGAGCGGGTTCGCCGCGCTCTACGACACGCAAAACGGCTGGGCCGGCAATATTGAGCGGGCGCGCCAATTGGCCGACGCCTTCGCACAATCCAATTGCAGCAAGGAAGTGAAGGACGAGGCGCGCGCCTGCGTGATCTCCTATGAGCTAGAGCCTGGGCGCGCGGTTCCGGCTGCGAAACGCTAAACCGGGGCTGCGCGAATCCCGCTAGGCTGGCGGGCATGTCCAAGTCTTCCGCCAAGCGCCGCGGGCGCAAAGAGATCGATCGCAATTATTTCTTCGGCGACGTGTTCATCAAAACCGGCGTCGCCGCAGGCGTTGCGCTGGGCGGGATCTTGCTGATCACGCCGTTCACGCTGGCCGACACCGTGTATGACGGGGCGTGGGATTATCTGGCGGTGCTGGGCGTTTTCGCCGCACTTGGGCTGGCGTCCTTTATGTACGGGCGGCATTTGCGCCGGGAAGCTACACATTGGGACTTTGATTAGCCTTGACCTAAGGGGCTCAAGCGCCGAATTTCCGGGCCTTGAAGGAGAGGCTCCGTGAACACCGCTGAATGCACGCGCCTGGGCGCTTATCTGAGCAAAATGCTGGGCTCGCCGACTGTGTCGGTGGTCTCGCGCAATGCCGAAGAGGCCGATGTGCTTGTCGATGGCGACAAGGTGGCCGATCTGCTGCGCGATGATGAGGAAGGCGAGCTGAGCTACGCCATCAGCCTCGCGCTGCCGCGCAAAGCCGGCGCCAAGAAAGATGCGCCGATCGACGATGCGGAGCGCTCGCGCCTGCAAATGCTGCTGCGCCAAAAGCTGCATGCCGCGGATCTCGATGTCCGCGCCCGCCCACGCAAAACCGATTCCGCCGAAGTCTATGTGAACGACGAATTCGTCGGCACCATCTCGGCCGACGAGGACGAAGGCCAAGTGCTGACGATGACAGTGCTGGATATCGATTTGGATGGGGAAGAATAGGGCGCGGCTAGCGCGCTCTAAACTCTTTCGCCATAGCTGCTGCGATGTCGGGGTTTGATGGCCAATGGCCGCCTCGCACCCCAGCATGCTCAATATAATCGGTTAAGCGCGCGGGGTCAGGCTGAATCACCTGGCCGCCGCTGAGAAACAGCAAGCCGATCTTGTCTGTCGGCATGGCGCGGACGAAGGCTTCCGCCTCATCAAGCGCTGCGCGCAGGCCCGACAGCGTCTCGCCAGGATGAAGTGCGGGCTCTGAAGCGAGCGCGTCCCATGCCTCGCGCGGGTGATGCGCGTTGCGGCGTATTTCTTCAATCATTGCTTCCGGTGTGAAACCCGGCGCTTTTTCGACCGCCGCCCAGATCAGGGCGCCAAGCGGCAGCACCTCATTGTGGATCGTCACAAGATCGACGATGTCGCGTAGTTCACGCCGGTTGGCGGCGGCGATGGCCTTGTTAGCCGCCAGATCGATGGGGTGGAGCATATAGCCGAATTGCGGATCGGGCACGGGCGGAAAAAAGCGAAAATCACTGTCGGCGACCCATTCAAGCTTCACCTGTTCGCCGTCGCGCTCCGCGATCAGCGTGTGCGTGCCGCCTGAGCGACGAACCCATTGCACTTTGAAACCGTGCGCGGAAAGGCTTGCAGCGCCTACATCCGCCGCCGCGGAGGCGCGGTCCGCGCTATCGTTGAAGATGTCGATATCGGCGGAGAATCGCGGCCGATCGCGATTGAGCGGCGTTGACCCGGCGATAAAACTTGTGGGATCGCATCCCGAGGCGATGGCGTTGAGCGCCGCGATTTGGCCCTTAGTGAGCGGCACGGCACGCGGCTTCGATTTGCTCGGCCAAGCGACGCGCTGCGAGATTGCCGTTGCGGCGCAATGCGTCGGCGACAATCAAGGCATCGCGCGGCGTGGGTTGCGCCGCGGCGCGCATGTTCCATAGCGCCAGCGCGCCAAACTCGGTGAAAGCGCGGCGGTAGAGTGCGTCAAGCGGGGCGGCGAGCGTTGCCATGTGCGCAACCTAGCATTTGCCGCGCGGTTCTAAAAGAGACGCCCCGGCATGGCCGGGGCGAGTGTGTCGTGTGTCCAATCCAGTCCCACCACGCGATTTCAGAGGAAACGGCGTGGGCGTAGGCCTTACAAGACACCCAGCATGGATGCGACCAGCGGATGGCGGACGATGTCAGCGTCTCCCAGGCGGCAGACGGCGATGTTGGGCACTTCTTCGAGCTTATCGGCCACAGCATGCAGCCCCGAAAGCTCTGGCAGCAGATCGGTTTGCGCCGGATCGCCCGTGACGACCATGGTGGAATGCCAGCCAAGCCGCGTCAGCAGCATTTTGATTTGGCCGTAGGTGCAGTTCTGCGCCTCGTCGATAACGATGAAGGCGTTGTTGAGCGTGCGCCCGCGCATGAAGCCAACCGGCGCGATCTCGATCAGCCCTTCGGCCATCAGCGCTTTGAGGCGCTTGGCCGAAAGCCGATCTTGGAGCGCATCGTAAAGCGGGCGCAGATAAGGGGCGAGTTTGTCTTCCATTGCGCCGGGCAGGAAGCCGAGCGATTCACCGGCCTCCACCGCAGGGCGTGAGAGCACGATGCGGCCCACCTTGCCGCTCTCCAGCGCTTCCACCGCTTTGGAAATGGCGAGATAGGTTTTGCCTGTACCGGCAGGGCCGAGGGCGAGCACAAGCGAATGCTGATCCATCGCCTCAAGCAGCGCTTGCTGGCCTTTGGATTTGGCGCGGACGTTTTTAACGAAGCTGGCGTCGCGCGTGCTGTCATTGGCGGGGTTGTAGCCGCCATCAAGCACTTTCAAATTGCGCTGGCGGCGATCCTCCCGCTGAAACTCCTGGACGTTGAGAACGCCCTGCGTGGTTTGCCGACGCTTGTTGGTGCTACGCTTCGCCATGCTCGTCTCCTTGCTGGAGTGGCCTAGTCCCGCCGGGTTTCTGCCAAGCGGGTCGAAAAGCTGAGATGTGAAAGTCGTGACGGCGCGGGAGGGGACTCGAAGAGTCGGTGATGGGCGCGCCCGGCGGCGATTTTGAAGCTGCGCTGAACTTGCGCTCTTCGCCCACGCTCTCCCCCACAAATGGGCCAAGGCCCTGGAGACGGGCGGATGAGAAAATCCCCATCCGAATGTTCTCAGGAGACGCTGAACCGGTTAACGAGGCGTTGAATACGCGAAACGTCTCAAAAATTTCGCACAAAGGAGGCCGCCCCATGCCGATCTATGCTCTCGCTGACGCTGATCTTGAGGTGGAAGATGAGTCGGCGTTCTGGGTCGCGCCGGGTGCGGTGCTGATTGGCAAGATTGTGCTCAAGAAAAACGCATCGGTGTGGTTCGGCGCCGTTTTGCGCGGCGATAACGAGCCGATCATCATCGGTGAAAACTCAAACGTGCAGGATGGCAGCGTGCTGCACACCGACATGGGCGCGCCGCTCACCATCGGCGCCAACGTCACGATCGGGCATCAAGCCATGCTGCATGGTTGCACGATCGGCGACAACACGCTGATCGGCATCAAGGCCACGGTGCTGAACCATGCGGTGATTCCCAGCTTCTGCCTTTTGGGCGCGCACGCGCTGGTGACGGAGCGCAAAAGCTTCGAGGAAGGCTGGCTGATCACTGGCGCGCCCGCGCGCGGGCAGCGGCAATTGGAAGAGCCGCAAAAGCAGATGCTGCAGCTTTCAGCCGCGCATTATGTGGAAAACTGGAAGCGCTATAAAAGCGATTTGAAGCTGAGCCGCTTTAGCGCCGATTAGCGCGCGGGCGCTTGCTCGCGCATCGGGATCGCGGCGTTCCACACGTGGGAGATGCGCACGTCGGTTTCGGGGCCGAGATTGAACCAGGCCAGCCGATCGCGCGTCGCGTCAATCACCACGAAACGATCGCCGCGCTCCAAAGTTTGCGAGAGCGTGTTGCGGACAACCCCCGCCGAGTGCTCGGTGCGCAACAGCCAAAGCCCTGGCGCCATGTCGCAAATGCGGCCAAGGCTTTCGAGCGCGGAGATAAACTCCATCGTCGCGCCCGAGAAAATCTCGGCGTGCACGAACACGTTGGCGATTTCCGCCGTATCGTTTGCGGGTTTTGGCGTGCGCAGGCCGCGCAGCGCCATGATGCGGCGCGCCTCGGTCCAATTGGTTTGGCCGTTGGGCGAAACCTGCGAATTGGGGCGCACGCGCCCTTCGATCATGAATTGCGCCATCTGGTCGATGGAATAGGGGCCGAACGCGCGGCCGCGAACCTGGACCCACCAAGTGTTCTCGGTGGCGGCTTTCAGATTGTCCGCGTCGCTCACGTCACATGCTCCGTTTCAGCACGGAGGGCGCACGCACGTCTCCGGCGAAACGGTGTGATGCAATGTGCGTGCCGGTAGAACAGTAAAGCGCTGTTAACGACGCGGGCGCTGTTCAAAGTCGATGGCGAAGCCGGTTTCCGTCAGCCGCGCCACACGCCCATAGATCGCGCCAACGCGCACCCATACCCCGATCAGCGGCGGCGGCCGCCGCGTGCGGATGGTGACGCCGGAGAGTGAGAAGTCGATCACCTCGCCCTCATAGGCCTCGCCGGTTTCAAACTGGAGAGAAACAGTCTGCGCGCGCGCGGGGATGGAGGGCGCATCGGCTGCAACGCCAAGATCCTTGTTGATGGCGAGGGTTAAGAGCTCGGCCAGCTTCTCGCGCTTATGGGCGCTGAAATCGAAAATGACGGCCACTTCCCCTTCGCCGCAGCGCCGCGCCACTTTGCCGGAGACGCGGCCGAGCCCGCCCTCAAGGTAAATCACCACGCGCGCGCCGATCTCGGGCAGGGTGGTGGCGGCGATGCGGGCGTCGCCCGGGGAGATATCCTCTGTGCGGCAATCATATTCCACGCCATTGGCGGCGAGCATGCGCCCGCCGACCACAAGCGGCAGGCGGCGGAAGCGCCGGCGCTCACGCGCGCCGATCTGGGCGTTGGAGAGCTTGCTGGCGATGGCCGCAAGATCGACTTTAAGGGCGGCGTTGCGCATCCGATCCTTATCGCGCGTTACCGTAAACGCCGGCTTAATCTTTTGCGGCGCCGCTGCGTCAGGCTTGGCGCGCGGCGGAAGTCTGATACCGATAGATGACGCGGATTCATTTTTAACGGCCGTCAGAGCCGGGGGAGAGAAGCGGTGTCCGAAGGCGCAAGCGAACGCTTTGATTATGTGATTGTGGGGGCGGGCAGCGCCGGCTGCGTGCTGGCGGCGCGGCTCTCGGAGGATCCGGGCGTCAAGGTGGCGCTGCTGGAGGCGGGCGGCAAAAACACCAGCGTGCTGGTGCGGATGCCCGCCGGCGTCGGCAATCTGATTTCCACGCCGGGCGCCTTCAATTGGGGCTTTGAAACCGAGCCGCAAAAGCACCTCAACAATCGCCGCCTCTATCAGCCGCGCGGGCGCGGCTGGGGCGGCTCCTCAGCGATCAACGGCATGATCTATATTCGCGGCCACGCGCGCGATTACGATCAGTGGCGGCAGATGGGGCTTGAGGGCTGGGGCTATGCCGATGTGCTGCCCTATTTCAAAAAAGCGCAGCACCATGAAGATGGCGCCGATACGTGGAACGGCGAAAGCGGCCCGCTTTGGGTGTCGCGCGGGCCGCCCGGCAATCCGCTCTACAAAGCCTTCATCCAGGCGGGCGCGCAGGCGGGCTTCCCGGTGACGCGTGATTTTAACGGCTATCAGCAAGAGGGCCTTGGCCCTTATCATCTCACCATCAAGGATGGCGAGCGCTGGAGCGCGGCGGCGGCGTATCTTTCGCCGGCGCTGAAGCGGCCCAACCTCAAAGTGATCTCGGGCGCTTACGCGACGCGGGTTTTGTTTGAGGGCAAGAAGGCGATTGGCGTTGAGTATGCCGCTGGGCGCGGCAAGCCGGCGCAAAAGGTTTTCGCCGGCCGTGAAGTGATCTTAAGCGGCGGCGCATTCCAATCGCCGCATCTGCTGCTGCTCTCTGGCGTCGGCCCGGCGGAAGATTTGCGCGCGCGCGGGATTGAGGTGGTGGCCGATGCGCCGGAGGTTGGCAAAAATCTGCAGGATCACTTGGATGTTTCGCTGATCTGGGAATGCACCAAGCCAATCACCGCCTATTCGATTACGAAGGGGCTGAAGAAGCCCGCTGTCGGCATCCAATGGATCTTGAGCAAGCAGGGCGCGGGGCGCACCAATCATTTGCAGGCGGGCGCGTTTTTGAAATCGCGCGGGGAGCTTGATGCGCCCGATATTCAGCTGCATTTCGTCAACGGCGTGATGATCGAGCATGCGAAGGTGCAGGCCGATCGCGACGGCTTCACCATCCATTCCTGCCAATTGCGGCCCGAAAGCCGCGGGCAGGTGTTCCTCAAATCGGCTGACGCGTTCGATCATCCGGGCATTGATCCGAATTACCTCGCCAGCGAAACCGATCGCCGCGTGCTGCGCGACAGCGTGCGCATGGTGCGCGACATTATCGGCCAGGATGCGCTGAAACTGTTTCGCGGGCCGGAGATGCGGCCCGGGCCGAACATCAACACCGATAGCGAAATCGATGATTGGATCCGCCGCGCGGCCGAGACGATCTATCATCCTGTCGGCACCGTGCGCATGGGCGTGGATGCCAAAGCCCCGGTCGATCCGCAACTGCGCGTGCGCGGGGTTGAAGGCCTGCGCGTGATCGACGCCTCAGTGATGCCGACGCTGATCGGCGGCAACACCAATGCGCCCACGATCATGATTGCAGAAAAACTGGCCGATCAAATGCGCGGGCGTGCGGCGCTGCCGCGTGAAGAGGCGCCGATCGCGGAGGATGCGGCGGCTTAAACCCAAGCAGCGGGTGCGACGTTTGGGTTTGCGCGCGCATTTGTAATTGCCGTTCTGGTGCGCAAGCATGGTCCCTTCATCGAGAGGGCGGCGAATGATGCGGATTTTGGCGTGCGTGCTAGCTTTGGCGGTAACCGGCGTTGCTGCGCCTGTCGAAGCGCAGGAAGCGCCTGCGGCGCTCACGCGGCCCTACGAGCTGAGCTACCAAGTGCGCATCCCGCTGCGCGACGGTGTTGAGGTTGTTGGCGACGTCTTTCATCCGCGCGGTAAGCCGCGCCAGCCGACAGTGCTGCTCTACACGCCCTATGGCGCCGATTCCTATGCGGACGTAGCGGCGTACTTCGCGCAGCGCGGCTATAATTTCGCATCCATCAATGTGCGCGGGCGCGGCGGCTCTGGCGGGGAGTTGATCCCTTGGACCGAAGATGGCCGCGATGGCTACGATGTTGTGCAATGGATCGCCGAGCAGCCCTGGTCTGACGGGCAGGTGACGATGTGGGGCGGCTCGTACGCGGGCAAGAACCATTGGATCGTCGCCGGTGAGGTTCCGCCCGCACTGCGCACCATTGTGCCAGCTTCCGCCGGCTATGTGGGATGGGACATCGGCATCCATCAAAGCAACGTGCATCGCCCGTTCAATTTCAATTGGGTGGTGATGACGGCGGGAGCGACGCAAAATCGCCTCGTCGCTTACGACACGGCGTTCTGGCTTGGCGCCTACGCCGATCTCGCGCGCGGGGATACGCCCCTGCGCCGCTTTGACGAGCTTGTCGGCTATCCGAGCCAAATCTGGCAGGATTGGATGAACCATCCCACCTGGGATGCATTCTGGGATGCGGCTTCAATCGCGCAGGATCGCTATGCGGGGATCACCATCCCCACGCTTTCGATCGGCGCGCATTTTGACGGCGTTGGCACCGTGCGCTTCCGCGAATTTCATCTGCAGCATGCAACGCCGGAGGCTGCGGCCAATTCCTACATCGTCATTGGCCCCTGGAATCATCCGGGCACGCGCAATCCGCAACGCATGATGGGCGGGCTCGATCTTGGACCCAATTCATTGCTGGATGTGAAAGCGCTGCATGTGGCGTGGTGGGATTACACGTTGAAGGGCGCGGAGAAGCCGGCCTTCCTGCGCGATAATGTTGTTTATTACGTGCTGGGCGCCAATGAATGGCGCAGCGCGCCAAGCCTTGCGGCGATGACGCGCGCGCGGGAGGATTGGTGGCTAAGCTCGCCTGATCGCACCGCGCAATCGATCGCCGCCCGCGGCGTTGTTGGCCCGGCGGCGGCGCCTGAGCAGGCGGCGGATGCTTATGTCTATGATCCGTCCCACCCCGGTTACAATGAAGGGTATGAAGGCGGTGAATTGGTCTCGCTGAATTACATGACGGATGCTGGCTTGATGCGCCGCATCGATGGCGATGGGCTTGTCTATGACAGCGCGCCGCTGCGTCGTGCGACCGATATTATCGGCTTCCCATCGGCTGAGCTGCATCTCTCCATGGATGTGCCCGATACAGACATTCGCCTCGCGCTCTACGAAGTGCGCCGCAACGGCGATGTGATCTTCCTGGCGCAGGATTGGGTGCGCGCCCGTTATCGCGACAGCGTGCGCGAGCAAACCTTGGTGACGCCAGGCGAGATCGATGAATATCGCTTCGAGAATTTCACGCTGATCTCGCGCACTATTCAGGCTGGCAGCGTCATCCGCGTGGTGGTGGCGCCGCTGGGCGCTTCGATCCATATGGAGCGCAACCGCAATTCGGGCGGCGTGATCGCGGATGAGACAAACGCCGATAATCGCACCGCCCATGTGAACCTGCACATGGGCCCGGGGCTTAGCCGCATCACCATTCCGTGGGGCGCCCCGCGCGGGGAGCCGGTGACGCCGATCTTGATGCCGGCGCGGCGCTGACTTTGGGGTCGATTTTACTCTAACCCCTGTGCCGCCGCTTCGATCTGCGCCGCAGCAGCGTGGATCGTTTCCGCGCGCGTTGCGGTTTGCGCGGGCGGGAGCACGGCGAGCGCAAGCGCGGCTTGCGCGCGCGCGGTGGCGAGCGCGCTTTGGACAGCCGGATCGGTCGACTCAAACCGCGTCAAATACTCCAGCGTCGTGATCATGAAGCCGTAGGCGTCTTGGTATTCGTGAATGTCCGTGACTGCCGAGTCCGTCAGCGCGATGTCGAATTCGTCGGCCGCCGTCCGCAGTGTTGCGGCGCTGGCGAGCAGGAGTTCGCGCGCGCTCGGATTGGAGGCGTCCGCCGCCGCATCGATGGCGGCGCGCACATTGGCGAGATCTGCCTCAACCTGGCTCGGGGCCGCGCGCCCTTCGACGCTCGCGGCCAGCGCCTGCAGCGCGCCAGCGAAATCGGTTGCGCCCCAAGCGGGCAGCGCGGGCTTGAGCTGCGCGTATAATTCATCCTCGGGGTGCTTCATGTGCGTGGCGGCCATTGCGGCTTCGCCCGCAGCGTAAAGCGCGGCGCCTGCCTGCAAATGCCCGCGAATGAGCATGAGTTGGGTGAGATAGGCCGGCTTATCGGTGCTGAAATCGGCGGCGTCTTCCGCCATCTGATGCGCGGGGCTGTGCTCTGCCTGCTGGCCGCACGCGGAGAGCGTGAGGGCGGCAAACGCATAGGAAAGAATAAGGCCGCGCATCATGAGAACTCACCTTTGCACCCGTTGCGGGCGCGGTGAGTCTCTAGTTAGTTGCGATTCATTGTCAACTGAGCGCGGGGCGGCGCTTCAATCGTTCACCACCGCAAGGCGCAGCTTAGCCGGCGCTTTGGCCGCGGGCGGATGCAGTGAGCCTACGCGCAGGCGTTGGATCATTTGCCCGTGCGTGAAAGCCTGCCCGCCAAGCGCCTGGAACATGCACAAGAAGCGATAGCCAAGGTGCGAGTCGACCTTGAGCGGGGTGATGAGCAATTCCGCGCCCAGCCGGCTCCCATCACCCATCTCGGCGGTGATGCGCATGATGCCGGGCTCGCCCGCCGCTTCGCAGGCGCGGATCAGCGCGCGCAGCAATTCAAGATCAGGCGCGAGGAAGAAACGGGTGAAATCGTGTTCGCGCAGATCGGCCCCGAACAGGTCGATGAGATCGCGGCCGAAGGTGCGGATCGGCAGCCTGCCCTCAGCCATGCGCTCGATCACGAACAGCCGCTCAAGCACCTGATCGGCGCGGCCGCGCTTGGGCGGGCTCTGCGCGCCAGCGAGCGCGCGCCCGTAGGTGAGCAGCGCCCGGGTGTCAGGATGGAAAGTCTCTTCGCCTTGCATGCTTGGGCCAAGTGCAAAGCGCGGGCCTTAAGCATTCGGGGGAATTGCGTGCTGGAAGGGGCCGGTTTCGCCAGAGGCGCGAGCGGCGGCCTCAACTTTGCAACGCAGGGTGCGGAAATCGGATGGAGCGTGCCAATGCGATACGCGCTTGCAGCGCTCGCTTTCGGGATCGCCGCTTTGGGGCTATTTTTGCTCTGACGTAAGCGGCGCCCGTGCGTGCTTGGGCCATTGACCCCCTTGGCCCCAGCCCCCGCAATGCGGGGGCTTTTTCTTGGTCGCTTAGTGCGCGGTTTCGATCTCGGTGATCTCAGCGATGGCGCGCCCGCCGCACATGATGCGGATCGCCCGGTAATTCTGGGCGATGGCCGGGCCTTCGTAGCGCACCTCAAGCGGGGTCAGCACTTGCAGGGCCATGCCGTCCGTCGTCGCCAGATTGAGATTGATCTGCTGCACCGGGATGGCGCTGCGGTCAGCGATGCCGGCGGTGAGCGTGGCCGTATAATTCGGGGTGGGGACAACGATGCGGCCAGTGACGTGCAGCGTGCGCTGCGCGCCGGGGCCGGGCATGGCGTTGATCCAGGCGGCCCAATCGCTGCTTTCATAAACAGCGCAGGCATTGGCGGGCGGCTCTGTCACGGGCGTGGGCTCCGGGGCGCCGGCGCAGGCGGTGAGCGCGCAAACGGCGAGGGCGGCGGCGGCGATATGGCGGAGGGCAGGCATCATCGCCTCCAAATGGGGATCGGCGCAGTTTTGTCCAACCGGCGCCCGGCGCCAAGCCTCTACCGTATCGCCCCTGGACAAAGCCCGCGCTGCTCCCCTAATCCCCCTGTATGAGCATTTTAGACGTCCGTTCCGCCCGGCCCGATCAGATCGTGCGCGGGGAAAAAGCCGATTGGGAAATCATCGTGGGCCTTGAGGTCCACGCGCAGGTGACGTCGAACGCCAAATTGTTCTCCGGCGCCAGCGCAGCTTACGGCGGCGCGCCGAACGCGCATGTATCGACCGTTGATGCGGCGATGCCGGGCATGCTGCCGGTGATCAACAAATTCTGCGTCGAGCAGGCGATCCGCACCGGGCTTGGGCTCAATGCGGAAATCCATCGCGTCAGCCGGTTTGACCGGAAGAATTATTTCTACCCCGATTTGCCGCAAGGCTATCAGATCAGCCAATTCCAGCACCCGATCGTCGGCGAAGGCCAGATCGAGGTGGAGCCCGAGGGCGAGGAGCCGATTGTGGTGCGGATCGAGCGTCTGCACCTTGAGCAAGACGCCGGCAAATCCATCCACGATCTTTCGCCGAACGAGACGTTCGTGGATTTGAATCGCTCCGGCGTTGCGCTGATGGAGATTGTCTCGCGCCCGGATATTCGCAGCGCCAAAGAGGCGGCGGCTTATTTCAACAAGCTGCGTTCGATCCTGCGCGCGCTCGGCACCTGCGACGGCAACATGGAGGAAGGCTCCATGCGCGCGGATGTGAACGTCTCGGTGCGAAAGCCGGGGACGGCGTTTGGCACGCGCTGCGAAATCAAGAACGTGAACTCCACACGCTTCATGATGCAGGCGATCGAGTTCGAGAGCCGCCGCCAGATCGAGATTCTGGAAAATGGCGGCACGATCGATCAGGAAACGCGCCTGTTCGATGCGACGACGGGCGAGACCCGCACCATGCGCTCAAAAGAGGACGCGCACGATTATCGCTATTTCCCCGATCCGGATTTGCTTCCGCTGGTGCTGGACGAGGCTTGGATCGAAGCGATCCGCGCCTCGCTGCCGGAATTGCCGGACGCGAAGAAAAAGCGCTTCGTCAGCGATTATGGGCTCACGGCCTATGATGCAGGCGTTCTTGCCGGCGATAGCGAAGCTGCGGCGTATTTTGAAACCGTCGCCAAAGGCCGTGATGGGAAGGCCGCGGCCAATTGGGTGACGCAAGAGCTGTTCGGCGCGCTCAACAAGGCGGGCTTGGAGCTGGCGCAATCGCCGGTGAAGGCTGAAGCGCTTGGCGCGCTGCTGGAGCTCATCAAGGACGGGACGATCAATGGCAAGATCGCCAAGGACGTGTTCGCCAAGATGATGGAAACCGGCGATGCGCCCGGCGCCATCGTCGAGCGCGAGGGGTTGCGCCAAGTCACTGATACGGGCGCGATCGAAAAAGCCATCGATGATCTGATGGCTGCGAACGCCGATAAGGTGGCGGATGTGCAGAAGAACCCCAAAGCCTTCGGCTGGTGGGTCGGCCAAACCATGAAGGCCACGGGCGGCAAGGCTAACCCTGCGGTGGTGAACGAGATTCTGAAGAAGAAGCTGGGCGTCTAATCCATGCTGAGCCGCGAGCACGTGACCGATGCGCTGCGTTTCTGGGAAACGGGGCGCATTGCGTACAATGGCGTGCTGGCGGCGATTGTTGTGGGCGGGTTCTTTTGGTCGGGCGGTGATTGGGCGGTTTGGCTGCCTTTGCTGCCAGGGCTGTTCATGTTCGCGGTGATGGCGAACCTGCTCTATTGCGCCGCTTACCCGGTCGATCTGTTCGTGCAGGCCTCAGATTTCCGCGAACGCTGGCGGGGCTTGCGCTGGGGGCTTTGGGCGATTGGCCTTATCATCGCTGCGGTGCTGGCTGTTGGCGTACTCTATAGCGGCCCGCTCTATCGCGCGCTCGGCGGGCTCTGATGCAGCGGCTTTTCTCCTACGGTACGCTGCAGCTTGACAGCGTGCAGCAAGCCAATTTCGGCCGCTTGCTCAAAGGCGCGCCCGACGTGCTGATCGGCTACGTGCTCGATAAGCTTGAAATCACCGATGAAGAAGTGATCGCCGAAAGCGGCGAGCGCTTTCATTGGATCGCGGTGAAAACCGGCAAGGCGGAAGATCGCGTGCCTGGCGTGATTTTCGAGATCACGGCTGAGGAATTGGCCGCCGCCGATATTTACGAAGCCGAAGATTACGCGCGCATCGAAGAAAGCTTCGAGAGCGGCGCGAAGGCTTGGATCTACGTGCAGCCCTAAAGCAAACGCCCCGAAGCGTAAGCTCCGGGGCGCTGCTTCAGATTTTAGCTGCCGCCCAGGATCACCCCAAGGATGACGCCGGTGGCGATGCCGACGAGCAGGTAATCACCGCGATCGTCGCGCACATAATGGTAGCCGCGCGGCGGCGGGCGCAGGCGATGGTGGCGATACTCGACGACGCGATAGTGCGAGCGATAATAGCTCGGCAGCCGGTCGCCGCGGCGCCATTGGCGATAATCGTAGCGCACGTCGCGGTAATGGCTCGGGGGCGGGCCGTAGTGCCAGCGGCCTTGATAATGATAGCCGTTATGGCGGCGGTTATCCCAACGGTCGCGACGATCCGCGCGGCGGTCGTAGCGATCATCACGGCGATCGCTGCGGCGGTCATAACGATCGTCCCGGCGATCGCTGCGGCGGTCGTAACGATCTCCGCGGCGATCGTCACGGTCATAGCGGTCCCCGCGATGTTGCGCGGCCGCTTCGGGCGCCAGCGCAAGCGGGGCCGCGAACGTGGCGGCGGCAAGCGCGGCGATGGCCAATTGCTTCTTCACGAGACTTCTCCTTCCTGATCCCTGAACGGCAAGCGCCCAAGGAAAGATCCCTCTCTCAAGTGGAGTGTGTCTGTCTGTGACTGAACGGTGTCTGAATGAATCACGGGAACTACAGGATGTGGCGAAGCTTGACGGGGCGGGCGGCGATCCCATTTGTGTGAAGAGTATGAAGGGGCGTTCATGAGCAAGCCGATCGAACTGTATTTCTGGCCCACGCCGAACGGGCACAAGATCTCCATCGCGCTTGAAGAGATGGGCCTCCCGTATGAGATCAAGCCTGTGAATATCGGCGCGGGCGAGCAGTTTAAGCCCGACTTTCTCAAGATCGCGCCGAACAACCGCATGCCGGCGATCATCGATCACGACGGCCCGGGCGGGACGCCGATCTCGGTTTTTGAATCGGGCGCGATCCTGCAATATCTCGGCCGCAAGACAGGGCTGTTTTATCCCGCCGATGAGCGCGCGCGCGTGGCGGCGGATGAATGGCTGTTTTGGCAGATGGGCGGGCTTGGGCCGATGGCCGGGCAAGCGAGCCACTTTATCAATTACGCGCCCAAGATCGTCGATGATCCGGCGCTCATCGAATACGGCCGCACCCGCTATGTGAACGAGCTTAATCGTTTGTGCGGGGTGATGGATCGGCGCCTGAGTGAGAATGCCTATCTTGCCGGCGCTGATTATAGCATCGCCGATATGGCCGCCTGGCCCTGGGCGCGCATCGCGCACAAGCTAGGCCAAAGCTTTGATGATTTCCCAAAGCTTAAAGCCTGGATCGACGCGATCGCCGCGCGCCCGGCCGTAAAGCGCGCGCTTGAAGCGGGCGATGCGATCGGCAAGCAGAAAGAATTGAGTAAGGAAGAGGTGCGCGCCGCGGCCAAATCCTTGTTCAGCCAAACCGCAGCTTCGGTGAATGACGAGAAATCAAAACAAGGCTGACGCCGCTTAAGCTTATCGCAATTTATCCATGGCATTCCTCAAAACCGGCGGCGCGAAAAATGCACGCCATTGGGGTGGAGCGGATATGGGATAACCCAACCGCTCCAAATTATGCCAAGGGAGCAGCCAGTCATGGCGTTCACGGATTTTGAAATTGCTGAAGCCCACGAAGCTGTGCGCAAAGCGGGCGATTGCGATAATCTTTATAAACTGGGCCTTATCTATTCCACCGGCCAAGGCGGCGATGTGGATCTGATCCAAGCCCACATGTGGTTCAACCTTGCGGCCTCGCGCGGTTCGGAAGCGGCGAAAGATTGCCGCCGTGAGCTCGCCGACATGATGAGCAAGGATGAGATCGCCCAAGCCCAACGCGCCGCGCGCGAGTGGCTCTCGGTCACGCATCACTAATTGGCGTTTACGCATGCGCTGGCGCAGTGCTGCGCTGTGCGCATGATGGGCGCAACGGGAGGCGGCTATGTCCGAGACGGACTGGCGCGCCCGGCGGCGTCGGCGTGAAATCGCCTATTTCTGCGTTGCGTTTCTCGCGCTGGTCGCTGTTGGGCTCGTTCACACCTATGGGTTCGCGCTAGACAGCGCGGGCGAGGGCGACATCCTTATCGCCGTAGCGATCGGCGCAGCATGCCTTGCAGCAAGCGCCTACTGGCGCCGCGCTTGGCACGCCTTCGCCAACACTTATTTCCTCTATGCGCCGATCCCTGTGCGCGATCCTGTCGTGCTCGACGGCGACACGATCGATGATCGCGGCTGCGGCGTGCGCTATCGCCTCGCGAATATCGATGCGCCTGAAATGAATGCGCGCTGCGGGCGCGAGCGTGGCCGCGCCGAACTCGCGAGCGTCACCTTAAAGCGGCTGGTGAGCGCGGCGCGCTGTGTCGAAGTGCGCCGCGCCTTCAGAACCGATATGTATGGACGCCGTGTCGCCTTTCTGCTGCTTGATGGCGCGGATGCAGGCGCGATGCTGATCGCGCGCGGGCTTGCCGTGCCGTGGAAGGGCGCGCGCCGCAAATGGTGCGGGCCGAAAGGCGGATTGGCGAAGATTGCGAAGACTGGCGCGCTCAGCCACAGCTGCCGCAGCTGCGGCGCCTAAGCCTCGTCCGCCTGCTGCGCCACGATTGAGACGTTGGCGAAGCCAGCGGTTTTGAGCGCCTCGACCGTCGCCACAACCGGGGCATACGCCACATCCAGCTCTGAGCGCACGAACACGCGCGCGTCTGCATAGGCGCCGGCGGTGTCGATGGCCGGATCTGCGGCCAGGATGTGCGCGAGCGCGCGGGCGCCGATTGCGTCGAGATGCGCTTCTGCGCCGGCGACAAACACTGCATAGCCGCCAGGGGCG
>DAORMO010000015.1:26137-27167 GCA_035440585.1 Terricaulis sp.
TTGCGCGCCATGAGTGCCGCCATCGCTTTGCCTCCCAGCCGCTTGATGCGGTCTTGCGGCAAAGCCTGCGCGCGGTTTTCGGTTTTACCTAATCACGCGCGCGCGAGCAGCGTTCACGAATCTGAGATCACTTGCCCAGCCACATCGCGCGCGGCGTTTGCAACAGGATCTGCAGATCGACCCAAAGGCTGGCGCGCGCCACATAATCGAGATCAAGCTTCACGCGCTTGCGCAGGGCGGCCGCGCTTGTCACTGAGCCGCGCGCGCCATTGATCTGCGCCCAGCCGGTTACGCCAGGCTTTACGCGATGGCGATGCGCGTATTCAGCGACGATTTCAGCATAGGCGCGCTTGGTGGCTTGCATGTCGATCGCGTGCGGGCGCGGGCCGACAAGGCTCATCTCGCCCTTAAGCACATTGATCAGCTGCGGCAGCTCATCAAGGCTATAGCGGCGCAGCCAGCGGCCCAGGCGCGTGATGCGCTTATCGTTTTTGCGCACTGGCGTGATCGGCGCATCCGGCGCATGCGCCATGCTGCGGAATTTGAGGATGGTGATCGGGCGGTTGTTAAAGCCGGTGCGGCGCTGCCGGTAGAGGGCCGGGCCCTTGCTGTCAAAACGGATCGCGGCGGCGATGGCCAGCATCGGCAGCGCCAGCGCGGCGAGCAGCGCGCCTGCGATGATGAGATCTTGCGTGCGCTTGATCACCGCGCGGGTGAAATTGCGCGGGCGGCCCAGCACGCAGGCCAAAGCCCCGCCGCCCAGCCGATCCGCGCCCGCGCGCAGCGCCAGCGTGTGATGATCAAGCAGCAGATCGACGCGATTGGGCGCGGCGCGCAACTCATCGATGATGCCGCGCACGCGCGCTTCGGCCTTCTGCGATACGGCGATGACGATGCGGTCAACATGCGGCAGGCCTTCCCAGGCCAGCAAATCTTGAATGCTCCCGCTCACCGGCGTTGGGCCGATCGCGGCGGGCGCACGTGTGCGGCGATCATCGACGATGGCGACGATGCGCGCTTCGCCGGTTTT
>DAORMO010000016.1:0-17490 GCA_035440585.1 Terricaulis sp.
CGCGCGAGCCTCACCGCTGGCGATGAGGTGCGCGCGCGCCGTGCGGCCGCCATG
This sequence comes from Terricaulis sp., assembly GCA_035440585.1. Classification (GTDB taxonomy): domain Bacteria; phylum Pseudomonadota; class Alphaproteobacteria; order Caulobacterales; family Aquidulcibacteraceae; genus Vitreimonas. Next base: position 55 of record DAORMO010000016.1, read on the forward strand.
GCGGCGCCGGAAGCTGCGCCGGCCTTGGCCCATCTTGTGCGCGCCGCCGATGCGATCCGCGCCGGCGATTGGCGCCGCGCCGAGCGTGAGCTTGACCGCACAGAGGGCGATGCGGTGCAGGATATGCTGGCGCGCACGCTGATGGTGTGGGTGCGCGTGGGCCAGCGGCGCACCGATGAAGCCGTCAGCCAGCTTGCCCCGCTCACCACGCTGCGTCCCTATGGCGGGCTGTTTTCGTATCAGCAGGCGATGGCGTTCGATATCGCCGGCCGCCGTGACGAGGCGCGCACCGCTTACGACACCGCCGCCAATGGCGGCATGTTTCTGCCCCCCGCGGCTGAGCGCCACGCCGATGCGCTGGTGCGCTGGGGCGCGCGCGATGAAGCGCTCGCCATGCTCGCCCGCATCAATGCCGGTCGCAACAACGCCGCCTTGAACGCGTTTGGTCAGCGCATTGAGGCGGGTGGGCGCGTCAATGCGCTCACGCCCGCGCGCGCCGCCGCCATCGGGCTCTACGGCTTTGGCGCCATCCTGCTGCAGCAGGAGCACAATATCAGCGCCGGCCTCATCGCTGAGAGCTTGGCGATGATGATCGATCCAAGCCTTGACGACGCGCGCCTGCTGTTCGCCGAAGGCCATGCCCGCAGCGAGCGCTACGATATCGCGCGGCAAGCATTGTCGGGCGTGCGCACAAACTCACCCTACACGCAAACCGCGCGCGCCATGGAGGCGCGGCTTTTGCTCGAAGAAGGGCGCGGCGAACAAGCGCTCGCGATCGCCAGCGCCAACGCGGCTGGCGGCGATCCGCGCGCATTGCGCGCGCTGGGCGATATGTATGTCGCGCTCGATCGCCTGGGCGAGGCCGAGCCGATCTACAGCGCGCTGCTCGCCGAAGATGAGGCCAATTGGATGCTGCATTTCGCGCGCGGCGCGGTGCGGGAGCAATTGGGCCGCTGGGATGAAGCCGAAGCCGATCTGCGCCGTGCGCTGGAGATCGCGCCCGAGCAGCCGGAGGTGCTCAATTATCTTGGCTACACCTGGGTCGATCGCGGCGAGAATTTGGAAGAGGGCCTTGCCATGATCCGCCGCGCGGCGGAGCTCAGGCCCAATTCCGCCGCCATCATCGATAGCCTTGGCTGGGCGCACTTCAAACTCGGCGATTATCGCCAGGCGCTGCTCTTTCTTGAGCGCGCGGTGGAGCTTGAGCCAGGCTCGGCCACGCTCAACGACCACCTGGGCGATGTGTATTGGCGCTTGGGCCGCCGCACGGAGGCGCGCTTCCAATGGCGGCGCGCGCTGAGCCAAGAGCCGGAAGACGCTGCAGCGATCGAGCATAAGCTCGAACACGGCCTGCCCGATAGCGCGCCGCTATGAACGTGCGCGTCGCGGCGCCGGCGAAGATCAATCTGACGCTGCGCGTTGGCCCCGCGCGCGCCGATGGGCTCCATCCGCTGCAAAGCGTGGTTGCTTTTGCGGCATGCGGGGAGTGGCTGGAGGCCGCGCCTGCCGATGTGCTTTCGCTCACCATCATCGGGCCGTTCGCGGCCGATCTGGAAGCGGATGAAAGCAATCTGGTGATGCGCGCCGCGCGTGCGTTGGCGGCGGCGGCGGGCAAGCCCGAAGCGGGCGCGGCGCTGACGCTGTTTAAGGACTACCCCGTCGCCTCCGGCATTGGTGGCGGCTCCTCTGATGCGGCGGCGGCGCTCAAGGCGCTTAATCGGCTTTGGGGGCTCAATTTCAGTGAAGCGCAGCTGATCGAAATCGCGCGTGGCCTCGGTTCAGATACGCCCGCCTGCGTGCCGGCGCGCGCAGCGTTCATGTTTGGGACGGGCGCGGATTTTATCCCGTTTGATTTGCCCACGCTTTACGCGGTGCTCTTCAATCCGCGCCAGCCGCTCCCCACCGCGGGCGTTTATCGCCAGTTTGATCTGATGGCCCTGGGCGCCACGTTTGAGGCGGAGGCGCCCGCGCCGGTATGGCGGGATGCGGCCTCGGCGGCGGCGGGGATGGCGGTGCTGGGCAACGATCTCTACGCGCCGGCGGCGGCGCTGATGCCGGATCTGAACACGGCCTTGGCCCAGCTGCGCGCCGATCCGCGCACGCTGCACGCCCATATGAGCGGCAGCGGCGCGACCATGTTTGCGCTATGTGAAAGCCTGGAAGCGGCGCGCGGGCTTGAGGCGGCGTTTGCTGCGTCGAACCCCTCTTTCTGGGTCCGCGCAGGCCTGCTTGGCTAACCAGCTTGACCAGGCGGATTCCGGCGCTTAGCCCACGCTCAAATTGAGGTGGCCGTGATTATCGACCTGATCGCTGGCGCCGGTGTCGCCTTGATCTGCACCTTGCTCGCCTGCTGGGCGATGATCGGGGCGCCGATCGTCGATATGCCGGGCGAGGCGCGCAAACTGCATGTCGCGCCCACGCCCACCAGCGGCGGGGTGGGCATCAGCGTTGGCGTCGCCTTCGGCTTTGTGGCGCTTGCGCTGTTCTCAAGCGAATGGCGCCATGCCGTATCAGCGCGCGGCTTCTCCATGGCGACGATGGGGGCCGCCTTCGCCTACGGCTTTTTGGTGCTGGGTTTTGTCGATGATGCGCGCCCGCTGGGGCCGCGGCTCAAACTGCTGATTTTCGTTTGCCTCTCGCTGGGCGCCGCCTTCGCCATCGGGCTTGTGCGCACGCTCGATCTTGGGCTCGTGACCATCGATTTGCCGCTGCCAATCGCCGCCATCGGCACCGCGCTTTGGGTGTTCACCATGGTCAATTGCGTGAACTTCATGGACGGCGCGAATGGCCTCGCCATGGGTTCGATGGCGATTGGCCTTGCGGTGCTGGCGGGGCTTGGGCTCTCGTTGCACGAATTCAGCGCGGCCGGCTTTGCAGCGAGCGCGGCGGGTGCGGCGCTTGGGTTTTTGTTCTGGAATTTCCCGGGCGGGCGCATCTTCGCGGGCGATAGCGGGGCGCTGTTCATGGGCGCGGTTGGCGCGCTGGTTTCACTCATATTGTGCAGCGCCGGCGGGATGAGCCCGTTTGCGCCGCCCATCCTGTTTTTTCCGCTGCTGTCGGATGCCTTGCTCACGCTGGCTTGGCGTGCGGGGCGGGGCCGCTCGCTGCTGGATGGCCATTCAGAGCACCTTTATCAGATCGCCCAACGCGCCGGCTGGGGCCGACGTCGCATCGCTTTGATATATTGGGCGGCGATGGCCGTGTGTGCGGCGATTGCGGTGGCTGCTGTGTTTTATCGCGATTTTGGCCCGTACGCGTTGGGCCTGCTGGCGCTTGCGGCGGTGCTGATCGCCGCGCGCGTGCGCAGCGCGGCGATGCGCGCCGGCATCGCCGAAATCTAATAGCCGCGTTCGACCACGAAATCGGCCAGATCGGCCAGCGCATCGCGATAGGCGTTCTGCGGCAAGCTCTCAAGCGCCGCCACCGCCGCGCGGCTGTGCAGGCGCGCGGCCTCCAGCGTTTTTTCGATTGCGCCATGGCGGCGGATCAGCGTCACCGCGCGGTGGAAATCATCGTCCGTGCGCTCTCCGCCCATCACGCGGCGCCAGAATGAGAGCTCGGCCTCATCGCCCGCCTCGCGCGCGAACACCACTGGCAGCGTGACTTTGCCTTCTTTGAAATCGTCGCCCGCGTTTTTGCCCATGGTCGCGGCGCGCCCGCCATAATCGAGCGCATCGTCCACCAATTGGAACGCAAGCCCAAGCTCGCGCCCATAGGTTTCAAGCGCATCCGCCTCCGCGCCGGGGCGGCCTGCCGCCACCGCGCCCGCCTTGCCGGCGGCTGCGAACAGCGCAGCGGTTTTCGCGGCGATGATTTCCATATAGCGCGCGCGGGTTGTGTCTGCGTCATTGGCGGCGGCCAGCTGCATCACCTCGCCCTCGGCGATCACCGAGGCGGCGCGCGCGAGAATATCGAGCACTTTGATGTCGCCGGTCTCGACCATGAGGTTGAACGAGCGCGCGAACAAAAAATCGCCCACCAGCACGCTGGACGAATTGCCCCACAACACGTTAGCCGCGTCCTTGCCGCGCCGCATGGAGGAAACGTCCACCACATCATCGTGCAGCAGCGTGGCTGAGTGGATGAATTCCACCGCCGCGGCCAGCTTGCGCGGGCCATCGCCGCCGCCGCCCAGCAGCCGCGCCGCCGCCAGCGTGATCATCGGGCGCACGCGCTTGCCGCCTGCATCGATCAGGTGCGCGGCGAGGTTTGGAATAACGCCGACAGGGCTCGTCATGTGCTGATGGATCAGCGCATCGACAGCCTTCAAATCTTCGGCCAATAGCGCGGCCAGGCGGTCCACCGCGTGGGGGCCGCCGGCTGGCTTGGCTTGTCCGACAGCCGGTCCCAAAGGGGCTCTCCGCTTGACCGTAATATCTCCGCCAAACGATGGTGGCCGGTGCGGCGCCGGTCAAGCGCCGCCTGTCGCGCAAAGGGTCGCATGGCGCAGCCGGAAACCACCGAAGACGCCCTTTTGGGCGGGCGTATCCGCATCCGCCAGCCCGCCAAGGGCTATCGGGTCAACATTGATACGCTTTTGCTAGCCGCCGCCATGCCGGCCGCGCGCGCCGGCGCGGGCCCGCTGATCGAGCTTGGCTGCGGCGTTGGGGCGGCCCTGATTGCGGTTGCGAAGGATCATGAGACAGATCAGCCGGGGCTCCGCCAGTTCGTCGGCATCGAGCGCGATCCGCTCTACGCCGCCCTGGCGCGCGAAAACGTGGCGCTGAATGGCCTCGATCATTGCGTGCGCATTGTTGAGGGCGATGCGCTGGCCCCGCCCGAAGATCTGCGCAGCTTTGAGACGGTGTTTTTCAATCCGCCTTTTGACGCGCCGGGGGAGGGCCGCGCCCCCGCGCCCGAACGGCAGACCGAGCGCCCGATCGCCGATTGGATCAAGCTCTGGTCCAACCGCATGGGGGCGGGCGCAAGCATGACGCTGATCCATCGCGCCCATCGGCTGAAAGAGATTCTCGACGCCTTCGAGGGGCGCTTGGGCGGGGTGGAAATTTTTCCTATCCGGCCGAACGCGCAAGCCTCCGCGCGGCGCGTGATCGTGACGGCTTGGAAAGGCTCGCGCGCGCCGCTGTGCTTGCACGCCGGGCTTGATCTGCATCCGCTGGATCAGGCTGAGAAATACACGCCGCAGGTAGAAGCTCTGCTACGCGGCGAAGGCCGGCTCTAAGCGCGAACGCATTCAGAACATCGCCTTTTCAGCTTCAGGCGAATTTGTCTCCAGCGATGCGCTGTGAATTGTTGAGGCGCCCCACCAGCGCGATTGCGCACGAACGAAACACGAAACGCGCGGTAGCCGGCCAGTGCTTTCGCGCGAGATTGACTCCTTGTGCATCGCACACCAGTTTGCCCGCAACGGAACGGGCCGACGCTGAGTCGCTCCCATCCCGGCCACACAAGCGAACCCCGTGGGAGAGCGCGGCCGAAGATGCCGCCCCCGAAGGAGCAACCGCCCCGGAAACTCTCAGGGAACCGGACCGCGGGGGGATGAACACGCTGGATAGAGCCGCACTCGCGTTGGGTGAGCGCGGCCGCCGAAGGAGTAAATCTCTCAGGCGCCAGGGACAGCGGGGGCCGCGCGCGGAAACGCGCGCGCCACGCATCCTGGGGAAGAAATGGCCGAAGCCGGATCACCAATAAAATTGCCGCTCGACGCGCTCTGGCGCGCGCGCACCTCCAAGTTTGGCGATTTCGCCGGCTATGACATGCCGCTCCAATTTGAGGGCCTGATCCCCGAACACAACTGGACGCGGAGCCACGCCGGCCTGTTTGACGTCTCGCACATGGGGCCAAGCTTTTTCGCGCTGCCGAAGGGCCATGGGCTTGAGGGCGAGGCCGCGCATAAGGCGGTGGCCGCCGTCATCGAACGCCTCGTGCCGGCCGATATTCAAAGCCTGAAGCCCGGCCAAGTCCGCTACACCATGATCACCAACGCTGAGGGCGGGGTGCTGGATGATCTAATGATCGCACGGCCCGCCGAGGAAGGCGCCGCGGGCGATCTCTACATCGTCGTCAATGCGGGATGTAAGCACCAGGACTGGGCGCTGATCGAGGAAGCCGCGAAAGGCGAAGCCAATCTCGTCCGCGCCGATGATCGCTGCCTGCTCGCGCTGCAAGGGCCGAGTGCGCACAAGGTCGCCGCCGAGGTAATCGATCCCGCGCTGGCGGAGATGAGCTTTATGACGGTCAAGCGCTTCCCCGCTTTCGGCCGCATCACCGTCACGCGCAGCGGCTATACCGGCGAGGATGGCTTTGAGATTTTGGTGCGCGCGGAAAAGGCCGCTGAACTCGCGGAAAAACTACTCGCCCATCCGGAGGTAAAGCCGATCGGCCTTGGCGCGCGCGATAGTTTGCGGCTGGAAGCCGGGCTTTGCCTTTACGGGCACGATCTTGATCCCACCACCAGCCCGATCGAAGCGGATTTGGCTTGGACCATCCAAAAGCGCCGCCGCGAAGCGAAGGATTTTCCCGGCGCGGCCCGCATCGCGCGTGAGCTTGATGTTGGCCCTGCACGCAAGCGCGTCGGCATCCGCCCGAACGATCGCGCCCCCGCGCGCGAGGGCGTTGAGGTGTTCAAGAACGGTGAAAAGATTGGCGTCGTGACGAGCGGTGGCTTCTCGCCGGTGCTGAACGCGCCGATCTCGATGGCCTACGTCGATGCGCGTTTCGCCAAGGAAGGCGACGCGGTTGATCTCATGATCCGCGGCACGCCGCGCGGCGCGATCATCGCGCCGCTGCCGTTTGTGCCGCACAATTATGTTCGCAAGGGGAAATCCGCATGAGCGGCGCACTAGCATTCCTCGCCCTTGATGGGCGAGGTGGCCGCGAACGCAGTTCGCGGACGGAGTGGGTGGCAACTCCGTCCCTCAAGCAATTGCGCCATCACCCACTCAGTCATCGCGCTTCGCGCGCTGACAGCTCGCCCATCAAGGGCGAGCAGGGCGTATCCGGGAGAAATAAATGAGCACGCGTTACACCAAAGATCACGAATGGGTCCGCCTTGAAGGCGATGTCGCTGTCATCGGCATCAGCGCCTACGCCGCTGAGCAACTGGGCGATGTGGTCTATGCCGAACTCCCCGCCGTGGGCGCGAGCTTCGCGCAAGGCGCAGATATGGCCGTGGTCGAAAGTGCGAAAACCGCTTCGGACGTGTACGCGCCGATCAGCGGCGAGATCGTGGAAGCGAACGCCGCCATCACCGGTGAAAACTGGGAAATCATCAATGCCGAACCCGAGGCTGGCGGCTGGTTCGTAAAGCTGAAGCCCGCAAACGCGGCCGAGATCGAGGCGCTGATGGATGAAGCCGCGTACGCAGATTACGTGAAGGGGCTTTAACGTTTGTCGTTCGTCCACTTCTATCCTCGAGACGCCGTTGCCGGCGCATCCGGCGTGTATGCGCCGGACGCATACGAAAAATTGCGGGCTCTGGAGATCGAAATTGGTCCAGACTTGGAGTTTGACTCCAAGCATCCTTATGCGCGTCTTTTTATTCGCACGCTTTCGCCAGAGTACGGCGCACACGTTTTTTCGGTTTTGTCAGCGTTGGATTGGGTTGCGGCTTACGCACCGCCGATCGGCGACTATGAATTGGCGGCGACCTCGGCTTTTGCGTCTCATTCGGATTCGGTGTTCGCGCATGAATTTCACGCCGGAGGTTCGGCGCGCATTGTGCGATCGGCGGCCGAAACGTTTGAGGCAATCTATCCCGCCTTTGAAGCGTGGTGCGCGCTTGGCGAAATATCTCCAGGAAACGAAAAATGAGATACCTCCCGCTTACCGAAGCCGACCGCGCGCAAATGTTGGCGCTGACGGGCGCCAAAAGCATCGATGATCTCTTCGTCGATGTGCCCAAGGGCGCGCTGCTGAAAGACCTCGTTGATCTGCCCAAGGCGCAGGGTGAGATCGAGGTGCATCGCCACCTCCAGCGCCTGGCGGAAAAAAATACCCCCGCCGGCCGCACCGCGTTTTTCCTAGGCGCCGGCGCCTATCGCCATCACGTGCCGGCGAGCGTGGATCACCTCATCCAGCGCAGCGAATTCCTAACCGCCTACACGCCGTATCAGCCGGAAATCGCGCAGGGCACGCTGCAGGCGCTGTATGAATTTCAGAGCCAGGTGGCGCAGCTGTTGAATGTCGAAGTCGCCAACGCCTCGATGTATGACGGCTCCACCGCCTGCGCCGAAGCCGCCATGATGGCCGCGCGCGTGACGAAGCGGAAGAAGATCGTCTTCTCCGGCGGCGTGCATCCGCACTATGTCGATACCGCGCGCACAGCCTGCGAGGCGCTCGGGCTTGAAATCATCGCGCTGCCGGCGGCGGTGGATGATGAAGCGGCGGTGATCAAAGCGCTCGGCGCTGATGTCGCCGCCGTGATCGTGCAATCGCCCAACGTGTTCGGCACGGTGACGGATCTTACGCAGATCGGCGAAGCCGCGCGCGGCGCGGGCGCTTTGATGGTGGCGACGTTCACCGAATGCCTCGCCTTTGGCCTCATCGAGCCGGGCGGCGCCTATGGCGCGGATATCGTCTGCGGCGAGGGTCAATCGATCGGCAATGCGCTCAATTTCGGCGGACCTTATGTGGGCCTCTTTGGCGTGAAGGAAAAACTGGTGCGGCAAATGCCGGGCCGCGTCGCCGGCGAAACGCTGGACGCCGATGGCAAGCGCGGCTTCGTGCTCACGCTCTCCACGCGCGAGCAGCATATCCGCCGCGAGAAGGCCACCTCCAACATCTGCACCAATTCGGGCCTCTGCCAACTGGCGTGGACCATCCACATGACGTTGCTGGGGCAGAAGGGCCTTACCCAACTCGCGCAGCTCAATCACGAAAAGGCGATTGCCTTGGCCGATGCGCTGGGCGCGGTGAAAGGCGTGAAGGTTTTGACCACGCGCTTCTTCAACGAACTCGCCATCGAACTGCCTGCGCCCGCGCAAGGCGTGGTTGATGCGCTCGCGGAAAAGGGCGTGATCGGCGGCGTGGCGATGAGCCGGCTCAATCCGCGCGCCGGCATGGACAACGTGCTCATCACCTGCGCCACGGAGATGAACACCGATGACGATATTGCGGCCTATGTGAAGGCGCTGAAGGCGGTGCTGAAATGAGCTTTGAAACCACCTCCGGCAATCGCGGCCTGCTACAAGCGGAGCCGCTGATTTTTGAAACAGGCTCCGCCGAAACCACGGGCGTTGATCTGCCCGCGCCGAAGGGCGAAAGCAAACTCGGCGCCCTTGCGCGCAAAGCGCCGCTCGATCTGCCTGGCCTCTCTGAGCCGGAAACGATGCGCCATTTTGTGCGTCTTTCCCAAAAGAACTACGCCATTGATCTTGGCCTCTTTCCGCTCGGGTCGTGCACGATGAAGCATAATCCGCGCCTCAATGAGCGCGCGGCGCGGTTCGAGGGCTTTGCCGATCTGCATCCGCTGCAGCCCGCATCCACCATCCAAGGCGCGCTCGCGCTGATGGATGAACTCGCGCATTGGCTCTGCACGCTCACCGGCATGCCCGCCGTCGCGCTTTCGCCGAAGGCCGGCGCGCATGGCGAATTTGCCGGCATGCTGGCGATCAAGGCCGCGCTTGAAGCCAAGGGCGAAGGCCATCGCAAGCGCGTGCTGGTGCCATCCTCCGCGCACGGCACCAATCCCGCCACAGCAGCAGCAGCGGGTTTCACCGTCGATGAAATCCCCGCGCGCGACGATGGCCGCGTGCATCTGGATGACGTGAAAGCCAAGCTCGGCCCCGATGTGGCGGCGATCATGATCACCAACCCGAACACCTGCGGTCTGTTCGAGCCCGAGATCAAAAACATCGCCGACGCGATCCACGCCGCCGGCGCGTATTTTTATTGCGACGGCGCGAATTACAACGCCATCGTCGGCAAGGTGCGCCCTGGCGATCTTGGCGTCGATGCCATGCACATCAATCTGCACAAGACGTTCTCCACCCCGCACGGCGGCGGCGGCCCTGGCGCGGGCCCCACCGTACTGTCCGAAGCGCTAGCCCCGTTCGCGCCCGTGCCGCACATCGTGCTGCGCGGCGATCAGCGTGAACTGGTGGAGCATGCCGAAGGCACGCAGGCGTTCGGCCGCATGTGCGCGTTCCACGGCCAGATGGGCATGTTCACCCGCGCGCTGACGTACATGCTCAGCCACGGCAGCGATGGCCTACGCCAAGTGGCCGAAGATGCGGTGCTGAACGCGAACTATCTGCTCGCGCGCCTCAAGCCGCATTTCAGCGCGCCGTTCGGCGCTTCGCCCTGCATGCACGAAGTGCTGCTCGATGATAGCTCGATCAAGCCCAAGGGCGTTGAGACCATCGATATGGCCAAAGCTTTGCTGGATGAGGGCTATCACCCATTCACCACCTATTTCCCGCTCGTGGTTCACGGCGCCATGCTGATCGAACCTACGGAAACTGAACCCAAGCGGGAGCTTGATCGCTTCGCCGACGTGATGATCGCGCTGGCCGAGCGTGTGAACGCGGGCGATGTGCAATTCTTCAAAATGGCGCCAACGCTGACGCCGATGCGACGGCTCGACGATACGCGCGCCGCGCGGCAGCCTAAACTGCGTTGGCGGCGCGGCGATAACCAAGCGCCTGCACAGGCGGCGGAATAACGAATAGGGTGGCGGCATGAAGCTTTGGGCGTGGGCGCCGGCGGCGCTGATCTTGGCCGCATGCGCGACAGCGCCTGCTCAAACACGCACGGCCTATCCCGGCACGCGCACGGTCGCGCATGTCGAAACCCATTTCGGCGTCGCGGTGGCGGATCCCTATCGCTGGCTCGAAGGCGATGTGCGCACGACGCCTGAGGTCGCCCAATGGGTTGAGGCGCAGAACGCCGTCACGCGCGCCTATCTCGATGCATTGCCGGGGCGCCAGCGAATCGTGAACCGGCTGCAGGCGCTCTGGAATTACGATCGCTTCTCCACGCCCGTCGCGCGCGGGGAGCGCTTGTTTTTTACGCAACAAACCGGCCTGCAAAATCAGCCCGCGCTTTACGTGCAGGATGGCGATGGCGCGCCGCGCTTGTTGATTGATCCGAACACCTGGGTCGCCGATGGGGCCAACGCGATCGGCTCATTCCATCCCAGCCCCGATGGCTCGTTGCTGGCGTACACCGTGCAGGATGGCGGCAGCGATTGGCGCATCATCCGCGTCCTCGATGTGGCGAGCGGGCAGGCGCTGGGCGACGAAGTGCGCTGGGCGAAATTCACGCCGGTGGAATGGCACCCCGACGGGCGCAGCTTTTTCTATTCGCGCTACCCTGAGCCGCCCGAAGGCGAGATGTTCACCGCGCTGAACTATAATCACGCGGTTTATCGCCATCGCGTGGGCGGCCCGCAAAGCGAAGATCAGCTGATCTACACCCGGCCCGAGCATCCGCGTGACAGCGTGCGCGCAGAGGTGAGCGATGATGATCGCTGGCTGCTGGTCACTGTCAGCCGCGGCACCGATGCGCGCTATGAGATCGTGCTGATCGATCTCACCGCCCGCAACGCGCAGCCGCGCGTGCTGATCTCAGGCTTTGCCAATGACTATCAGCTCGTCGGCGTTGTGCCGGGCGGGCGTTTGATCTTCCTCACTGATCGCGGCGCGCCGATGGGGCGCATCGTGACGATCGATCCCGCGCGGCCGGAAGAAGCCAATTGGCTCACCATCGTGCCAGAGGGCGAGCATGTGCTGGACGGCGCGGATGTGGTGGAGCAGCAGATTTTCGCGCGCTATTTGCAGGATGCGCGCTCCAGCGTGCGCCGCTTCCTGATGACGGGGCAGCCTATCGGCGGGGAGTTGCCGTTGCCAGGATTGGGCTCCGCCGAAGGCTTCCGCGGTTCGCCCGATAGCCCGGTGACATACTACAGCTTCTCAAGCTTCAATCGCCCGCCGACCGTGTATCGCTACGATATTCGGCAAGAGCGCAGCGATGTGTTCCGCGCGCCAGAGCTGACGTTCAATCCGGACGATTACGCCGTCGAGCAGGTGTTCTACAATTCCAAGGACGGCACGCGCGTGCCGATGTTCATCGTGCACCGCCGCGATGCGACGCCAAACGGCGCGCGCCCCACGCTGCTTTACGCCTATGGCGGCTTTAACGCGGCGCAGCTGCCGGCGTTTCAGGTGCAGCGTCTGCAATGGCTGGAAATGGGCGGGGTGTTCGTGCTCGCCAACATTCGCGGCGGCAGTGAATACGGCAAGGCATGGCACGATGGCGGGCGCTTGCTGAACCGGCAGAATGTCTATGACGATTTTATCGGCGCGGCCGAAGCGCTGATCGCGGAGGGGTGGACGACGCCAGAACATCTCGCCATCCAAGGCCGCTCGAACGGCGGTTTGCTTGTCGGCGCCACGATCAATCAGCGGCCTGATCTGTTCGCTGCGGCGCTGCCAATGGTGGGCGTCATGGATATGACGCGCTTCAATCAATTCTCCGCCGGCCGCTTCTGGACCGACGATTACGGCGATCCGGCTGAGGAAGCGCATTTCCGCAACCTCTACGCCCAATCGCCGTACCACAATGTGCGCGCCGATACCCGCTACCCCGCCGTGCTGGCGACGACCGCCGATACCGATGATCGCGTCGTGCCCGGTCATTCGTTCAAATACGCCGCAGCGATGCAGGCGGCGCAAGGCGGCGCGTTCGGCCCGAACGATCCGCCGCGCCTCATCCGCATCGCCACGCGCTCCGGCCACGGCAGCGGCCGCCCCACCGATCAATTGATCGACGAGGCCGCAGATATGTGGGCGTTCATCGCCGCGCACACCGGGCTTGATCCGCGTGTGATGCTACCGCCCGCAGAATGACAAAGCCGCCATGCGCGGCGCGGGCTTGGAAAAACGTCATGGCGAGACAATATGACGTTGCGAAAGCGGTGGCGTTCGCGCGCGAGATCGGCTATCCGCACCGTTCCCAAAAAATCTAGGATTGATGCGTGAGCAAGCACTTCCCCACGTTCGCCGATCGCTCGAAAGCTTCCAACGACGCCAAAGCGGCGCTTCTGAGCAAGTTCAAGCAAAAGACCACCGAGCCGGTGAACGAAGAAGAGCAGAAGGCCAAATTGGCTGAAGCGCTCGCCCGCAGCGCCAAGCGCGAAGCCGCCGAAGAGGCGCGCCGCGCCCGCGTGCGGGCCGAGAAAGAGCAGCGCACGCTGGAAGCGGAGCTCAAGCGCATCGAAGCCGAAGAGGCCGCCAAGAAAGCCGCTGAGGACGCCGAGCGTGAGCGCCTGGCCGAGATCGAGCGCCAAGAGATCCTTGAGGCTGAGCAGAAGGCCCGCCGCGATCTGCGCTACGCCCAGCGCAAGGCCCGCGCCGGCAAGCGCTAGCTGCTTGGACCGCCGGCGTCCTCGCCGGCATGCATCCAAAACAAAAGCGCGGGCCTTTTGGGGCGCCGCGCTTTTTCTTTGCCTTGATTTGCCGGCGAGGACGCCGGCGCTCCAAGAAGATTAGCCGAAATTGCGCTTCAGCTCAGCCACGCCTTGCTGCACCAGGGCGGTTTGCGTGCCGTCATTGATGCGCTCGGCGATCAGTTTCTCAGCGGCGGCGAGCGCGGCCTCGACAGCAGCAGCGCGGACTTCATCCTGCGCCTTGGCGCCGGCATTGGCGATGCGCTCCTCAGCCTGCTTTTCACGGCGGGCCATGGCGGCCTGCATCGAAGCGCGAGTTTCTTCGGCCACGAGCGCGGCTTGTTCCTTGGCCGTGGCGATGATCGCGGCGGCTTCGGCTTCGGCGGCGGCCTTCTTGGCTTCGTATTCAGCGTGCAGCTTTTCAGCTTCCTCACGCAGACGGCGCGCTTCGTTCAGTTCGGTGGCGATGTCCTGCGAGCGCTTATCCAGCATCGCCGCCACCGCCGCCGGCACCTTGAGATAGATCAAGAGGCCGATGAACAGCACAAGGCCGAGGAAGGCGATTTCAGTCGCGGTGATTTCCATGACGGAACCTTACCTGCCGGCGGGGACGAGCTTGTCGGCGATGTCGCGCGCCAGGGCGTCTGAGATCGCCGGCAGTTCGGCCATCGCCTTACTGAGCGCTTCGTTCACGCTGGCTTCCGCCGCCGCGATCTTGGAGGCAAGACGCACCTCTGCGGCTTCCTGCTCGGCCGTGAGCTTTGCAGTCACATCCGCGCGGGCGGCGTCCACCGTGGCGCGGGCGTCGGCGCGCGCCTTGGCGGAGGCTTTCTCCATCGTCTCGCGCGCGGCCTCGGCGGCCGCGCTTTTTTCAGCGGCGGTGTCGAGATCGCTCTTTATCGCGCCCGCCCGTTTGGCCTGGACGGCCGAAACGGTGGGGAGGATGAATTTCGAGACGATGTAATAAAGCGCGCCAAACGTGATCGCGAACCAGATCAACTGGCTCGAGAACAGCGAACTGTCGAACGGCGGAAACACCGCCGCCGCATGCTCGCCGCCATGGGCGGCGGCGTCAGCGGCGTGTGCGCCCGCTTCGGTGGCGTGCGGATCGGCCATTACACCACGAACAGCAGCAGGATGGCGATCAGCAGCGAGAAGATGCCGAGCGCTTCAGTCACCGCGAAGCCGAAAATCAGGTTGCCGAACTGGCCCTGGGCGGCGGAGGGGTTGCGGATCGCGGCAGACAGGAAGCTGCCGAAGATGTTGCCCACGCCGATGGCCGCGCCGAGCATGCCAAGGCAAGCCAGACCAGCGCCGATATACTTTGCCGCTTCCGCGTCCATGTTGAAACTCCTTAGAAAAACTTTGCTGTGGGTGGTGAGCGTTAGTGCCCGGGATGAAGCGCGTCGTTGAGGTAAATGCAGGTCAGGATCGCAAACACGTAGGCTTGCAGGAACGCAACCAGGAATTCGAGCCCGTAGAGCGCCACAGTCATGGCCAGCGGCAGGATAGAAAGAACGGAGAAAACCCCGCCTGCCACAAACAGCGCCGGCACAAAGCCCGCGAACACTTTGAGAAGAATGTGCCCCGCCAGAATGTTGGCCCACAAACGAACCGCATGGCTCAAGGGGCGGCTGAAGAACGAGATCACCTCGATCAGCACAACGAAGGGCAGGATGTAGCCTGGCACGCCCGAAGGCGCGAACAGCTTAAAGAATTTCAGCCCGTTCTTGGCGAAGCCGACGATGATAACGGTGAAAAACACCATCAGCGCCAGCGCCGCCGTCACCACGATTTGGCTGGTGGGCGTGAAGATGTGATGCACGCCGAAGAAGCCGGGGAACATGCCCAGCATGTTCGACATGAACACGAACAGAAACAGCGTGAACACGAAGGGCAGGAATTTCTTGACGCCTTCTTCGCCGGCGCCGTCCTTCAGCATGCCCCTGATAAAGTCGTGCGCGCCCTCGGCCACGACCTGCGCGCGGTTGGGGATCAGCGCCGCCGGCTTCATCGCCCAATTGAAGAACCAGGCCGCAAGGCCAACGCCCGCCACCATCGCCAAGCTGGCGTTGGTGAAGCTTGCATCCCACGCACCGACCGAAAACTCGACGAGCGGGTGGATCTCAAACTGATGGATCGGATTGTCAGCCACGTGCCGTTCAGTCCTCTTCGTCGTCCGGGATGGACGGCGCGTTGGGATCGACCGGGTTGGCGTTGGAATATGATTGCGCCACGCGCACCACATTCACCACGCCCGCCGCGAACCCGAGCCCGACGCCGATCATGAGCCCCCAAGGCTGGGAGTTCAGGAAGTAATCGGCCCCGTACCCGAGCAATCCGCCGACGATGATCGCCGCGCCAAACTCGCCGCCGTACCGAAGCGCCAGCGCAGCCGGGCTTTGGGGAGGCGGAGAATTCTGAAGCCCTGTTCCGCGCGCCGCATCAACGCGACGGCGCAAATCGGAGAGGGCGTCCTCGGGCGGTTTTCTATCAGCCATTGAACGGTCGATGCGCTCCAAGGGGCGACTCGTCAATGAGCCCCCTTTTTGCGCGCGCGGAAACTAGGGGCGCGCCCTAATAAGGTCAAGAAATCCGCCCTGCGACAAAAGGATTGCGCCTGCGGTGGATAAAACACCGCAAAATCAGATTGTTCCGGGGCTGAAAGGGGCGGGGTTTAAAACGCGCCGCGATTGAGCTCCCACCAGACCCCAAAAAGCAGGCCCGCGATCATCAAAACGCCGACGCCGACAACGATCAGGCCGGGTGCGCGATCTTTCCGCTCGGCTGGCCGGTGCCCTTGTTCCCGAAGCGCGTTCGCCTGAGCCTCAAGCTTGCGCCAGGCGACTAGGGCCAGGTATGCGCCAAGCCCCGCAAACGCCGGCAGCGCCAGTGTGAACACGAACGGCACAGGCCCGACCCAGCGCGCAAACAGCAACAGGAAAGGCGGCAGCTCCGCCTCGTTCAGCGAAAGATTGGGCGACAGCCCCCAAAACAGCGCCGCGAATGCGAGCCCGCCGAGCGCGCCGATTCCGGCGCCCAGCAGCAAAATCCGCCCCATGCCCGCTTCGCGGCGGCGCTCCCATTCATAGAGAAAATTCTGCGCCTGCCGCGGGGTCATAGCGCGCCCATGCCGTACATCACGATCAGCGTGATGATGAAGCCCGCGATGATGATCACCGCGACAGCCACCGCAAGCGCTGGCCCGCGATCGGCGAGCGTTAGCGTCGGCTTCTCCGCTGGCGGCTCCGCGCCCTGCGCCAGCAGCGCCTGATACATCTTTTCCTGCTGCACATAGACATTGCGCGCGCCAAACCAGCCGATGCCCGCGAACGCCGGCACGGCAAGCGCCAGCATGCGCACATGCTCGCCGAGCGCGCCAAACAATTGCCCGCCAAAGTCATACGCATGCACGCCCGCAGGCGCACCGGGCGACATGATCAGCGTAAACAGCACAGCGCCCAACGCGCCGATCACGGCGCCGCGCAGCGCAATCGCTTCACGCCCCGGTTTGCGCCGGCGCGACCAAAGCCAAAGGAAGAGGTCGCGCTGGCGTTGGTTCATTTGAGCCCTGCGCGTTCGCCGTAATAATAGGCCGCATCAGAAAGCGGGCCGATGCGCTTGATCATCTCTGTGGCGTGCGCGCTCGCGGCTGTGCCGTCGCGCACGCGGCCGGCGATTCCTTGCAAAATGCACGCGAGCCGCCAGGCATTATAAGAGAAATACCAATCGAGCGCCTCAATGTCGCTGCGCCCGGTTTGCGCGCAATAGAGCGCCACCGTTTCTTTCAGCGAAGGAATGCCAAGGCTTTCAATATCGAGCCCGCCAAGCCCTGCGCGCCCATCATGCGGCATCGCCCAATTCATCAGATAATATGTGAAATCGCCCAAGGGATCGCCCAGCGTTGAAAGCTCCCAATCCAGCACGGCGATGACGCGCGGCGCGGCGTGATCCAACATCAGATTATCGAGCCGATAATCGCCATGCACGATCGAGGTGCGCTCGCCCGGCGGGATGGTTTGCGGCAGCCAATCGATCAGCTTGTCCATCTTGGGCAGCTTCTCGGTTTCGCTCAGGCGATATTGCTT
>DAORMO010000016.1:17500-20585 GCA_035440585.1 Terricaulis sp.
CCAGCGATCAATCTGGCGCGCGAAATAATTTCCGGGCTTGCCGTAATCGCCAAGGCCGATCTTTTCGTGATCGGTGTTGTGCAATTGGGCCAGCGTTTCGGTTTGGTTTTCATACAGCGCGCGGCGCTCTTGCTTGGAAAGATCCGGCAGCGCGCCATCCCACAGCACGCGCCCATCCACCATGTCCATCACGTAAAACATCGCGCCCAGCACGCTGTCGTCGGTGCAAAGCGCGTACGCGCGCGCCACTGGAAAGCCCGTCGTGTGCAGCGCCGAGATCACGCGATACTCGCGATCCACCGCATGCGCGGAAGGCAGCAATTTCCCGCCCGGCTTTTTGCGCAGCACGTATTTCTTCGATGGCGTGACCAATTGATAGGTCGGGTTCGATTGCCCGCCCTTGAATTGATTGATCGTCAGCGGCCCCTGATAGCCTTCGACATTCGCGGCCAGCCACGCCTCCAGCGCGACTTCATCGAGCCTGTGGCGTTCATCAACGGGCTTCACGCCGGTAAAATTTGCGTCGTTGGTCATGTCAAAGGCCGCTCATGAGGGCGTCGACCGCGCGCACGATGGCGACGCGTTCATCCGCGAGAGAAGCCACCTTCTTACGCAGCCGCGCCACAGGAATAAAGGCGATCTGGAACGGCTCCAGCGTTAGCCGCTCACTCTTGATCTCAAATGTCGGATTGACCGCCTCGAGCATTTTCGGCGTCGCATTGCGCACAAGCGGCACGACAACTGTCGTTCGGGCGTTGATGAAATGCTCGGATTGGATGGTGATGACGTAAGGGACGTTCGCTTGACGCGCGCCTTCGGGGTTCTCGAAGACGTCAAACTGGTTCATTCCCAGTTGCGCCAAGCTTCAATCCACGGGCCCTCGCGGTCATAGCGCGCGTTATATTCATCGACGATTGCCGCTGCTGCTGCGCGTGCGGCGTCTGGATCGCGTTTTCCGGCGAGTTCCTGGCGCAGCGTCCTGTCGATCAGCACGTCAACGTCAACGCCGTTGGCCCGCGCCGCCTCAAGCAGCGCCGGATCGATCGCGGGCGGTTTCACATCATCGGCCATGCGCGCAGGGTAGCACGGCCTTGCCGCATCGTCAGCCCAGCGCGCGCCAGCCGATATCGCTGCGGCAGAAGCCGCCGGGCCAGTCGATCCGCTCCACCGCCGCATAGGCGCGGGCGATCGCGGCTTTGAGATCATCGCCGGTGGCCGTTACGGAAAGCACGCGCCCGCCATCGGCGCGCAGCGTGCCGTCCTCGTCCTCGCGGGTGCCGGCGTGGAACACAACCACGTCCGCCAACGTGTTCGCTTCAGGCACGCCGCGAATGATCGAGCCTTTCAGCGGCTCATCAGGATAGCCCTGCGCGGCGTACACCACCGTCACCGCCGGCTTTGCATCCCATTCAAGCGGCGGCGCGCTCGCCAGCTCGCCCTTGGCCGCCGCAAGCAGCACAGGCGCAAAATCACTTTTCAGCCGCCGCATCAGCACCTGGCATTCAGGGTCGCCAAAGCGCACGTTGAACTCGATCAGCTTCGGCCCTGCGGGCGTGATCATCAGCCCGGCGAACAGCACGCCCACAAAGGGCCGCCCCTCGGCCTTCATGCCGGCCAGCGTGGGCAGGATGATCTCTTGCATCGTGGAATCGCGCACCGCGTCGGTGAAGATCGGCGCGGGCGAGTAGGCGCCCATGCCGCCAGTGTTGGGGCCCTTATCGCCGTCATAGGCGCGCTTGTGATCTTGCGCGGCGATCAGCGGGATCGCGGTCTCGCCATCGCAAAGGGCGAAGAAGCTGGCTTCTTCGCCCGGCAGGAAATCCTCGATCACGATGCGTTGGCCCGCCGTGCCGAACTTGCGCAGGAACAGCACCTCATCGATCGCCGCATCCGCCTCGCGCCTCGTTTCGGCGATGATGACGCCTTTACCCGCGGCAAGCCCATCGGCTTTGATCACAAACGGCGGCTCGCGATTGGCGAGATAGGCTTTGGCGCGGATCGCATCGTCGAACACTTTGTAATCGGCGGTGGGCACGCCATGGCGCTGGCAGAAATCCTTCATGAAGGCCTTGGAGCCTTCCAATTCCGCCGCGGCCTTGCTCGGCCCAAAGCAGGGAATGCCGAGGGTTTTGAGCGCATCGGCCAGCCCCGCCACCGCCGCCGCTTCCGGGCCGATCACCACCAGCCCCACCTGCTCGCGCGCCGCCAGCGCCGCGAGCTCGCGCACTTCATCCACCTTGATCGCCACGCAGCGCCCAAGCTCAGCCAGCCCCGGATTGCCCGGCGCGGCGATGATTTCAGAAACCAGCGGGCTTTGCTTGAGCTTCCAGCCCAACGCATGCTCACGCCCGCCCGCGCCGACAATCAGAATCTTCATGAAATTGCTTATGGCCGGGCGCTTGGGCGCGTGCAACGCATGCCTTGAGGGGCTTAAGGGGTTTGGAAGTTTATCGGCACAAACACCACCCGGCCGATGAAAGCCGCGCCGCCTTCTGCCTGCTCCGGCACTTTATATTGCGCCGCGATTTGGCGCGCCGCATCGGCGAAACCGTGTTCGGGCGGCGTTTCCGACCGAACAGCGCAAGCCAAGCGCGAATCTTCTTGGATGAGGCAATCCAATTCGACTTGCCCGCCGAGCCCGGCGAGCAAGGCCGGGTACGGATAAACCGCGCCATAGACGTTGCCTTCAGGCCGCTGCGCCCAGGCAACATCCGCGAGGCGCAAATCAGTGGGATGCAGGCTCCTGGCGGAAGCCAATTGCTCGGCCGTGGGCGGCGGAAGCGGTTGCGCCAGCCTCTGCCGTGCGGCGTGCACGCTCACCATTTCCCCATCGACCAGGAGCATGTCTGGCGCCGGCGTTCCCGCGCAGGCGGCGGCCATAAGCGCCACAAGGCATGCGAGCTGTTTCATCGCCTTCTCCGCACCATCCTTCACCGAAATTTCCGCACCCACTCCGCGAACGCCGCAAGATAGCGCGCGAGGTATTTCTTTGTCGCCTCATCAATCAGCGCGCCGCTTGCATCGAATTTCTCATGCGCGCGGGAGACCAGCAGTTCGGGCTGGGGCATGCAGAAGGAATTGGTGA
>DAORMO010000016.1:20619-26081 GCA_035440585.1 Terricaulis sp.
GAGCCGGTTTGCCCTGGCGATGCGCCGATAATGCCCACAGGCTTGCCGCCAAGAGGCGCGCCGCGCGCGGGGCGGGAGGCCCAATCCACCGCGTTCTTGGTCACCGCCGGGACGCCATGATTGTATTCCGGGGTCACAAACAGCACCCCGTCCGCGCCCGCGATCGCCGCTTTCAGCGCCGCCACGGCGGGCGGATCGCCGGCGGCTTCGACGTCGCCATTATAAAGCGGCACATCGATCAGATCGAAGCTCTCGATCGCCACGCCCTCGGGCGCAAGGTCGGCGGCGGCGCGCAGCAGGGCGCGGTTGAGCGAGGCTTGGCGCAGGCTGCCGGCAAGGCCGAGGATGCGGAGGGGGCTGGTCATGCCCGCAAAATAGGGGCGCACGCGCCCGCCCGGCAACGCGCGGGGATCAAATCAGGGCGCCTCAAAATGAGGCAGGGGCGGTCGCCTCGCACGATTTCGCTGTTCGCCTTGCCGATTCAATGCGCTAGCCTCCCATCGCATGTTCGATGAGATGCGGACGAAGGAGGGCGGGGTCCGCGCGCCCTATGAACAGATCGCCGCTTGGCTCGCCGCCACGGGCGAGAAAACGCTGCAGCGTCGCCAGATCGAGGCCGAAGCGCTGTTTCGGCGGTTGGGGATTACCTTCGCCGTCTATGGCGAAGGCGGCGATCCTGAGCGGCTGATCCCGTTTGATCTGGTGCCGCGCGTGTTTGGCGCCGCCGAATGGCGCAAGCTTTCGCGCGGGGTGAAGCAGCGCGCCCGCGCGCTCAACGCGTTCCTTTATGATGTCTACCATCGCGGCGAGATCTTGAAGGCCGGCATCGTGCCCGAGGCGCTGGTCTATCAGAACGAGGCCTTTCTGCCGGAAATGGTCGGCTTCGATCCGCCGGGGCGCGTCTATAGCCACATCGTCGGCGTTGACGTGGTGCGCACCAATCCGAACGAATTTCAGGTGCTGGAAGATAATTGCCGCACGCCTTCGGGCGTTTCCTACATGCTGGAAAACCGTGAAATCATGATGCGGATGTTTCCGCAGCTGTTCGCAAGCGTCGGCGTTGAGCCGATCGATGAATATCCCTCACAACTCAAGCGCACGCTGCAAGAGGTCGCGCCCCCGCTCTGCCGCGGTGAGCCCACCATCGTGCTGCTCACGCCCGGCCCGCTCAACAGCGCCTATTATGAGCATTCTTTCCTCGCCGATCTGATGGGCGTGGAATTGGTCGAGCCGTCCGATCTTTTCGTGGAAGGCGGCAAGTGCTGGATGCGCACCACGCAAGGCCCGCAGCGCGTGGACGTGATCTACCGCCGCATCGATGATGCTTACCTCGATCCGCTGGCCTTCCGCCCCGATAGCTTGCTCGGCGTGCCGGGCTTGTTTGGCGCTTATCGCGCCGGCGCTGTCACGCTCTGCTCTGCGCCGGGCGCAGGGATCGCCGATGATAAGGCGATCTATGTGTTCACCCCGGAGATGATCCGCTTCTATCTGGGCGAAGAGCCGATCCTCAAAAACGTCGAAACCTGGCGCTGTGCGATTGAAGGCGAGCGCGAACACGTGCTCGCCAATCTCAAGGACATGGTGGTCAAGCAGGTGCACGGCTCGGGCGGCTACGGCATGCTGATCGGCCCGCACGCGGCCAAGAAGGAGATCGAAGCCTTCCGCAAAAAGATCATCGCTGAGCCGGAGAATTACATCGCCCAGCCCACGCTTGAGCTTTCCTCCGCGCCCACGCTTTGCGGCGATGCGCTGGAGAACCGCCACGTCGATTTCCGCCCGTTCTGCCTTGTCGGCAAAGAGGTGCGCCTCACCCCCGGCGGGCTGACGCGCGTGGCGCTGACGAAAGGCTCGCTGGTGGTCAATTCCAGCCAAGGCGGGGGCGTGAAAGATACGTGGGTGCTTTCGGAATGAGGATGCGCGCGAACCTTCCCCTCCCCGCAAGGGGAGGGTGTCAGCGCGCAGCGCTGACGGGTGGGGCGGAAGCGCCGCATCCAGAAAGCACGGCGCCGCCGCCCCACCCGTCGCTGCGCGACACCCTCCCCTGGCGGGGAGGGAAAGAGGGGCCGCCATGCTGAGCCGCACCGCGCAGAACCTGTATTGGATGGGCCGCTATATCGAGCGGGCCGACGCCACCGCGCGCCTCATCGAAATGGGCCGGCGCATGACGATGCTGCCTTCGGCCAACGCCGAGTGGCGCTCAGTCGCGCGCGCCTCCGGCAGCGCCAAGGAATTGGCCGATGATCCCAAAGCCTCGGATCGGGCGATCATCATTCGGCTTTTGCTTGATGCGGAAAATCCATCCTCGATCCGCTGCTGCATCGCCCAGGCGCGCGCCAACGCCAAAGCCATCCGCACTGCGCTGACGTCGGACATGTGGGAGGCGCTCAACGATTCCTGGCGCCTGCTCGAAACGCTGGACGCTGATGAAGCGGTGTCTGAGCTGCCAATCTGGCTCGATTGGGCCAAGCAGCGCGCCGCCGCCTTCCGCGGCGCAGCTGAAACCTCATTGCTGCGCAATGACGGCTTCATCTTCTTAAAGATCGGCGAATTGCTTGAGCGCGCAGAGATGACGCTGCGCCTGCTTGACGTAAAATATTATGTGCTGCTGCCCGAAACCGATGTCGTCGGCGGCGGGCGCGATTTCCATCAATGGACCTCGGTGCTGCGCGCCACAGGCGCGCTGCGCGCGTATCACCATGTCAATCGCGGCGATTACACGCCCTGGGGCATTGCTGAGTTCCTGGTGCTGAACCCGATGTTTCCGCGCTCGGCCGCCTATTGCTTCACGCAGATTGATCGCCGCCTCAATGAGCTTGCCCAGCTCTATGACGGGCAGCGCTTTGCGTGCCACGACATCGCGGCGAGCATGGTGGGGCGGCTCGAGGCCTGCGACATTCAAGTGTTGTTCCAATCGGGCTTGCACGAATTCATCGGAGACTCGATTCAGATCACCAATCGGCTCTCCGGCGAGATTTCAAACGCGTACCATTTCTGATCCATGCGTCTCTCCGTTCGTCACCTCACACGCTATGCGTACGATCCGCCCGCCGCGCGCGCCGCGCTGCGGCTCAAGCTTTTTCCGCCGCGCTTTGCCTCCCAGGCCGTGATCGAGTGGCGCGTGGCCGTGAATGGCGAAGCGATTGCCTCCAATTTCGTCAACGGCCTTGGCGAGGGGGAGGCGATTTGGACAAGCCTTGCCCCGCAAAGCGCGATCGAGATCGTGGCCGAGGGCGTGGTGGAGGCCTCTGATTCATCCGGCATCGTGCGCGGCCTTGCCGACGCCACGCGCCCGGCCATGTTTTTGCAGCCCACGGCGCTGACTGAAGCCGATGACGTGATCGTTGCGCTGGCGAAAAAGGCCAAAAAGCCGGATCCGCTCACCACGTTGCACCGGCTCTCCAATGCGGTGCGCGATGCGGTCGATTACACGCCCGCCGCCACCCATCACGCCACCACCGCCGCCGAAGCGCTCGCCCAAGGCGCCGGCGTTTGCCAGGATCACGCGCATATTTTCATTGCCGGCGCGCGCGCCATCGGCATGCCGGCTCGTTACGTCACCGGCTACCTCGCGCCCGGTTTTGACGGCGATCACGAAACCCATGCATGGGCGGAAGCCTATGTCCCTGATTTGGGCTGGGTAGGGTTTGATCCATCCAATCGCCAATGCCCGACGGATGCGTATATTCGCCTCTGCGCCGGATTCGATGCGGCGGACGCCGCCCCCGTGCGCGGCGCCGTCAGCCTCGGCGCCGGGGAAGAGTTGAACGTAGCGGTCGAGGTCGCGCAGCAATGACGTATTGCCTGGCGGTGAAAGTGAACGAGGGGCTCGTTCTCTTATCCGACACCCGCACCAATGCGGGGCTCGATGATATTTCGCGCTTCCGCAAGATGTTTATCTGGGAGCAGCCGGGCGAGCGCTCGGTGGTGCTGCTGACGGCCGGCAATCTGGGCGTCACCCAAGGCGTCATCACCCGCATTGAAGCGGCGGTTGACGCCGCCTCGCGTGGCGAAGAGGTGGAATCCATCCTCACCTGCGCGACGCTCTACCGCGCCGCTGAGCTGGTGGGCGAAGCGATGAACGCCATGCAAGCGCGCGATCGTGCGCGCATCGAAGCCTCGGGCGCGGCCGCTGACGCCACCATCATCCTCGCCGGCCAGCGCCATGGCGGGGAGATGCGGCTTTTCCTGATCTACACCGCAGGCAATTTTATCGAGGCGACGGAAGACACGCCCTTCTTCCAGATCGGTGAGCACAAATACGGCAAGCCCATTCTGGATCGCGTGATCAAGCCGTCCACGCCGCTTTCGGATGCGCTCAAAGCCGCGATGATCTCAATGGATTCCACGCTGCGCTCGAATTTAAGCGTCGGCATGCCGCTCGATCTCGCAGTCGTGCATGCGGCGCAATATGGCGTGGTGCAATCGCGCCGGTTTGAAAGCGATGACCCGGTGTTTCGCCAAATCAGCGAAGCCTGGTCGCGCGAGTTGCGCCAAGCGTTCCACGCGCTGCCCGAAGTGCCGATCAGCTAGCGCGGCTTGTTTGGGCTTCGCTAGTGCAGTAGCGCAAGCCGATGCTGTTCGTCATCGACCTTCTCTGCTTTTTGGTCGTCCCCGTTTTCATGTGGTGGGCGATCCGCGGCGCTGTGCCGATGGCGGTTTTGCCGATCCTCACCGGCCTCTGCGTCGCCATCGCCGCCGATCGGCTGGGCTTCGATAAATCCATGCTGTGCCCCTCAGATTTGGGCGAAACGCTCGGCTGGCTCGGCGTGCTGGCGCTGGCGTTCAGCGCCGGGCTTGAAACGCGCGTCAGCAGCGAAGGCCCCAAAATGAGCGGGCAGGTGGTGCTCGCCGCGCTGGTGGCGTTGGCGCTGCCGTTCGCGGTGGGGTTTGGCGTGGCGTTTTCCGGCGTGGTCGATGCGGTGCTGTTGCGGCCCGAGGGCGTGAGCCCGCTTTTATCCGCTGGCGCGATCGGGCTTTGCCTAGCGGTCAGCGCGCTGCCAGTGCTTGTCGGCATCGTGCGCGAACTGCCAATCGCGGATCGCCCGCTCGGCAATCTTGCTCTGCGCATCGCCGCGCTCGACGATGCGATCCTGTGGATTGGCCTTGCCGTATTGCTATTCTTGCACAGCGGCGATGGCGGCGTCGTGCTCGCCGGCGATTGGGCCAAGCTTGGCTCATTCGCCACCTTCGCGCTGATGATCCTGGCGCGCGGGCGCATTGATCGGTTCATCCCCAACAATATCGTGATCACCATCGCACTGGGGCTTGGCTACCTCTTCGCTGGCGCGTGGGCGTCCGATGCGTTGGGGCTGCATGAATTGCTGGGCGCGTATTTTGCCGGCGCGCTGGCGCCGAAAGTGCTGGCTGAGCGGCTTAAGCCCGAACTGCTCGGAAAGATCGCGCTGTTTGGCTTATCGCCGCTCTTCTTCGCCCATCGCGGCCTCAGCATTGACGGCGCGGTG
>DAORMO010000016.1:26091-27025 GCA_035440585.1 Terricaulis sp.
CGCTTGGCGTGACGCTGGTGCTGCTGGTGCTTGCCGGCGCAACCAAGCTCGCCGCCGTGCACATCGCCCCGCCCGCGCGCGCTATGCCCGCGGCGGAGCGCACGCGGCTCGGGCTTTTGCTTCAATGCAAGGGCCTCATGGAAATCGTGGCGGCCACCATTCTGGTGCAAGCGGGCCTCATTACGCCCACGGTGTTCGCTGTGCTTGTCACGCTGGCGCTGATATCCACCACGCTCACCGTGCCGCTCTTTCGCCTCGCCTCACGCGCGCTGGCGCGCAACGCCGAAGCAAAAGCTTAGCTCTCCTTCGGCTTTAGCGCGCCCGAGAAAGTCAGCACCGCCAGCGCCGCCAGGATCGCGCCCAGCAGCGCGTAAAGCGCATGCGCCCAGCGCCATAGCGCCACGCCTTCAAACAAGCGCCAATCGCTCTCGCCCAGCGCCATGCCCGCTGGCAGATCCGCGCGCGCCGCGCGCCCCGGCGCGCAGCGGCTCTCTTGGCCCAGATCAATAAACGGCAGCGCCACGTCGAGCGCATAAAGCGCCGGCTCCACCGCGCCATTGCAGGCGCGCCCCTCGGGCGTCACCAGCGCGCCTTGCGCATTCATGGTCAAAACGCCGGCCACGCCCAGCGCCACAAACAGAACGAGCGCCCGCAGCACGCGCACAGGCGCCAGCCCATAGCCCGCGATCAGCCCGTAAAGCGAAGAGAACACCCAAGCGATCGGCCCCGGCGCGCCTTGCCGCGTGCGCAGATCATGCTGCGCCAGCAGAATGCGCCGCCCATCCTCGCGCCGCCCCGCGCGCGCATACACATGCGCCAGATGCGCGTAGGGCTGCGGCGAAAACGCTTTGCCTTGCGTGCGCTTCAGCCACGCTAGCCGCTTGCGCCAGGGCGCATCGCTTTCCAGCCGCGCATAATCAAAGCCTTCAAGATC
>DAORMO010000017.1:0-8844 GCA_035440585.1 Terricaulis sp.
GACCGACGCCGGCGCCATGCGCGCCGTGCTGGATGCCGCGCGGGCGCGCTTTGGCGCGCTCAATGGCGTTTTCCACGCAGCGGGCGCGATCGACGATGCGCCGATTGCGGCGAAGGATTTGGCGGATGCGCACAACGTGCTCTCGCCGAAGGTCGATGGCGCGCGCGTGCTCAATGAGCTTATCCCTGATGGTTCAGTGGATGTGTTCGCGGTATTTTCTTCAACCAGCGTGCTGCTCGAAGCGCCTGGGCAAAGCGATTATATCGCCGCCAATCGCGCACTCGATTCCATCGCCGCCGCGCGCGGCGATGGTTTGAGCATCGCGTGGGGCATGTGGGCCGATATCGGCATGGCAAAGCGCGTGGTGGACGCCGCAGCCAGTGGCGCGGCCGATCCGCATGCGCATCCGCTGCTCGGCGTGCGCACCGATGATGAAGACGGCGTGATCCACTTCTCGGCCACTTATGCGGCTGAGCGCCTCTGGGCGCTGGCTGAGCACAGGATCGCCGGCTTCGCGGTGTTGCCGGGCACGGCCTATATTGAGATCGCCAATGCAGCGGCGTTGCGCGGCGGGCTCGGCGCTTCGGTTGCGCTGCGGCATCTGAATTTCCTTTCGCCGCTGATCGTGAGTGAAGGCCGCTCGCGCCAAGCGCGCGTGACGTTGAGCCCGCTTGCTGACGATGGCTATCGCATCGAGGTCGAGAGCCGCGCCAACGCCGCCGAGGAGTGGCAGCTGCACTTTGAGGCGCAGATTGCCGCCTTTACCGCCGCGCCCGCGCCGATTGAGCCGGTGCAGGCCGATCAAGCGATTGCGGCTGACCGCCTTTTGATCGCCGATCGCGGCGTCGATTTTGGGCCGCGCTGGCGCAACGTGCGCGTTGCTGCGCGGGGTGAGGGGGTGGTCTCGGCCGAGTTCGCCTTAAGCAAAGAATTTGCCGATGACGTGCGCACCTTCCGCGCGCACCCGGCCTTGCTCGATACGGCGGCGGCGACGGGGCTCTTCCTGATCGATGCAGACGGCGATGGCGGGGTCTACGCGCCAATCTCGATGGAGGCTGTGCGCCTGTTTAGCGCGCTGCCGGCAGAGCTTCACGCGCGCGCGCGCATGGTGTCGGCCCCTGATGCTGTTGATGCGGTGTTTGACGTTGATATCAGCGACGCCTCAGGCGCTGTGATCGCGGAGATCCGCGGGGCGGCGTATCGGCGTGTTGTGTTTGATGCGGCGGCTGCGGCGCTTGCAGCGCCCTTGCGCGCTGACGCCAGCGTGGCTGAGCGGATGCTCGCAGCGGGCATCCGCGCTGGCGAGGCCGATAAGGTGATGGCGCACTTGTTCGCAAGCAGCGCGCGCGCGCTGGTTGTCTCGCCTGTTGATATTGCGATCACCCGCGCCGCCTCGGGCGCGGCGGCCGTCTCTAAACCGCGCGCCGCAGCTGAAAGCGCGGTATCGAGCGCCGATTGGGTGGATGAAGTTGAAAAGCGCGTGGCCGAGATGTGCGCCGATATCCTTGGCGTCGATGATCTTGGCCCGGATGCCGAGTTCTTGTCCTATGGCGGCGGCTCGCTCGCAGGCGTGCGCCTGTTTGCGCGCATCCGGCGTGAAATGGGCGCCGAGCTTTCATTGAGCGCGCTGTTGCACGAGCCGACGATACGCGGGCTGGCGACTTTGGTGCGCGCCAACATGCCCCAGAAGCAGCCCACGCAGGAGCAAGCGCCGGCGCCGAAGGAGGTCGCGGCGCAAGCGCCGGCGGCGGCCTCGCAGGCAGAGCCTGCGCCGCCGTCCAATGTGACGCCGCTGCCGCGCCGCTCAAAAAAATGGACGCCGCTTGTGCCCATGGGCGGGCAGAAGCTTTCCGGCCAGCGCGCGGTGTTTCTGATCCATGGCTGGCTTGGCAACGTGGTGTGGCTCAAGCCGTTGGCGGATGAGTTGCGCACGGATATGCCCGTATATGGCGTCGAGGCGCAGGGCATCGACGGCACGTTGCCGTTCCTGGAATCCATTGAGGAAATGGCGGCGCTCTATGTGCGCCACATCTTTACGATCGATCCGATCGGGCCTTATCGCATCATTGGCTATTCCGGCGGCGGCGTGATCGCGTTTGAAATGGCGCAAATCATTCGCCGCAGCGGGCGCGAGGTCGAGCTTTTGGGCATGCTTGACACTTTGGCGCCCAGGGCGACCGCGCCGATGAGCTTTGCCGACAAGCTCAAATTCGCCACTAAGATGAGCCCTGCCTATCTGCTGGGGTGGCCGCTCAAAAGTCTGCGGCCGCTGCGCAGCATGTTGTTGCAGCGCTGGCGTGAGATCACCACCGGTGAGCGCACGACGCACCTTGAGGCGCTCTCTGATTTGTGCTCGGCCGCTTACATGCGCGCGCAGAATAAGTACAAGCCGCAGCCCTACGATGGCGACATCGTGCTCTATCGTGCGATGCAGGCGGAGGCGCTTTTCCTCCGTGCGGGGCCGTTGCTGGGATGGGACGATGTGTTCACCGGCAATGCCGATGTGGTTATGCTCGACGCCGATCATGGGCTGCTGAACAAAAAGAAATCGCTCGACACGCTGGTCGAGGATTTGCGTCGTCGCCTTGACGTTGCAGAGCAGGCGCCGGCGGCCCAGCGCGAGATGCGATGATCGCGCGCCTGGTTCCGTTTTTTCCAGCGATTGCGCTTGTTGTTGTGCTGGCGACGATCGCTTTGTTCTGCTTGGCCGTTTGGCTTGAGTCGATGGCGCTCACCAATCCTCCTGGGTATCGCCAGCCCGATCCGCGCGCGTTCACCTATACACGGACGCCGCGAAGCGAACTTGGGCTGGAATTTGAGGATATCTCCTTCGCCGCGCCAAGCCAGGAGGTGATCCGCGCCTGGCTTGTGCCTGCGCCGGAGGACGCCAAGCGGGTGGCGGCGGTGCTGGTGCATGGCCGCGGCGGCGACCGCGCGGCGGTGATGGGGTTCATGCCGCTGCTGCACGAATTGGGCGCGGGCGTCGTGGCGATCGATCTGCGCGAGAACGGTTTGAGTGCGGGCTCGGGCCGCGGCACCACGATTGGCATGCGTGAGGCCGAAGATGTGGCGGCCGCAGCGGCGGAGATGCGGCGGCGCGGCTATGAGAGGGTGGTGCTGATCGGCTGCTCGCTTGGGGCCTCGGCGTCGATCCTCGCCGCGGCGAGAGACGCCTCGATCGATGGTGTGTTCGCTGATAGCCCCATCGCCTATTTCGACCGGTTCGTGGCCGAGATCGCCGACAAACGCTTGGCCAAGTTTGGCGTGTCCGCGCCATGGGCGACGGCGATCTGGGGCCGCGCCGTTTTAGCGCTCACGCGCGCGCGGCTGGGCCTAAATGATTATGAGGCGTCAGCGGACGCCGTGGGGCGCATTGCCCCCCGTCCTGTGCTGCTGGCGTATGGCGCCCAGGATGATGTGACCGCGCCGGCCACGCATGGGCAGGCCCTGGCCGCGCAGGCTGGGGAGGGCGCATCCTTGTGGGTGGTTGAGGGCGCGGGCCATTGTGAGGCGCCGTTTGCGTCGCCTGACGCGTACCGCGCGCGCATCCTTGCATTGCTGGACGGCGGCTGAGCGGCTAGTTGATACCCGCAATTTAGCAGATTCCCCTGCATGTTAGATCGGCTGCGGGCCAGCTTCGGGTTGGCCTGGTTTTTGCGTTTTTGCCAAAACCGGGGATGGGGCGCCTAAACCAGCGCCTCATGCACGGTGCGCCATGACGATCATAGCGCAAAATTTGAGCATGACGGGCGGAGTTTCCCGGCTGTCTTAACGGCTCTTATGCGCCGATTTGAGATGTCTCTTAGTTAAAGTTGGTATCAGGCGCATCAATGACTGAATCTGCATCGGGCAAGGGGGAGAATGTTTCGGTCAACAAGGCCGTTCGGCAGGGATTTCTCTGGAACCTCCTGAACTTTCTTATCTCGCAAGGCGCGGGGATCGCGATTTTCCTGCTCTTGTCGCGGGCTGTGACGCCGGCGATCTACGGGGTGTTTGCGATCGCGGCCACCATTGTCGACCTGTTCGGGTTTCAGGGGCGATGGGCGGCGATGGATGCGCTGATCCAGCGCCGCGACTATTCCCAGCGCGCGCTTTCGACCGCGTTTTTCAGCCTCATGGTCGTGGTTGTCGCGCTGGTGGTTATCTCAATTGCGTGTGCGGGGCTGATGGCGGACGCTTTCGGTGAAGCCTCGCTGCGCCACGTTCTGCCCGCGCTCGCGATCACGCTGCTGTTTACGCCGCCGATCATCATCATGGACGCGCTGATCATGCGGAATTTGCAATTCCGCGCTTCAGCGATCCGTTCAATTGTTGGCACATTGTTCGGCGGCGCCGCTGGCTTGGCGGTCGCCTTCAGTCCTGCGGTGGAATGGGCGCTTGTCGCGCAACGCCTCGTTACGTCCGTGGTGACGTTGGCGGTCATGTTCGCGTTCACGCGTTGGATCCCGCAATGGACATTCGACGCCGCAAGTGTCGGCGGTTTCTTGCGCCGCAGCCTCCAGCTTTGGGCGACATCCATCCTCTCGTCGTTGCAAACCTCCGTTGTGCATGCGGCCGTTGGCTTTCGGGCGGGGGTCGAGGCGCTGGGCCTGGTGATTGTGGCGCGGCGATTTGAAAACCTTCTGCATGGCCCGGTCACGACACCGATCCAGGCGCTTTGGGTGCCGGTATTGTCGGTGCTGCGATCGGATATGGGCGAGAGCTGGCGGTTGTTTTTGCGGCTTTCGCAATTGACGGCCTTGGTGGCGCTGCCCGCCTTTGTGGGGCTAAGCCTTGTTGCGCACGAGCTTGTCGTGCTGCTGCTTGATGCGCGCTATCGCGATGCTGATGACATCCTCGTCGTCATCGCGTTGCATGGCTTGTTCATTCCAGTGGGATATTTCGCCAACCTGGTTTTCACGGGCCTCGATCGCAGCGATCTGTCGCTGAAATTCTCGTTGATTGGCATCATTTGCTACATCCCGGCGATCTGGCTGGCGTCTGCCTATGGGGCGGTCGCGGCGCTATGGGTGAGCTTTGCGGCCACTGGCGCGCTCGGCCTGGTGGCGACCTTCGTTCAGATCCGCATGTTCCATGGGCGTTGTCTTGAGTTCGCCAAGGCGTTGGCGCCGGGGTATTCTGGCGTCGCGGCAATGGTGGCGGCCGTGCTCGCGCTGAAGCATTTTCTGCCAATCGAGAACAGCACGTTGAGCCTTGTCAGCAGCATGGCGGTGGGCGGTGTGGCGTATGGCTCTTGGCTGATCGTATTTCACCGGAGCCAGGTGATGGAGGCGTGGCGCTTTTTCTCAAGTTCGCGCGCCGGCGGCGGGCTCAACGCGGCGGTGTCGTGACGGGCGAGGCGCCGAGCGCAAAGGGTGCGCTTGCGATGCGCCGCGGGTGCGGAGAGATTAGCCGCCGCGCTGAAAGGCGCGGCCGCTGGCGGCAAGCAATAGGGGGCGGACAACATGGCGATTTCTCGGCTCAAGGCCGTGGCCAAAACCGTTTATGGTCGTGTCATGGCGCGGCCGCAAATCGCGGCCTATCTGGCGCAATCGGGCGCACGCCAGCTGAATCTGGGGTGCGGGCATAACGTGCTGCCTGGCTGGCTCAATGTCGATCTTGAGGGCGGCCGGCACGGCAAAACTTTCATGAATGCGCTGCGCCCGTTTCCGCTGCCGGACGCCTCGATTGACGCCATTCTTTGCGAGCATTTGATCGAGCATGTCCCGGCCGAAGGCGGCGTGTTCTTGCTGAAAGAGGCGTTTCGGGTGCTCAAGCCCGGCGGCGCCATCCGCGTGATCACGCCTGATCTCGAAGGGCTAGCGCGGATGTGCGTGCAGGCCCCCAATGACGCTGAGCGGCGCTATCTCGATTTCGTGGCGCAATTGCATAAGCGCCCGTCGATCGAGCCGTCCGATGCGCTGAACTACATTTTCTATGAGTATGGGCATCGCCATATTTACACTGTGGCGCGCTTACGCGCCGTGCTTGACGAGGCCGGCTTCAAGAACATCAGCGAAAGCCGCGCGGGGCAGCCTTCAAACCCCGTGTTTGTTGGCGCTGAAGGTCATCCCGCCTTTATGGGCGCCGAAAACGACGCGATCGAGGCCTTCGCGCTCGAAGCGGTCAAGCCAGAGCGCTGAGGCGAGCGCGCGCTTAGCCGAGTAGGGCGCGTAGCAGCGTGCGGGGCAGGAAGGCCGGCGGCGTCAGCGTCAGCGCCTCATCGATCCGCCCCTTGCGGATGAGCCTGGCGGCGGTGCGCACGACGTGCCAGCGGATGTGGCCGCGATTGTCGGGCGTGGCGATGTCCCAATCACCCAGCGCCGCGCGGATGAAGGCGGCGTCGCTCGCGTCGATCTCATAGGGGCGGTAGTGCGCGAGTTCGAGCAATTTGATCCCAGCGGCAAGGCGCAAGCGCTTGGTTTCCGCATCAGTCAGGCGCGGGGCGATGAGCGCAATCATCGCCGGCAGGGTTTGGGCGGCCTTCAGCTGCGGCGCGTCGGTTTCGGCGAAACCGAGATCGGTCGCGCCCGCGCGCCGCCGCGCCGCCGATAACGCCCCCATTTGCGAGCCAACCGCCATGACCCGGCCGCTCAGCGCCGAAGCGCTGGAGATGCTGGCCTGATGCACCCGATACTGGCCGAGGCGTTCGGGCAAATTATGCAGCCGCCCGCGCTCTTCCAGGCGCCAATAGAGGTCGCTGTCCTCCGAATTGGGAACGTAGCGATAGCCGCCGAGATCAATCATTGCATCGCGACGGATCATCGCGAAAGGATGGATGAGATACGGCTCGCGCGCGGGAATGGCGTGCGGATCGGCGTCTTCAGCGGGGCCAGGATGGGGCAGGCCCGCGAGCGGGGCGCCATGTTCATCGATGTGATCGACATCGCAGCCCACAGCTGCATGCTCTGGATGCGCGCGCAGAAAGGCGAGTTGGCGTGCGAGGCGATGCGGGTAGGCGATGTCGTCGGCGTCGAAACGGGCGATGAAATCCGCCGTGCACTGGGCGAGCCCGTGATTCAGTGCTGAGACGATGCCGCCATTTTCCTTGCGCAGGATCGTCACGCGCGGATCGCGCGCGGCCCAGGCGGCAAGCTTTTCTGGGGTCGCATCCGTGGAGCCGTCATCCACAACCAGGACGCGGATGTCTTCAACGCTCTGGGCGGTGATGCTCGCTAGCGAGTCATCCAGCGTGCCTGCGGCGTTGAAAGCGGGGATGAGGACGTCAATCGCGGTCATCACGCGCCGCCGCTCAGGCCGGCTCGGCCGCAGACCCCGCCGCTAGGGCGCGCCGTTGCCGCTATGGCAGGGGGGTGTGTGCGCATCTGTTTGACCCGCTGAATGCCGCCGGCGCCAAGCGCAAGATAATCCATCTGCTTGATCATCATGAATTTCTTTTGAAGTCAGGCGGCTTGCGGGCCATGGCCGCGACCCCGGTATAGGAAAATCAATAAATTTCCGGTAATCTGCGCCTTCATCGTGCGCGGGACGCGCCGGCGACGCCTACGTCTCGTTGAAAAATGCCCAGGCTTGAAGGGGGCGCGTTTTGCAGTCGGGTTCGGGAGCTGACGTCGACGTGTGCGTCTGCACTTTTCGTCGCCCGTCTCTATGGGAGACGCTCGTGTCGCTCAAGGGGCAAGAGGGGGCGCCGTCATTCCGCGTCATCGTCGCCGACAATGACGACGAACCCAGCGCACAATCCGTGGTGCACCGCGCCGAACATGAGCTGGGCCTGCGCATCACCCACGTGCACGCGCCAGCGCGCAACATATCGGTTGCGCGCAACGCCTGCCTAGAAGCCAGCACGGCCGATCTTGTTGCCTTCATCGACGATGATGAGGCGGCGCCGCCGCAATGGCTTGCGCGCCTGGTTGATCATCAGCGCCAATCGAACGCGGACGTGGTTTTTGGGCCTGTGAAAGCGGTTTATGACCCTGATGCGCCGTCCTGGGTCGTCGAGGGCGACTTCCATTCCTCTCAGCCCGTGGTGCGCGCCAATGGCGTGATTGAAACCGGCTATTCGGGCAACGCGCTCATGCGGCGCGCCATCATTGGCGGGCGCCGGTTCGGGCTCGCCCTCGGCAAGACCGGCGGAGAGGACACATTCTTTTTCGCCGAGCTCTTCAAGGCGGGCGCGAAGCTTGACTATTGCGAAGCCGCGCTTGTCTACGAAACAACGCCGCTTGCGCGCGCCAGCCTTGATTGGCTTGTGCGCCGCGCTTTCCGTTCAGGGCAGACGCATGCGCGCGTGCTGCGCGCCAACGGCGCCTGGCCGATCGTGATCGCGGCGCCGGCTGCGGCCAAGGCGCTCTATAGCGGCCTTGTTGCGGCGGCGGCTTTTGATGGCGTCAAGCGGCGGCGTTCCTGGATTCGCGCCGCGCTGCATGCGGGCGTTTTTGCGAAAGCGTTCGGCGTTTCCGATCTACGGATCTACGGCGCGCGTTAGAGCGCCGCCTTCGCGTCAGCCTTTAAGAATCCGGCGCTTTATTGGGCGGCATCTTCGCGCAAGTACCCAATCAGGGGCGAGAACGCGGTTTGCGCCGAAAAATGCTCGCGCGCGCAGCTGAGCGCGGCTTGGCCTAACGCGAGACGTTTGGCCCGATCCGTCGTAAGCGCGAGGATGGCGTCAGCGAAATCCTGCGGCGTGTCAGCGCGCATGACGGCGTGGGCGACGAGATCTTCAACACCTTGCAGCGTCACGCCAGAAGCAATGGTCGCCTTGCCTGCGGCGATGGCTTCAACCAGCTTAATCTTCAGCCCCGAGCCAGTATAAAGCGGCGAGATCACCATGCCTGCTTCGGCGTAGAGTTGCGTCAGATCATCGACGACGCCCAGCATGCTCACGCCTTCTGGCGCGGCGCCAAC
>DAORMO010000017.1:8861-16315 GCA_035440585.1 Terricaulis sp.
GAGCCCGCCACTTTTAGCCGAGCCTGCGGCCGCGCCGCCCGCACCAGCGGCCAAACGGTTTCAAAGAACCATTTTAGCCCCACGATGTTCGGCGCGGTGTCAGAGCCGACAAACAGCAGCGTGTCATCCTCGCCCGGCTGCGGCGATGTCACGGCAGATGCGGCATGAGGCGTCGCGAGAACACGCCGGCTAGGCAACGCAGCCGCGACGCGTCGGCCCTCTTCAGCCTGGATCGACAGCACCGCGTCGCCCATGCCGAGCAATGCGAATTCCTCATCCGCGCTCATTTGCGTGACCTTCTGCGTGAGCGCTTCCTTTGCGTTTGCCACCCGTGCTGAGATGAGGTCGTGCATAATGATCGCACATGGCGCCTGGGTGAGCGCATATGGCGCCATAGGCGCGAGATAAGCGTAGTCACACAAAACGGCCGCAGCATCCGGCGCGGCGTTGCGCGCTGTGAAAATCTGATCAGCTGGCGTTGCGGATGCGCCTTGGGCGTATTCCGCTGTTTTTGACCGTCCCGAGGATAGGCCCAGCTTGCTCAGGCCTTGCTCAAACACCGCCAGTCCCGATGCGAGCCATACGCGCGGATTGCGCGCCAGCACAAAATTGCCGATCCGAACGCCGCCATGCACGATGTAGCGATCAAACGCCGCCAGTTCTGGCCCTAACCGCAGCACCGCCCATCGTCCAAAAATCTTGGGCGAAACACCGATATAATCGACTTTGTAGCCTGCCTCTTTCAGTGCGGCGCTCATCGCCAGCACATAAGCGGAGCTGCCATTGGTGGCGCGGACGATGCGCTGGCGCGAAAGCAGGGTAATGCGCGGGCCCTGCCGTGTGATGCGGCGCGGCTTGGGCAAAAGCCTGGCCTTCACGGCGTCACGCAAGAGCAGCGTTGCGGCTGGGCGCTTCAACGTCGTCGCCATCGCCGCGCCAATATTCTTGGCCTTGAGCGCGTCTACCAGATCAACGAACGCACGCGCGTCCTTCAACGCCGCGCGCTGCTCGGCGAGTGCGAGGCCAAGCGCGGCGTCTTTGCCTCCGTCCAATTGGTCGTAGGCCGCGATCAGCGCGTCCAGGGGGGGCGCAGAGAGGCGATGCGAGATCGAGGCGGCATGTTTGCGGTAGAAATAGCCGGGGCCGGGATAGACACGCATGCGCGCGCCATTCAGCAACAGGCGCAAAATGAGGTGGCTGTCTTCGCCGATGCGCAGGCTTTCATCATAGATTGCGCCGAGGCTGCGTTTGAAGACGGGTTTGAGATAGCCAAGCGACGGGCCGGCGTTGAGTGCGCGATTGCTGCGCTCATAGGCTGCGGCGCTGATCCAACGCGGGGCGTCCCAATTGAGATAAGCGTGCGCACGCGCCGCGCCATCGTCGTAAAACACCAAGAGGTCGTCGGCCACGATGTCGGCGCCATCGTTCATCGCGTGCTTCAACAGCTGCGCCAGCCGATCGGCGTGAATGAGATCGTCATTATCGACGACGGCGATCCATTCGCCGCGCGCAACGGCCAGCGCCCGGTTTCGCGCCGCCGCTGGTCCTGTTCTTTGGGCGCTGCTTTCGATGACGATGAGGCGCGCATCGCCGGCGGCCGCTTCTTTCGCGCGGGCAAGGCTGTCGTCGCTTGAGCCATCATCGGCGATGATGAGTTCGAGATCGGCGAGCCGTTGGTTCAGCACAGAGCGCACCGCCGCGGCGATGTGGGCCGCGCCGTTGAGGTTGGCCATGATGACCGAGACAAGGGGGGCGGTGCTCATGCTGATGTGGTGCGCCGTTGCCAATTCTACCTTGCCGTTCACCATTGCCAGCGTCCGAACGCAAGCCTAAGGCTTAACATCATGGATTTGCTGGCGATGTTTGGGCTGAGACCTCCGCCGCCCGCCACTTTTCCGGACGGGCGCGTGCGTTACGCCGTCGGCGATATTCACGGCCGCGCCGATCTGCTGGAGCTCTTAATCCAGCGCCTGGAGGCGCGCGCGATCGAGGATCTGCGCCCTGCCGGGGAGCCGGTGGTGATTTTCCTGGGCGATTATGTGGATCGCGGGCGTGAGAGCGCGCGGGTGCTGGATCTGCTGATTGAGAGCCGCCCGGCCGGATTTGAGCGCCGCTATCTCAAAGGCAATCATGAGCAGGGGATGCTGGCGTTTTTGGAGGCGCCGGTCGCCAACCGGGCCTGGATCACCCATGGCGGGGCCGAGACCTTCCTTTCCTACGGCGTGCAGCCGCCTTCGCCGCTGCACTCCAGTGAAGCCGATTGGCTGGCGGCGGCGGCGGCGCTGAAAGAGAAGATCCCGCCCGCGCACCTCAAATTCCTGGGCGATCTCGAGCGCTATATCGCCATTGGCGATTATGTGTTCGCCCATGCGGGCGTTGATCCCTCCCGGCCCCTGGCCAAGCAGACGGATCAGGATTTGTTCTGGATCCGCGCCAAGTTCCTCAAAAGCCAGCGCATGCTGGGGCGGCGGCGCGTGGTGCACGGCCATACGCCGGTCGATGAGCCCTATGCAGATCGCCGCCGGGTGGGGGTGGATACCGGCGCCTACGCCTCCGGCGTGCTGACGGCGGCGCGGCTGGAAGCCTCGGAGGTCAGCTTCCTGGCGGTGACCGATCGGGACGTCCGCGCCGCCCGCACGCCCGACATCCAATTCTGAGCCTCCGGTCCGGCTTTTGGGGGCGCGGCGTCGGGCCCGCTTGTTCGCGGGGCCGGCGCGGTCTACACCCCGGCTTCGGCCAGCAGGGAGAATGAGGCATGGCGCAGAGCGGCGCGCGCGGGGACATGGACATCCGCGACCAGAAGGAAACTTTTGACGGCTTCATCGCCACCTCGATCTGGACGAGCGGCCTCATCATCCAAACGGTCGCGCTGCTGACGCTGTCGTTTGCGATCG
Organism: Terricaulis sp.; assembly: GCA_035440585.1. GTDB lineage: Bacteria > Pseudomonadota > Alphaproteobacteria > Caulobacterales > Aquidulcibacteraceae > Vitreimonas. The sequence continues at coordinate 11,756 of DAORMO010000017.1, forward strand.
GCCTCGGCTGGTGGCCGGGCTTTTTCGCTTTTGTCGCGCTCGGCATCGGGGCCGGCCTCATCTTCAAGATGCCGGCCGTCTATTGGGCCGTGCAGGTGGCGACGTGGGTGCTTCTTGGCGTGGGCGGCATGATTGTGCCCGCACTCGCCGGCCTGATGGGCTGATCGCGTGAAGATCGCGGTCCTGAAGGAGAGCGCGTCCGGGGAAACGCGCGTCGCGGCCACGCCAGAAACGGTCAAGAAGATCGTCGGCCTTGGTCATTCCGTGACGGTCCAAGCTGGCGCCGGAGAGGCCGCCAGCGCGCCTGATCAGCAATACAAAGACGCCGGCGCCGAGATCAGCGCCGATGGCGGGATCGGCGCGGCTGATCTTGTCGTCAAAGTGCGCCGGCCTACGGATGCGGAAATCGCCGCGATCAAGCCGGGCGCGGGCTTTGCGTCATTGCTTGAGCCGTATGGCGATCGTGGCGTGGTTGAGGCTTTGGCGAAAGCCAAGATCGACGCGCTGGCGATGGAATTCATTCCGCGCATTTCCCGCGCGCAATCGATGGATGCGCTCAGCTCGCAAGCTAACCTCGCCGGCTATCGCGCCGTGCTGGAAGCGGCGAACCTTTATGGCCGCGCCTTTCCGATGATGATGACCGCCGCCGGCACGGTGGCCGCCGCTAAAGTGTTCATCATGGGCGTGGGCGTTGCCGGCCTCCAAGCCATCGCCACAGCCCGCCGCCTAGGCGCGGTGGTGAGCGCGACGGACGTGCGCCCCGCCACCAAAGAACAAGTCGCCTCGCTCGGCGGCAAGTTCGTTGCGGTCGAGGATGAGGAGTTCAAACAGGCGGAAACCGCCGCCGGCTACGCCAAGCCGATGAGCGCGGAATATCAAGCCAAACAAGCTGAATTGGTCACCGCGCACATCGCCAAGCAGGATATCGTCATCACCACGGCGCTGATCCCTGGCCGGCCCGCGCCCGTGCTCGTCACCGAAGCGCAAGCCAAGTCGATGCGCCCCGGTTCGGTGATCATCGATCTCGCTGTGGCCCAAGGCGGCAATTGCCCGCTCTCTAAGCCGGACGAATTGGCGGAGGTCGGCGGCGTGAAGATCATGGGCTTCACCAATCTGCCCGCGCGCCTGGCCGCAGATTCATCCTCGCTCTACGCCAAGAACCTGCTCGCGCTATTGCCGCTGCTGACGGACAAAGAAAGCAAAGCGTTCGCGCCAGCATGGGACGATGAGATCATCAAGGGTGCGATGCTTGCGCGCGGCGGCGCGTTGATCCACCCGCATTTTGCCCCAGCCAGCGCGGCGTGAGCATGGGGCCGGAAGGGCCCCCAAGGTGCGTCCATGAACGATGTCGAGTTCGCGAACCGCTATTACGAAGCCTGGAACAAACGAGACGTCGAGGCCATCGTCGCGCTCTATGCCGACGATATCGAGTTTTCCTCGCCCTACATCATGGCGCTTGGCTTTTCCGCCGATGGGGTGATCCTCGGCAAGCCGATGCTGCGCTCTTATGTGCAGCGCGCGCTTGAGCGGGCGCCGCAACTCACCTTTACTCCCGAAGCGCTGTTCGTCGGCGCGCGCGGGCACACCTTGATTTATCGCAATCATCGTGGCGAGCGTTCGGCGGAAGTGCATGAGATTGATGAAGCGGGCCTCATCGTCCGCGCCGATGCGACCTACGAGTCGAGCTAAGCCAAAAGGATGCGCGCATGATGGATCAAGCTTCAGTGCGCGCTGTTCCCCATCGGCCGGCATGGATGATCGGGGCGCTGGCCGCGCTCGCGCTTTGCGCCTTCGCCGCGCCCGCCCAGGCGCAATACCGCCCCGCCTACGACGACATCACCGAGCAGGGCGGGGATCTGGCTGAGTGCGCCGGCATCGTCTCCGCGCATGCGGGCCTCAATCCGCTCACGCATCCCGAAGGCGCGGGCGGCGATTGGCATAATCTGCTCACCACCATCCTTACGCGCCTCTACACCGAGCCGGGCCTGCAAGGCATGACGGGCCGCTACGCCGCCAGCGCCGCGCGCACCTATTGGGCGGGGCGCCCGCGCGCGCGACGTGAGGCCGCCGCCAGAGCCTGCCAGGATCGTTTCGGCGGCTAAACCCGTTTTGGTTGACAGTTTCGCCTGTTCGCTTAAGCCCCGTTGCGAGGGAGCAAGCGTCTATGGTCGATCCGTTCGTCTTTTATCTGGCCATCTTCGTGCTGGCGATTTTCGTCGGCTATTACGTCGTGTGGTCGGTGACGCCGGCTTTGCACACGCCGCTGATGGCTGTCACCAACGCGATTTCATCGGTCATCATCGTGGGCGCTTTGATCGCCGCGGCCGCATCCGCGCAGGTTGACGACGGCTGGGTCGCCAAAGGCGCGGGCGGGCTCGCCGCAGCGCTCGCGGCTGTCAACATCTTCGGCGGCTTCCTCGTCACCCAGCGCATGCTGGCGATGTATAAGAAGAAAGAGAAGAAGTAGTCGCATGGATGTTGCGGCTTGGCGCGCGCTGATCGAGGCGTATCTCGATGGCCGCCTCTCGCCAGAGGCGTTCGCGCGGCGTTTTCTCGAAGGCGTGCGCAGCAACGCCAGCGGCCCGCAAGCGATCGCGGATCTTTATCCCACTGTCGAAGCCTTCGATGAAGAAGCCCAGCGCGCCGATGGGCTTTCCACCAATGACGACGACATGCGCGCAGGCGCCGCCCGAGCCTTGCGCGGCCTGGCGCAAGCGCCCGAGCCGCCCTTGGCGCAAACCTATGATCGCGCCCGCGCGCGCGAAGATATGCGCCGCTTCCAAATCCAGATGACAGGCTGCGCTGGCGTCGGCTGCGCCATTGCGCTGATCTGGGTGGGGCTGTGCGTTCTGCAAATCTATTTCGTGGTCGAGTGGGTGCAGGAGGCGTTCGATTGGGGCGCGTTTCCTTCCGCGGTGCTCGGCTTTTTTCTCGCTTTCGTGCCGGTTGTCGGCAACGTGCTCGCCTTTCTTGGCTGGATCGAAAAGGATCTGCCGGGCTGGGTGGGCGCCATTCTTTTCTTCGCCGCGCCGTTGGCGACGTTGTTATCCGGCTGGGCGCGCTGGCGCCGCTTTGGCCGCTAAGGGGCTGACATGAACGCTGATCTCGCAGCTTTGCTGTATCTGGTGTCTGGGGTGCTGTTCATCCTGGCGCTGCGTGGGCTTTCGAGCCCTGAGACAAGCCGGCAAGGCAACACCTTCGGCATGCTGGGCATGGCGCTGGCGATTGGCGTCACGCTGCTCTCGGTGGAGCTCGATGGCGTCACGCTCGGCATCATCATCGGCGGCGTCGCCATTGGCGGCGGCATTGGCGCGCTGATCGCGCGGCAAATCAAAATGACGGCGATGCCGCAGCTTGTGGCCGCGTTCCACTCGCTCGTCGGCCTTGCCGCTGTGGCGGTGGCGTGCGCTGCGTTCTATGCGCCCGAGAGCTTCCACATCGCCACGCCCGAAGGCGGGGTGAAGATGAGCTCGCTGATCGAGCTCGCACTCGGCACCGCCATCGGCGCGATCACGTTCTCGGGATCAGTGATCGCCTTCGCCAAGCTCAACGGCAATATGAGCGGCGCGCCGATCATTCTGCCGGCGCGGCATCTGATCAATATTGGCCTTGCGCTCGCCATCGTCGCGCTCGTGGTGATGACCATTCAGGCCAGCGGCACGGTGCAATGGCATTTCTGGGCCATCGCCATTTTGGCGCTGATCATTGGCGTCACGCTCATCATCCCGATCGGCGGGGCGGATATGCCTGTCGTCGTCTCGATGCTGAACTCGTATTCCGGCTGGGCCGCCGCTGCGCTTGGCTTCACGCTGGAAAACATCGCGCTGATCATCACTGGCGCGCTCGTCGGCTCATCCGGCGCGATCCTCAGCTACATCATGTGCAAGGGCATGAACCGCAGCTTCATCTCCGTGATCCTCGGCGGCTTTGGCGCCGCTGATGGCGGGGCCGCCGCCGGCCATGTGGAAACGCGCCCGGTGAAGCAAGGCAGCGCAGACGATGCCGCCTTCATCATGAAGAACGCTAGCAAAGTCATCATCGTGCCCGGCTACGGCATGGCGGTCGCCCAGGCGCAGCATGCGCTGCGCGAGATGGCTGACAAGCTGAAGGCCAAGGGCGTCGAGGTGAAGTACGCCATCCACCCGGTCGCCGGCCGCATGCCCGGCCACATGAACGTGCTGCTGGCCGAAGCCAACGTGCCGTATGATGAAGTGTTTGAGTTGGAAGACATCAACAACGAGTTCAGCCAAGCGGACGTGGCCTACGTGATTGGCGCCAACGACGTGACCAACCCGGTGGCCAAAACCGATCCGCAAAGCCCCATCTTCGGCATGCCGATCTTGGACGTCGAGAAAGCCAAAACCGTTCTCTTCGTGAAGCGCGGCATGGGCTCAGGCTATGCTGGCGTGGAGAACGAACTCTTCTTCCGCGACAACACCATGATGCTGTTTGGCGATGCGAAGAAGATGACAGATGAGATCGTGAAGGGGCTTTAGGGCTGTAGCGGCTCAAGGCCGCTTATGCGCGCCGAACACCAGCACGCGGTTGATCGCGAAGCCC
>DAORMO010000017.1:16357-24278 GCA_035440585.1 Terricaulis sp.
GCCGCGCGAGTGAGCCGAACGGCAGCGCCTCGAGCGGGGCGCTGAGCCAAACCAGCGTAAGCCGCACGCTCAGCGTCACGCCCCCGCCCAGCACGAATTTGCCGAGGCGCCCTGTCGAATAGGCGCTCTCAGCGTGCCTAAAGGTCCAAAATTCGTGCCCGAAATAGCTGAGCGTGTGCGCGATGAGAAAGCCGAGCCCCGCCGCCATAACAAGCGGGACGTTAAGCAACTCATGCATGCCCCAGGAAAGCGCAAGATCCAGCACCGCCGCCACGCACACCACGGCGAAATAGCGCAGCGTCTGTGTGCCCAATTTGGGGTCGATTTTGTTCAAAAGTGCACCAAGATCCGCCATGCGCCCACGCTCCGTAATGGGTGTTATGCAATGCCCATGCAAATCGCGCGGGAGCAGCGTTAACTGCCGGTTCGAGGATAATTTACTTGTTCGCATGAGGCGCAACACGTATCCACACACCGCACAAGCTCGCTGACCGGGGAAGGCGCGCGCATGGCTGGACAAGATCGATGGATGCAGCCGCTGGGCCTAAGCCCGGCGCGCGTTGGCTCGATCGTGCTGATCCTCGCCATCGTTGCTTTCGCGTGGGCGCAGTCTGATCTGGCCGCCCGAAACGGGCTCTGGGCCGATGAGTATTTTTCACTTTGGGCCAGTGATCCGGCGGAGCCGCTCGGCGAGTTGTTGGCCGCGCGCATCCTGCCTGACACCAATCCGCCGCTGTTTTTCAGCGCCCTGGCGCTGATGCGCCCGTTTGTCGAGGATCCGCGCGCGGCTTTTCTCACGCTGAACATCATCGCCCTTATTATGGTCGCTGTGTTCGTCGGCTTGACCGGGCGGCGCGCCGCCATGCCAGCGACGGCGCTCGGTGCGATCGCCCTATTCCTCATCAGCGGCCCGGTTCTGTGTTTCGCGCCGGAGGGGCGGGCTTATCTTATGGGCCTGTGCGCCGCCTTCGCGATCTCTTGGAGCGCGGCGCTCGCGCTGGAGCGGCCAGTTGATCGCGGCGCGCTTATAGCCTTCGCCGTGCTCGGAGCGCTTGCGGCCTTGACGCATGTGTTTGCGGCGCTGTTCGCCGGCGCGTTCGGCGCGGCGCTGCTGGCTGAAGGGGGCCTGCGCCGGCGCCTTGACCTTGTGCGGGCCGGCCTTGTGCTGGGCGGGAGCGCCGCGCTGGTGTTTGGGGCGTGGCTGCCGATGGTGCTTGCCTCCATGGGCAACATCGCCTGGATCGAATTCACGCTCGGCGCCATTCGCGAGGCGCTTTGGTATGTGCGCCAGCTTACATTCGGCCATACGCTGATCGCGTTGGCGGTGGCGGGTTTTCTCGCCTTGTCGGTTCGGCGCGCGGCGATGCGTCCGTATCTGCGCGTCTTCGCCATCGCCATGGCGCTGTTTTTCATTCTGCCAATCCTGGCGTCGTTCATCACGCCGCTTGTGGTTGGCCGCTATTGGCTCATCGGCGAGCCTGCGATCCTTGTGCTCGCCGTGTTTGCGGTGCGCGCGCAATTGCTGGCGCCGCGGGAGCCGCTCACGCTGGCTGTGGCGGCGGGCGGGGTTGTGGCGCTTTTGGCGGCGTCCTTGCTCGGATTTTTCAACGCCCAGGGCTTTACGCAAACCAAGCCCATCTGGCGCGGCGCGGCGATCGTCGCGCCATTGCTGGCGGCATGCGAGGCCGGCTCGGTGCGGGTCTCCGGCGCCCCCCTTTACGCCACCGCCTCCGGCGCCGCCGAGGCGACCTTCGAGTACGCCGAGGCGCCGGGCTTGCCCGTTCGCGCCGTGGGCGAAGGCGACTGTCCTGTCGTCGGCTGGGCCGAGCATGTGCGCAGGGGCGATGATTATCTTGCAACCGCGTCCGATGAGGCGCTCTTGGATATCCTAAAGCTCGAGGGTGAGGGCGCCCGCATTGTGCGGCACGATTCTGGCTTCGTCGTGCTGCGTCCAGAAGCGCCGGATATCGCGAACCCATGAGCCCGACTGGAATGGAAGCCGCGCCCGCCCGCCTTGCGCCCGCCGCCCCGTGCGAGCTCGCCATCATCGCGCCCACGTTTAACGAGCGCGAGAATGTGGGCGAGCTGATCAAGCTGCTGGATGCTGCGCTGCAAGGCCGCGCCTGGGAAATCGTATTCGTTGACGATGATTCCACCGACGGCACGCCCGAGGCGCTGATCAATATCGCCCGCGCCGATCCGCGCGTGCGCGTGATCCGCCGTATTGGCCGCCGCGGGCTGTCCACCGCCGTGGTTGAAGGCGTGCTCGCCACGTCCGCGCCGATCGTCGCGGTGATGGACGCCGATCTTCAGCATGATGAGCGCATCCTGCCCGATATGATCGCCCGCATTGAGCAGGGCGATTGCGATCTGGTTGTCGGCTCGCGTTATGTCGATGGCGGCGGCGTCGGCGATTGGTCAGCCCAGCGCCAATCGTTCAGCCGCTTCGCCACCAAGCTCGCCAAACTTGTCGTCAAAGCCGATCTCACCGATCCGATGAGCGGCTTTTTTGTGATCCGCCGGGAGGCGTTTGAGGGCGCTGTGCGCAGGCTCTCAGGGCAGGGCTTTAAGGTTTTGCTCGATGTGCTTGCTTCATCGCCCGCCAAGCTACGCGTGGCCGAGGCGCCTTACACTTTCCGCAATCGCATCCACGGCGAAAGCAAGCTCGATTCAGCGGTGCTGTGGGATTATGCGGCGCTGCTGCTGGATAAAACCATCGGCCGCTTCGTGCCGGTGCGTTTTGTCATGTTCATTCTCGTCGGCGGGCTTGGCGTATTCGTGCACTTTGGCGTGCTGACGCTGCTGTTCCAGGGCCTGGGGCAAAGCTTCCTCGCCGGGCAAACCGCCGCCGCCATTGTGGCGATGACGTTCAACTTTTTTGTCAACAACGCGCTCACCTATCGCGACAAGCGCTTGCGCGGCGCCGGTGCGTTGCTGCGCGGGCTTTTGACGTTCTACGCCGTGTGCTCCATCGGGTTGATCGCCAATATCGGCATCGCCAATTTCCTGTTTGAAGAGGCGTATGGCTGGTGGCTCTCGGGCGTTGCGGGCATCCTTGTTGGCGCGGTGTGGAATTACGCGGCGAGCGCGGTGTTCACCTGGAAGCGCTAAACGCGCGTGCTTGCCAAGCGAACCGGGCGGGCGCAAATTGCGCGCAACTTAGCCGCGCGCGGGGCGCATGAAGAAAATTCTGGTCATCGCCCTTGCCGCGTTGGTGGCGCTGCTTGCGCTGCTATTCGGCGTGCGCCAATACGCATATTCCATCCTCTATAAGCCCTCGCGCGACATGGTGGCGCCGACTGAGCCTGGCGTCAGCGCTGAGCGTGTGCGCACCAGCGACGGGCAATCGCTGATCGCCTGGTACGCCGCCCCGCAAGCGGGGCAGCCGGTGTTCCTGTTCTTCGATGGCAATGGCGGCAGCCCAGAAGGTTCTTCCGGGCGCTGGTTGCAGATCATGGCGCGCGGCGCGGGCTTTTTGGCGGTATATTATCGCGGCTATTCGGGCTCCACCGGCGCGCCCAGCGAGGCTGGCCTCATCACCGACGCGCGCGCCGGCTATCAATGGCTGATCGATCGCGGCTACCGGGCCGAGGATATCGTGATCCACGGCTATTCGCTCGGTTCAGCCGTGGCGGTGCAGCTCGCGGCGGAGAAGCCCGCCCGCGCGCTCATCCTCGAAGCGCCAATGACCGGCATTGACGACATCGCCCGCCAATACGGCCCCGGCCTTTTTCCCAACATCATGCGCGATACGTTCAAGTCGCGTGAGTTTATCGGGCGCGTGCATGCGCCTGTGCTGATCGTTCATGGCGAAGAAGATCGCGTGATCCCGTTTGCGATGGGCGAGGCGATGTTCGCCGCCGCCAATGAGCCCAAAAGCTTCATCGCCATGGCTGGAACAGATCACGCCACGCTGGTGCGCGATGGCGTTTACACGCACGTGTTTGATTTCCTCGCCGCCCATCCTGCGGAGTGATCCATGGCCAAAGCCGCGCCAAAAACTCAGAAAACCAAAGCGTCCGTCACAGAATTTATCGCCGCGGTGGAAAGTGAGGCGCGCCGCAAGGACGCCAAGGCGGTCGACAAAATGTTGCGCGCCGCCACGGGCGAAAAGCCCATCATGTGGGGGCCAAGCATTATCGGCTATGGGCAATATCAAACGCCCACCGGGCCCTGGCCGCGCCTCGGCTTTTCCCCGCGCAAAGCCAATCTGGTGCTCTATGTGCTGACGGGCGAAAAGCAGCAGGCGGCGCTGCTCAAGCGCCTGGGCAAGCACAAGACAGGCAAATCCTGCCTCTATCTCAACACGCTCGCGGATGTGGACGAGGCCGTGCTGGCCGAGATCATCGCCGGCGCCTGGGCGCACATGCAAAAGGCCCATCCATGACACCCAAGCATCTGCAATATTTTATAGCCGCCGTGTTCTTCATCCTCGGCGGCTGGTGTTTGCTTGCGCCGCAAAGCGTGATTGATCTCACGGTGCGCGAAGCCTATCGGCCCGATGACGCCATCGCGCCGCTGCTTGTGGGCTGCTTCGGCGCGCAGGCGTGCATCGCCGGGCTGTTCGCCGCCTTCTCGATCTTCACGCGCGCGACGTTTTTGGCTTACGCCATCGGCGTTTTGCCGTTCTTCGGCTTCAACATTTATTTCTATTATGTCGAGCCGGTGTTTAACGAGCTGATCCTGCTCGACGCCGCGGGCAACGCGATTTTCTTTGTGCTGTGCGTCTGGGGCTATCGCAAGCTCAGCCCAGCGCCGCGTTGATGAAGGCGCATTGCGCCGTCAATGACGCCAGCGCTTGCGCGTATGGAAACGCGATAAAGCCGTGGCAGCCGCCAGGATATACATCCAGCGTCGCCGCGTTGCCGGCCGCCGCCCAGCGCCCGTGCATGAATAGGCTATCGTCGAGCAGCGCATCGCGCGTGCCGATGGTGAACAGGGCAGGGCAAAGCCCGCTGAGATCGGCGTAAAGCGGAGAGATATGCGGCGCGCGCTTTTGCTCTGGCGTCAGGCCGGGCAGGAACGCTTCGGAGAATTTTTCGATATCGATGGTGCGCAGCACGAGGCGTTCCTCGTTGCCGAACACGCGCGCGCTGGGCGTCAGCGAGGCGTCAAACACGCCGAACACCAGATTGGCGGCATGGAACGGGCAGCGCCCCAGTTTATCGCGCACACGCAGCAGCGTCAGTGCGGAAAGATGCGCGCCGGCGCTTTCCCCGCCGATCGCCAGCTTATCGCCGCCGAAATCGCCAAGATGATCAATCACCCAAAGCGCGGCGGCTTCGCAATCATCGGGCGCGGCAGGGAGGGGATGCTCGGGCGCCAGCCGATATTCCACGCTCAGCACCGTGAGCTTGCACGTATCGGCGATGAGTTCGAGCAGCTGATCCTGCTGATCGGCCGCGCCAAGCACATGCCCGCCGCCATGTATGTGCAGATACGCCCCGCGCGAGCCCTCAAGCGGCGCCACAGTACGCAGCTTCACAATTCCAGCGGGGCCTTCAATCTCAATCCAGCGTGCGCGCTCTGATTTGGGCGGCAGCGGAAAGGGGCCTTCGCCGCGCGCGCGGATGTCGCGCATCGCTTGCGCGCCGATGTCCCACCATTCGGGCAAATCTTTCATCGCCGCCACGATGGCGGCGTTCATGGCGCGCGTTTCATCGCTGATCGCCGCATCGCCAAACAGGGCGGGATCGAGTTTCAAGGCTTCACCCCGCCCAACTTGCAAAGATATTTCCATTCCTCGGCGCTCACCGGCTGTACCGAGAGGCGCGAGTTTTTCACCAGCACCATGTTTTCCAGCTTCGGATCCAGCTTGATGTCCGCGAGCGGCGCGGGCGTCTTGAACGCCTCCGCCGCTTTCACGTCTACGCAGGTCCATTTGCCGGTTTCGTCGCTGGGATCCTGATACGCCTCGCGGATGATCTCCACGATGCCGACAATCTCCTTGCCGATATTGGAATGATAGAAGAACGCGCGCTCGCCCTTCTTCATCGCGTTCATATTGGCGCGCGCTTGGAAATTACGCACTCCGCTCCAAGGTTCGCCCTTGGCGCCGCGCGCGACCTGTTGCTGCCAGGACCAGGCGTCCGGCTCGCTCTTCATCAGCCAATACGCCATTTTACTGCGCCGGCACGATCGCCAAGGCCTCGATCTCGAAGCGCACCGCATCGCCAATCGCGCCCGAGCCGGTGGTCGAGCCCCAAAGGCTGCGATTGAACGAGCCCGTTGCGGAAAAGCCCGCCGCCTGGCGCTGATTGTTCGGCAGTGGCCCGATGCGGTTCAGCGTGACGTCAAGCGTCACCGGATGGGTTTGGCCCAGCAGCGTGAGGTCGCCGATCACTTCCGCGCGGGTTTCGCTGATGAGGCGCACGGCGGTGGATTCAAACGTGATGGTGGGAAAGCCCGGCGCGTTGAGCCAGCGCGGCTCGCGCAGATGCTCATCGCGCGTTGCATTGCCCGATTGCAGGCTGCCGGTGTGGATCGTGGCGCGCACGGAAGAATTGGCGGGATTGGCCTCATCCAGCACGAGCTCGCCTTCAACCTGGCCGAACTGGCCCAGCACGCTGTTGAAGCCAAACCGCTCGATCGAAAACGCCACCTGCGTGTGCGCCGAATCCAGCACATAGCGCACCGGCTCCGCATACGCCGCCGGCGCTGTCAGCAGCGCCGCGATAAAGGCCAATGCCCGCATCTGTGATCTCCCTATAGCGCCCTTCTTGGCGCCGCGCAGCCTTCCCGCCGCCGGGGAAAATTTACCTCATCACCGCCGCGTCAGCCAATCGCTTATTTTGCCCTGCGCGCTTGCGCACGCGGCCCGCGCCTTGCAGCGCGGCTGTTTGCAACCCGGCGAAAGCCTCGTACATCTGGTCACGCATGAACGTCGCGCTTGAAGCAGAAGGTCTCGTCAAGCGCTATGGCGCGCGCACGGCGGTTGAGAATCTGAGTTTTCAGGTTCCTGCCGGCTCGATCTATGGCGTGCTTGGCCCCAACGGTGCGGGAAAAAGCACAACCCTGCGCATGCTGGTGGGCGTATTGCGTCCCACATCGGGGCGCATCGCCATTCTGGGCGGGCCCAACACGCGCGAGGCCATGGCCCGCGTCGGCTATCTGCCGGAGGAGCGCGGGCTTTACCGCTCGATGACGGCGCGCTCTGCCATCACCTATCTTGCCCGTCTCAAAGGGGCGCCGGCCGGCAAGGCGCGCAAGCGCGCTGTGCAATTGTTGAACGATCACGGCCTTTCCAAAGTTAAGAACAAGAAGATCAAGACGCTGTCCAAGGGCATGGCCCAGAAGGTCCAGGTGCTCGCCTCCATCGCGCACGACCCGGACCTGATCATTTTCGACGAGCCGTTTTCGGGCCTTGATCCGGTTAACCAGCGCGTGCTGGAGGAAACCATTCGCGCCGAAGCCGCGCGCGGCAAAACCATCCTCTTCTCCACCCACATCATGGAGCACGCCGAGCGGCTGTGCGATCGCATCCTGCTGATCGCGCGCGGCAAGGCGGCGTTTGAAGGCACGGTGCGCGATGCGCTGGCGCTCGCGCCGTCCGTCGCCGTGCTGGAAACTGATGGCGATTACGATCTTGCCGCCGTCTTGATCCCGCTTGGCTTCCAAATCAGCGAAGAGCAGGGCGAGCATGGCAACCGCCGTTGGCGCGTGCGCTTGGAAAACGGCCACGGCGCGCGCCCGCTGCTGCAAGCCTGCGTCGAAGCCGGCGCGCCGCTTTCGCTGTTCGAGCCCGCCCGCGCCAGCTTGCATGAAGCCTTCGTCGCGCTTGTCGGCGATGACGCGAAGGAGGCGGTGACATGAGCGCGCCACAGGTCTTCGTGCTCCCCCGTCAGGGGGAGCTGTCTGCGAAGCAGACTGAGGGGGTGGCGCAGACGTCGGCAAACATGCGCGCCCACCCCTCCGTCGCGTG
>DAORMO010000017.1:24343-27016 GCA_035440585.1 Terricaulis sp.
TCCTCGTCGCGCAGCGCGATTATGGCGCGTATCTCGGCGCCTGGGGCTTTTGGCTCTCGCTGCTGACGGCGCCCGTGCTGATCGGCGCGCTGATCTTCGCGCCCATGCTGCTTGCCCGCGCTGAGCCGCCGCGCGCGCTCGCCATCTTGGCCGATTCTGCCGAGGATGCGGCGATTGTCACAAACGCCTTCACAACCCGCGCGCGCGCCGATGCGCGCGACGACATCGCCGGCTATCTCGCCGCCGCCGCCCCGCAAGTGAGCGCAGCCGCGCTTGAAGCGTTCGATCGCGCGCCCGATCGCGCCACCGCGATTTCCGCCGCGCGGGAAGCTGTGGCGCGGGCCGCCCCGCGCGCGCTGGCGGCGTTTCCCAATCCTTCGCCGCGCTACCGCATCGTCTCGGCGCAAAACGCCTCGATCGAAACCCTGCGCCCGCGCCTTACGCGCGCGGATGCGGATGATGCGCTCTATGGCGCGCTCAATATCCGCCGCGACGCAGCCGGCGCGCCGACGATTGAATATTGGAGCGTGAACCTCAGCCACGATGAGCCTTCGCTGATCGCCCGCAACACCATGCGCCTCGCCATGCAGCGCGAAGCGCTGGGCGCGCAAGGGCTTGATCCGCTCGAGGCTGATCGGCTTGCCGCCTTCAGTCCTGCCATCGCGCAATTTGATCCGCGCCCGAGCGCCGGCGAAGGGGAGGTCACGCTGCGCCAGCGGGCGCCGTTCTACGCCGCGCTCGCGCTCGCGTTCGTGCTGTGGAGCGTGGTGTTTTCCGTCGCCAACATGCTGCTCAATGGCGTGGTGGAGGAAAAATCCAACAAGATCCTCGATACGCTGCTCACCTCCATCACCCCGGTTGAAATGCTCGCCGGCAAATTGCTGGGCGTGGCGTTTGTTTCGCTGACGCTGTTTGTGTTCTGGGGCGCTTTGGGCGGCGGCTTGCTCGCCGTCGCGGCCGATCGCGCCGCTGAATCCTGGCTCGGCCAGATCGCCAGCGCCTTCCTTGATCCGCGCCTGATCACTGCGTTCTTCGTCGGCTTTGTGTTCGGCTATCTGATTTATGGCGCGATCTTCCTCGCGCTCGGGGCGCTGTGTGACTCGCTGCAGGAAGCGCAGACGCTGCTTGGCCCTGTCGCGCTTGTGCTTGCCGTGCCGATGATGCTGATCACGCCCGCGATCGATAATCCCAACGCCCCGATCATCGAAAGCGCCTCTTGGGTGCCGCTGTTTACGCCCTTCCTGCTGCTGGTGCGCGCGCCATCGGGCCTGGATTGGAGCGACATCCTCGGCATGGGCGCGATGATGGCGGTGACGGCGATGCTCGTCCTCTGGCTCGCCTCGCGCGTGTTCAAGGCGGGCGTTGTGGATCAAGTCTCCATCGCCAGCTGGCGCGGGCGGAAGCAGAAGGGGTAGGGGCGCTTAACAACGCGCGCCGCCTATAGTAGTTTCGTCAGCGATGGATGAGCGTGTTTCCTCTCGGCCTGACGCGGCGACCTCGCTGGGCGTAGGATTGCTCGCCTTTTTCGGTTTGCTGCTGATTTCCTATCTTCTTGGCGTCACCAAGCTTTTGGTGGCGGCGTATTGCGGCGCGCCGCCGCCTACGGACTATCTCGACGTCGAAGCAATCATTGCCTTCAGCAACTGCCAGAGCACTGTTGAGCACAGATATTTTGCTGCATTAGGGGGGGGTAGCGGCATAGCGTTTGCGCTCATGGCAAGCGTTTGGGCGCGGCGAGAGGCCAAGCAGAGCGCAAAGATGGAGCGGGAGCTCGATGAAGAGATCGCGCAGATCCGCGCCGAAATCGCCGCGCGCGATGCGCGGCCGCCCGGCTAATCCCGCCCGCCAAACATCCCTAAAAACCCGCGCTTTGCCTGCGGCGGCGGTGCGCTTGCGGGCGGCAGGCGCGGCTGGAAGGGAAAGCGCTTCATCACGTCGTCGCGCGCCTTTTGCGGCGGGCCGCGGAAGCGGATGCGCTGATCTTTTTCGTCTTGCCGCATCGCCCAAGTCGGCCGCGCGCTCACAAGCTCGGTCACGCCGCGCACGATGTCGGCGGGGTCGCGATGGCTGACGCCATAGGGCAGGCCAAGATCATCGACTTGCGACACGAGTGAGGTTTTCAGCTTCTGCGCTTTGCTCTCGTTCACGAACAGGATCGGCACGCCATAGCCGATCGCCGCCAATTGCACTTCCCACGTCACCCATTGCGAGCGCCCAGCGCCCACGCGGCTCGGCGCGATCAGCACGTCGCTGGTGTAAATGCGCGCGGCGATCTCGGCTTGCACTTCAAGCTTCGGCAATTCGCCGCCGCGCGGGCCGGCCATGTATTGGCTGGCCGAGAGTGAGATGTCCTGGACCGTGAAATTGTAATTCAGCGCGCGGATCACGCCCTCATAGAGCGCCTCATCCTTATCGCGGCCGTAGCGATGGCTGATGAAGATGCGCAAGCGGCGCTCTTCCTCGCCGCCCGGCTCCCAATAAGCCAATGGCGCTGAAGCCGAATCCATACTCGCCCCCTTTTGTCTCTACGCGGACAACCCAGGGTATGGTTAACGCCAATTAACTCATTTCGGTCAAGCGACAATCGGGCGGCGCCGCCCAAACGCAAAAACGCCGCCCGGCGTGAGCCAGGCGGCGTTTAAAAGCTCAAATCAGCCGAAGCTTACCGCGGCT
>DAORMO010000018.1:0-1303 GCA_035440585.1 Terricaulis sp.
AGCCTTGGCCTGATTGGCCGCCATGCCGCCGCCCATATTGCCAAGGCCGATAAAACCAATGCGCATGCTCATGGGATGCTCCCTAAATCTGGACCGCCGGCGCCCTCGCCGGCCGCGCGGTCAGCGCCAAGCTTGCCATCCACTTAGTCCAAACCACACGCGCCGGCGAGGCGCCGGCGGTCCAGACTAAAGCGGCGTCCATTCTTCGTCTGTCGGCAGGGCTGAGAATAGCTCATCCAGCAGCGCATCAGAGACGCCTTCGAGCGTGGTGGGCGCCCAAACCGGCTTATTGTCCTTATCCACGATCAGCGCGCGCACGCCTTCCTGGAAATCGTGGCGCGAGGCGACGCGCGAGGCGAGCCGATACTCGCTGCGCATCTCATCGGCGAAGCTCGCCATCTTCGCGCCCTCGCGCATCTGCCGGAACGTGACTTTCAGCGCTTGCGGCGATTTCGATTGCAGGATCTTGAGCTGGGCTACAGCCCAATCCGAGCCATCAGATTCCAGCGCAGCAAAAATCGCTTCGACGCTTTCAAGCGCGAAGAAGCGATTGATGCGTTCGATATTCTCGGGTGTCAGCTCCTTGGGGCGGCCGGCGCCTTCGCTGAGCGCTTCAAGCCCGCTTTCCAGCGCGCGCGCGGGATCATGCGTTTGCGCCGCGCCGGCGATTTGCGCGCGGGCGGCTTCGAGAATCTCGATAGGCATGAAGTGCGTGGCGACGCCGGCGATCAGGCAATCGGCGGCTTTGAGCCGCGCGCCGGTGAGCGCCAGCCACATGCCGATCTCACCCGGCATGCGCGGCAGATACCAGCCCCCGCCCACATCGGGAAACAGGCCAATGCCGGTTTCGGGCATAGCGTATGTCGTATTCTCCGTCGCGATGCGGAAGCGCGCCGGCATGGATATGCCCACGCCCCCGCCCATGGTGACGCCATCGATCAACGCCACGATCGGCTTTGGATAGTGAAACAGCAGATGATTGAGCCGATACTCGGTGAAGAAAAATTCGCGCGCCGCTTTGCTATCTGTCGCGCCGCTCTCGGCGATCATGCGAATATCCCCGCCCGCGCAAAAGCCGCGCGTGCCCGGCGCGTGATCGATGAGGATGAGCTTAATGCTTTCATCATCGCGCCAGGCGATGAGCGCCTCGATCATCGCGGCGCACATGGGCTGGTTGAGCGCGTGCAGCGCCGCGGGGCGGTTGAGCGTGATGCGGGCGAGGCCGGCGGATGTGGAGGTGAGGATTTCAGAGGTCATTCAATCTCCTTCCTTCTCCCCCGCGAGGGGGAGAAGGTGGCGCGCA
>DAORMO010000018.1:1409-15404 GCA_035440585.1 Terricaulis sp.
GCTCGAACCGACCTCTCCCCCTCGCGGGGGCGAGGTGGGGCGGCGGCGCTCATCACCGCATCGTCGGAATAACGAAGCTGGAATCATCCGTCAGCCCTTCGGGCCAACGCGCGGTGACGGTTTTCACCTTGGTGAAAAACTTCACGCCTTCCATGCCGTGCTGGTTGGTGTCGCCGAACGCCGAGCGCTTCCAGCCGCCGAAGGTGTGGTACGCCACCGGCACCGGGATCGGCACGTTGATCCCCACCATGCCGACATTGACGCGCGCTGCGAACTCGCGCGCGGCGCGGCCGTTGCGGGTGAAGATGGCGACGCCGTTGCCGTATTGATGCTGGCTCGGCAACGCGAGCGCTTCCTCGAAGCTCTCGGCGCGCACGATTTGCAGCACCGGGCCGAAGATTTCTTCCTGATAGGTGCGCATCGAGGTGTTCACGCCGTCAAACAGCGTGGGGCCGATGAAGAAGCCTTCTTCATAGCCTTGCAATGTGAAGCCGCGCCCATCGCGCACCAGTTCCGCGCCCTCTTCGGCGCCGAGGCGGATATAATCTTCCACCTTGGCCTTATGCGCGGCGGAAACCACAGGGCCGTATTGCGCCTCCGCATCGGTGGAAATGCCCACCTTCATGCGCTCAATCTCTGGGATCAGGCGCTCGCGCAATTCATCGGCGGTTTTCTTGCCGACAGGCACGACCACCGGCAGCGCCATGCAGCGCTCCCCCGCCGAGCCGTACGCGGCGCCGACGAGATCCTTCACCACCTGATCCATATCCGCATCAGGCAGCACCACGCCGTGGTTCTTCGCGCCGCCCATGGCTTGCACGCGCTTATGGTTGGCCGTGCCGTGGCTATAAATATAATGCGCGATGTCGGACGAGCCGACGAAGCTGATGGCGCGGATCTCCGGATGCGCGATGATTGCATCCACCGCTTCTTTATCGCCATGCACCACATTGAGCACGCCTTCAGGCGCGCCCGCTTCCAGCATCAGCTCTGCAAGCCGCACCGGAACGGAAGGATCTTTCTCACTCGGCTTCAGCACAAACGTGTTGCCGCAGGCGATGGCCACGCCAAACATCCACATCGGGATCATGGCCGGGAAATTGAACGGGGTGATGCCGGCGACGACGCCCAGCGGCTGGCGCATGGAATAGACATCAATGCCAGGGCCCGCGCCTTCAGTATATTCACCCTTGAGCGCATGCGGGATGCCGCAGGCAAATTCGATCACCTCAAGGCCGCGCTGAATATCGCCCTTGGAATCGGCGATCACCTTGCCGTGCTCGGATGAAAGCAGATGCGCCAGCTCATCCATATTGGCTTCGACCAATTGCTTGAACGCAAACATCACCCGCGCGCGGCGCTGCGGATTGGTGGAGGCCCAGGCGGGGAAGGCGCGCGCTGCGGCGGCGACGGCGGCGTTAACATCCTCTCTGGTTGAAAGCCCAACTTGCGCCTGCTGCGCGCCAGTGTTGGGGTTGAACACAGCAGAAACGCGCCCGCCGGAAGCGGACGCGCTTTTGCCGTCAATAAGATTGTGAATCGCGCGCATGGCGAGGCCTCCCGGCAGATTGGTTTTGCGCTCTTATGGCTCCAAAACCAGGCCGGGTAAATGCCGCGCTGCGCGCGCCTTAGCCCCTTCGCACCATGCCCATGACGAGCGACACGACGAACAGAACCAAGAACAGGAAGAACAGGATTTGCGCGATGCCCGCCGAAGCGGAGGCGATGCCGCCAAACCCAAAAACAGCCGCGATAATCGCGACAACAAAGAAAATCAGCGCCCAAGAAAGCATGGCGTCCTCCAAGTGTTTACCGCTTGAAGAACGCCTGCTTGCGCGCTTAGTTCCGAGAGCTCCGCTCCGATAAAATCGGATCGAAGCTCTCGGCTTTTGAATAAGCATCATCTTATCGAAGGACCGGCATCCACTTCTTCGGATGATGCTCTAGCTCGGGAAGCGCCAGCCGGCTTCGCCTTTGAGCGCGGCTTCGTATTGCGCTTCGGCGAAGCGCCAATTGATCAGCTTCTCGGTGAAGCCTTTGAGGAAGGCGGCGCGATCGTTCTTTACGTCGATATAGTACGCGTGCTCCCACACATCGGCGACGAGCAGCGGGGTGAGCCCCGCTTCGGTGAGCGCGGTGGCCGCATCGTGCGTATCGATGATTTTCACATCGCCGGCTTTATCGGCGACGAGCCAAGCCCAGCCCGAAGCAAAATGCCCAACGCCAGCGGCGGCGAATTTTTCGCGGAAGCCGTCAACCGAGCCAAACGCTTTTTCAAGCGCGGCTTTCAACGCGCCTTCGGGCTGCTGCGCTGAGGGCGAAAGGCTTTCCCAGAAGAAAGCGTGATTCCAAGTTTGCGCGGCGTTGTTGAACAGCTTCTTGTTGTTCTCTTTCACCGAGAGCGCGACGACCTCCTCCAAAGTCGTCGGCGCGTTGGCGATGTCAGCCAGGATGCCGTTCATGTTTTTCACATAGGCGGCGTGGTGCTTGCCGTGGTGGGTCTCCAGCGTCGTGCGCGACATGAGCGGCTCGAGCGCATCGTGCGAAAAGGGCAAATCGGGCAGTTTGAACATCACGCTAATCCTTGGCCATGACGCGCTCGCGCGCGCTTTCATACTTCTTCACCGCGGCGGCGCGCGGCACGGGCCAAATCTCCCCTACAACGCCTTCAATCACCCAATCACCGGGCTCAGCCTCCTGCGGCCCCTCTAATGTGTGGACCAAGGCTGGGCGATCAAGCGTGAAGGCGCGCATTTGGACGTCCCGGCGTTTCTGGAAGCGGCCATCGCCCAGGGGCTCATAGCTGCGCTCAAAAATATCGCCACGGACGACAGCCCGCGCGCCGCCTTCGTATTCGACTATATAGTCCAACCCGGCACGCGCCTGCAAAGCGCCGACCCGCGTTTGGACCGAAGAATTTTCTTCGGCCCGCCACGCACGCACAGATTCCTGGCCAGCGCGCGGGCGGATCACGCGCCAATCCACATTCTGCGGCGGGTTTTTGATCTCCCAGCGGCGCGGCGAAAGGCGGCGCCCCCGCTGCATCAGCGCCGACACCGCACCGATCACCAGCAGCGCCAGCACGACCAAGAAAAGGATGCGCGCCACGAAGGCGAGCACTCCCGCAAGGATGATGAAGCCAAGCAGCCCAGCGAGGATCGCGACCAGGCCCATCGCCACCAGCCAGCCCAACATCGCACGCACCTTGTTCAAGCCACTATCGACAAAACAAGAACGCTGCGTCGACGCGGATGTTCCTGAGACGACTCGACGCGGAACCTGTGCTGCGGCGCGGTGTTGATCCCGCGAGGCGGAAAATCCGCCGGCCGCTCACACCACACGCCAAGAGGAGAGAGATCAGATGGCTCAATTGATGGAAACCACCCGCCACCAACGCCGCAACGGCGCGATGCGCAACGCTGTGCGCGCGCGCGCCAATGATGTCATGGATGATTTTTCTGAGCTGAAGAAGGACGTCTCGCGCCTCGCCGACGCTGCCGGCAAGGCTGCGCGCGCCGAAGCTAATCACGCGGGCCAGAAAGTCCGCTTGTTTGGCGGCGATATCCGTCAGCGCGCGTCCGACACCGTTGAGCGTGTCACGACCGAAGTGCGCGCCCATCCCGGCGCTGCGCTGGGCGCCACGTTGGGCGCCGGCGTTATTCTGGGCCTCTTGCTGTCGCGCCGCTAAGCTGCGGCCGGCACGATGAGCCAAAGCCGGCCCGCGCGCCCAATTGGCGCGCGAAAGCATCCACCAGCCGCACGCTCTGCGGTGAAACCTCGCCCGCGACCGGCCCCTGCGGCTCCACCGCAAAGCGCACCTCCCCGGTCTCCTCGTCTTGGGCGAGAAACAGCGACAGCGCGCCTTCCTTATCCAATTCGTCCAAAGCGGCGGAAATCGCCTCGCCCATCAGAAATGAGAGCGGGGCGGCGCGATCGGCGTCGGTATGCACCGGGCTGAAATGGAAACGCACGCTGTGGGCTTGCAGCCCGCGCGATTGCAGCAGAGTGCGCACCACATCGGCGGCGAGATCATCCACATTTAGCGCGCGCACGGCGCCGGAGCTGTAAATGCCCTTATGCACCAAGGCGAGCAGCTGCACCCGATCATGCGCGCGCGAAAGCCCGCGCGCTTCGCTTTCATCACGCGCGCCGCGGGCCTGAATGCTCAGCAGGCTGCCCACCATTTGCAGATTGTTTTTGACCCGGTGATGCACCTCGCGCAGCAGCGCCCGCTCCTCAGCCAGCGCATCCACGAGGCGCTGCTCACGCCCGCGCAGGGTTTTGGCCATGGCGGCGAGCGTACGGCGCAACGTGCGGATTTCTTCGGGCGCAGCCAAAAGCGCGGCGGATTCCGGAATATCCTCCCCGCGCGCATAAGCGCGAGCGGCCGTTTCCAAATTGGAAAGCGGCCGCGTGACGTATACTTCGATCGCAAACCAGCCCGCGCCGATGGCGAACAGCCAGATCAAAACCGGCGCCGCAACCGTGAGCGCCAAGGCGCTGGCGGAGCGCCAAAGCGGCTGATCCGGCGCCCAGGACATCACGAAGAAAATATCTGGCGCGTGCAAAGGCGCCACCACCGCCGTGCCGTTTTTCACCTCAACAAAACGCGGATCCGCGCCAAAATGCGCGCGCACTTGCTCCTGGCTCGGCAAAGGCGGGGCGCCGTGCGAGCGCGCGGGATCGGTTTGGGCGATGATCTCGCCGGTGAAATCCACGATCGCCGCGCGCCCGCCATCGAGCGCGCGATTGCTCGCCAATTGCGCCGTCAGAGACGCTGCGCTGATCGAGGCGTTGATAAAACCGACGCGCTGACCGTTTTCATCGCGCAAAGGCTCAAGCGCCACCAAAACCGGCTGATGCGTAAGCCCGCCGCGGACATTAAACCCCATGGCGAGCCCATCACGAACGCGCGCGCGTTCGCGCGTGGGTGAACGGCTTGGCGCGAACGTGGCCTGCGGCTTTGGATTGGAGCACACAATCGCGCCGTTCTCTGTCGTGATCGACAGTGAAGCGAGCCCGCGATAGCGCTCGAGCACGCCGGCTGTCCAATTCTCGCAATTCTCGGCGGCGATGCTCATCAGATTGGGCGTGGAGGCCATCGCGCGCAGCATTTCGCGGATTTCATCGATGCTGCGCCGCTCAGGATCAAGCGCCTGCAGCGCGCGGCGGCCGAGCGCAGCCTCATGCGCGGCCTGGCGCGCCTCAAGGCCGTTGAGGCCGACCTGCAAGGCGATGGCGCCGGCTGGAAGCATGGCAAGCCCCAGCAACAACGCCATGCGCCCTCGCATCGAGCGCAGCGAGAGCACCCGTGGCCAAAATCGCGCTCTGCTGCTTTCTTCCGGCTTCACACGCTTGCTGCATCCTGAGCCAGAGCCGTTTCACTCGGGACGATCGCTTCGCCGTCTTCCAGGCCCAGAATCTCAGTGAGCTTCTTGCGGGCGCGATTGACGCGGCTTTTGATCGTGCCGACCGCGCACTGGCAGATCTGCGCAGCTTCTTCGTAAGAGCAGCCCGAGGCGCCGACAAGCGTGAGCACCTCGCGGTGATCGGGCGCAAGCTGGGCGAAGGCCGCCTTGAAATCCTCAAGGTCAACCGAGCCGTCTTGCTCGGGGCGAGCCGAAAGGCGCGCGGCGTAGCGGCCTTCCACATCCTCAACCTCGCGCTTGGCCTTGCGCAGCTGCGAATAATAATGGTTGCGCAAAATGGTGAAGAGCCACGCGCGCAGATTGGTGCCGGGCTCAAAGCGCTCCACATTGGCGAGCGCTTTGACCAGCGTGTCTTGCACCAAATCATCGGCCTGAGCGGGATTGCGCGCCAGCGAACGCGCGAACGCGCGCAGGGACGGCAAAAGCTCGATCAGATCGGACTTAAAATTGGCTGGGGCTTGCACGGTCATTATTGGCCCCCTCCGGTTTTTTCGTCGATCTTGCTGAGCAAGGTGAGCCATTCATCCGGGATTGGCTCGCTTGTCACCTCGCCGAACGCCATGCGCAGATTGCGTGCGATGAGCGCCTTGTTGGCGGAGGAGGCCGATTTGGCCGCGCCGCCGCCATTGCGGGGAGGCGACTTCTTGGTCACCATATTCTCCATCTCGTCCTTCCGACGCATGATAAGTGGTCCCTGTCCGCCCGCCGTGCCCGGCGCTATGATCCAAGGGTCAAACGCTGCGTTCCAGCATCTGTTCCCGGCGCGCGGAACATTTTTCCAGACACGGCGTTCTCGACATGCCCGGACTGGTCGTCAGGCCGGCAGGCGCCGCTGCGCCCGACGGGAAAATATTAACAAATTCAAGAGGGTAATCGATGAGTTTGGCTAGGCAAATCGCGCCGCACCTGCCGCTCCTGCGCCGCTATGCGCGCGCGCTGACCGGGGCCCAAGTCAGTGGAGACGCTTTTGTCGCCGCAACGCTGGAGGCCATCGTCGCCGGCCCGGACGCTTTCCCGCAGGATTTGGACGCCCGCGCCGGGCTTTATCAGATCTTCCACCGCATCTGGTCGAGCGCGCTGGTTGAGGTGGACGAAGACGAGGGCGCGGGCGTTGGCGCGCGCAAAGCCCAAGAGCGCCTGCGCCGGCTTTCCCCGCTTTCGCGCCAAGCGCTGCTGCTGACCACGCTCGAAAATTTCACCGTGCAAGAGACGGGCGACATTCTCGGCCGCAGCAATGACGAGGTGAATGCGCTGCTGGAAGAAGCGGTGGAAGAGCTGAATCTGCAAACCCGCGCACGCGTGCTGATCATCGAAGATGAAACCGTGATCGCGATGGATTTGAGCGATCTGGTTTCCGACCAGGGCCATGACGTCTGCGCCACCGCGGCCACCGCTTCCGAAGCGGTTGCGGCGGCCAAGCGCGAGCGGCCAGACCTTGTGTTGGCCGACATCCAATTGGCCGACGGCTCATCGGGCATCGACGCCGTGCGCGAGATTTTGACCTCGTTCACCGTGCCGGTGATTTTCATCACCGCCTTCCCCGATCGGCTGCTGACGGGCGAACGCCCGGAGCCCACCTTCCTCATCACCAAGCCCTACTCGCCGGACATGGTGCGCGCGGCGGTGAGCCAGGCGCTGTTCTTTGAGAGCACAAGCCCGGTGAACTAAAACGCGGGGGCTTAAGCCCGCCCGCGAAAATGAAACAGATCATCCCACGCTTGGTCGAGGCGCGCGAGCGCCTCGGCTGGCGGGATTGCGGCGTATGTTTCCCCCGCATGCGCGAGCAGGCCAAGCGCTTGCAGCTTATCGAGCGCATCGCGCACCTCGAAATCGACATTCAGCCCAAAGCGCGCGCGCAAAACGCCTTCGGCAGCGGCGTCGATCTCTTCGCGCGTGAGCGGGCGGTTTGCTTTGCGCAGCACGCAATACGCTAACAGCGCCTCTTTCACGTCCTGCTCAGCGGCGGCGCCGGCCAGCAAATCGATCACCCCGGCATTGTTGGCGAGATTGCGGAAATACACCGTATCAGCCAAGCGCTTCTGATAGCGCAGCGTTTGCGCCTCATATTTAAGTCGCTGGCGCATCACGAAGGCGACCACGGCGACAAGCCCTGATATGGCCGCCACCGCGCGCTTGAGCTCGCTTTCCTGAATAACCCCCTGCGCGCCGAAATAGGCGGCCAGCACCGCGCCAAGCACGGTGAGCGCGGGCCAGAGATTGATCAGCACCGGCGCGCCGGCGATGATTGCGGGCGCAGCCAGAAACGCCTGATCGCGCCGGCGCATGGTCGGCCGTGCGCCAGGATGCAGCGTCACCAATTCAGGCGCGGCGACGTTGCGGAAATGCTTGACCAGCACCGCGCCAGGCCGCACGCCCCGCCGCATGCGTGCAAAGGCGCGGCGATCGGCTTTTTCGATTTCCTGATCGGCTTTAAAGCCCACGCAGACGACAACGTCGCGCAGCGTTTCGGCGCTGATCTCATGCGTGCGCAGGCCGAACCAAGTTTTGAACGTGAACGTCTCGGTGCGCGAGCCGCGGGCGAAATAGCGGATGCGGCGGATGCCGTCTTGCGAGGGCTTGATGGCAAGGCCGGTGAGCCGCTTGGTGGCTTTGGCGGTGCGGACGCTTTCGGGATCGACCTCGGTGAAATTGCCGCGCTGCAATTCCGCCGAGAGCGCCTTCTCAAACCGCTCGAACGCGGCGGGGCTGAGATCGCGGCGCGGCGGCGCGGCGTCGGGGTCCAGCGGCTCATAATAGGCGTGCATCAGCTCGAGGCGCTCCTGCCCCGCATGGCGCATCAGCGCGCTCAACAGCCGCACGAGATCAGCCCACGCTTGCGCGTCCGCCTCGCTGGGCCCATTTTCAGCGATAATGGCTTCGGCCAGAACGGCGGTTCGGACGGGGATATACCCGTCCAGCGTCTTTGCCCCGTCTGCGCCAGCCTCATCGCTCATGGCGCTGTGCTAGCGGATAGGGCGAGACGGCGCCATGTGATGTTGCGGGCGGCGCGGGCTCGTTAGAAGCTGGCGCGCGGAGGGGTGCTGATGCGGCGGACTTTGGGCATAGCGGCGGCGCTGGCGATTCTGGCGCTGGGGCCGGCGGCAGAGGCGCAGCAACAGCGCGATCCGTTCAACGGCATGTTCGGCTCGATGGAGATCGTGCAGCCGCCGCAGGAGGCGGCGCGGCAGGCGCGGCTGATGGGCGACGCGCTCGACGCGCTGCAGCCCCAGCGCCCTGGGGTTGTGGACACCTATATCGTCGTCGCCGGGCTCTGGAGCGATGCGGTGTTCGAGCGCGAGGCCAAACAGGCCGAGGAAATTTTGCGCCGCCATTTCGGCGCCGAGGGGCGCTCGATCCTGCTCAGCGCGGGCGGCGACGGCGCGCGCCAATACCCTGCCGCAACGCCCGGCAATATCTCAGCCGCCTTGGGCCAGGTTGGATCGCTGATCGATCCCAACGAAGATCTGGTTGTGGTGTTCATCACCTCGCACGGCTCGCCCGACGGCTCGGCGGCGCTGCGCGAGCACAATCGCATGGGCGGGGCGCTGCGCCCCACACATATGCGCGACATGCTGGCCAGCGCGGGCATCCGCAACCGGGTGGTGATCGTCTCGGCCTGCTTCTCCGGCGCGTTTATCGCGCCTTTGATGGACGACAACACCATCGTGCTCACCGCCGCCGCGCCCGATCGCAGCTCGTTCGGCTGCCAGCCGCAGAACAATTGGACCTTCTTTGGCGATGCGCTGTTCAATCAGACGCTGCGCGGCGGCGGCTCGCTGCTGCCTGCGTTCGATCAAGCCAAGGTGCTGATCGAGCGCTGGGAGCGTGCGCTGAACCTCACCCGCCCTCGAACCCGCAACGCCATGTGGGCGCGCGCGCGTCGGATCTGGTGCGCCGCGCGGAGCGGGCCGCGCGCTAATCGGGCAGATGCTCGGAGATCAGTTCAAGCGGCGCGGCCGTGGTGCGCTTTGAGGTGCGCATGACGATGCGCGATTGCACATCAGAGACAAGCCCAAGCGCCAGCATCTTATCGCGCAGGAAATCATCATAAGCGTGCATGTCGCGCGCGATCACGCGCAGCACGTAATCGACCTGCCCGGTGACGATCGAGCATTCCACCACCTCAGGCCAAGTTTCGGCCGCAGCTTCAAATTTCTCCAAATTCTCGCGCGAGGGCAGCTGCAGCTTCACCGAGGCGTACACCTCAAAATTGAGCCCGAGCTTCTCATGATCGAGCAGCGTGACCTGCCGCACGATAACGCCCGCGCGCTTGAGACGCTCGATCCGCCGCCACGCCGGCGAGGAGGAAAGGCCTACCTTCTCGGCGATGTCAGCGATCGACAGGCTGGCGTCGCGCTGCAGGAGATCGAGGATTCGGGCGTCTACGGCGTCCAGCTCTTCGGACAAAGTTTCCTCCCTGGCGCCAGAATGACGCGGCTTTTTCCCAGTATTGAGGAATAAGATGCCTCCTCGCAAGCCAGAAGCCATGGTCCGGGGAAAAAAATTGCGCCAGGGGCGGTGCGGGCCGCGATTTTGCTGGGCCTGCTTGCCCGCGCGGGCCTAGGCGCGTATGCATCGCGCCCTCCAAGAGACGCGCCCGGCGCGCGTGGTGGGGTAGCTCAGCTGGTTAGAGCGCGGGATTCATAACCCCGAGGTCGGGAGTTCAATTCTCCCCCCCACCACCATTCTCGCTGGCGCGGACTTGCGCCTGCGGCCCTACCAGAACGCCCAAACGATGGCCGCCACCAGCAGAACCAGCACGCCTGCCTGCAGGCGATAATCGAGCAGGCCTTTGCGCGCCGCGCCCCCGCCGGCGAACACGAGGCCCTCGCTGCGCTCAGGCGCGGGTGTGGTCACGAATGTGGCGATCACGCCGACGGCCACACAGAACGCCGTGGTGGCGCCGGCCACGATGGTGAAATGCGGCAGCCCGTCATTTATCCCAGCGCTTTGAGTCCAAATTTTCCAGCCCAGCACCGCGGCGCCTGCGAGGTGGCCTAAGGCGAGCGTCGTCAACGCGGCGGCGCCTGTCATCCGCGGCCAGAATATGCCGAGCAAAAACACCGCCGCGACCGGCGGCACGGCGTAGGAAAAGACCTGCTGGATGTAATTGAACAGCCCAGGAAAGTCGCGGATCACCAGCGGCCAAAGCGCGGCGACAATAATGAACATCACCGTTGTCAAACGCCCGACCAGCACGATCCTTTCAGGAGACCAACCCCGCTCCTCGGCCTTCACGAAATCATACATCACCAAAGTGGAGGCGGCGTTGAGCGTTGAATCGATCGTCGACATAATCGCGGCGATGAGGCCGGCGATCACGAGACCCGTGAGCCCAATCGGCAAGAAATTGACGATCATCGCCGGGAAAACCTGATCGCCGTTTTCGAGGTTCGGCAGCAGCGCAAGCGCGAGCGCGCCCGGAATCGCCATCAGGAAAAGCGGCAGCAGCTTCAGCGCCGCCGCCAGCATGGCGCCCCAGCGCGCATGGTCGAGCGAGCGGGCGCCCAGCACGCGCTGCATGATATATTGATTGGTCCCCCAATAATAAAAACCAAGCACCGGAAGCCCCACGATCACGCCGAGCCATGGAAGGCCCGGATCGTCGAGCGGGCGGATCAATGATAGGTTTTCGGCCGGGATCGACGCCGTTGCGGCAGCCCACGAAAAATCAAACTGCGCGAAAATCTCATAGGTGATGACGCCGGCGCCGAGCAGCAAAACGACGGCCTGCAACACATCGGTGTAAACCACGGCGCGCAAGCCGCCCACTGCCGTGTAAATCCCCGCAAACGCGGCGAGCGCAATACAAGCCGGAAGAAACGGCGTTCCCGGCACAAGCACTTGGAGCACTAGAACGCCAGCATAGACGCTGGCCGCTGTATCAACAAAAATCGACAGGAAGATCGTCAGCGCTGAAACGTACTTGCAGGCGATGGGGCCAAAACGCTTTTCAAGATATTCTGGGATTGTCGTGATCCGCGCGCGCAAGAACACCGGGATCGTAAATACGGCCATGAACACCAGAATAAGCGCGGCCATCAGCTCATAGTGCGCAACGCTGATGCCGCTCTGATACGCCGCGCCTGCGACGCCGATCAGCGTTGTCGACGAGATGTTGGAGGCAAACAGCGAAAGCCCGATCGCGGCAAAGCCGAGGCTGCGCCCGGCGAGAAACAACTCCTCCCCGGATTTGGCCGCCCTGCGCGAGACGAGCGCGCCGATGAGCAGAACGAGCGCGAGATACGCCGCGATGACGCCAAGATCGACCGGATTTAGCACGCCCAACCCTTACGCCGCGTTTTGGCCAAGCCTATCGCCCATGGCTGGAACATCATCAAACCGCTCACGCACGTGGGCGGCCCAATGATCGACGTCCCAACGGCGCACGCGCTCATTCATTGCTGAGAGACGCTGCGCGCGTTCGGCCCGATCCATATCGAGCGCGCTATCGAGCTTCGCATCCATATTGCGATGCGAGTACGGATTGACCAGCACCGCCTCTGGCAGCTCAACGGCCGCGCCCGCGAACTCAGAGAGCACAAGCACGCCAGGATCTTCGCCTTGCGCGCCGATAAATTCCTTGGCGACGAGATTTAGGCCGTCACGCAGCGGCGTCACCAAGCAGACATCGGCCGCGCGGTAATAGCAAACCAGCTCTTCAAACGGCACGCCACGCGTCGACAGCATGATCGGCGTCCAGCTGAGATTGCCATACTTGCCATTGATGGCGCCGACCAGGCGCTCGACCTCGCGCTGTGCTGCGCGATAGGCGCTCATGCCGTCAGCGGGCGCCACGCACACGCAGAAGAGCTTCACCTTCTCTCGCAGCTCTGGGCGCCGCTCAAGCAAGCGGCCGAACGCTTCGAGCATCTCCTTGGTGCCCTTCACGTAATCGACCCGGCCAACAGACATCAGCAGACGGCGATCGCCAATCTCGGATTCGATCTGCGCCACACGCTCGCGCGCTTTCTCCGTGGCCAAGTACGCGTCAATGACGCGCGGATTGGCGCCAATCGGCCAAGCATCGATGCCAATACGCCGATCGCCATAGGCAAGAGCTGTGGTCACGCTCGGCTCCGCCAGCGCCACGCCGGTGGGGTGGAACGGCAGCTCAGCCGGGCGCACCTCCTCCCGCGTTGCGCCCATCAGCGAACAGGCGACGGAGACAAAATTCTCCGAATAGCGCGGAATGTGGAAGCCAACCATGTCGCAGCTGAGCAGGCTCGCCAGGATCTCTTCGCGCCAGGGCAGAACATTGAACACATCCGGCGCCGGAAACGGCGTGTGATGGAAAAATGCGATGCGCGCGTTTGGTTTGATCTGGCGAATATAAAACGGCACGAGCCACAGATTATAATCATGCACCCAGATGAGCGCGTCGTCCGCCGCCTGCTCGCATGCCGCCTCCGCAAACAAACGGTTCACTTCGCGGAAGTTTTCCCAATCGGCGGGGCCATAATTGAACATGCCCGGAAACGAGTGGAGGATCGGCCACAACGCCTCTTTGGAGGTCACGTGGTAGAAGGCCCTCACCTGCTCCGGCGTGAGCGGCAGGCGCACCACATCATACTCGCCGTATGAATCCTTGATGTGCACGGTGCGTTCAAAATTTGCTTTGCCGCTGGCGGGCGCCTGCTTCCAGGCGACCCAGACGGCATCCTTGGCCGTGCTGAAAAACCCTTTCAGCGCGGGCACAATGCCGTTCGGGCTCTTGTTCTCGCGAAAAACGGGCTTCCCGTTCTCGACCGCCTCCTCATAGGGCTGGCGGTGATAGACAATCACGAAGGAGGACTTTTTACTTGTCATCAATGGAGTCCTTTCGTGGTGGCGGGCAAGAGCCCGAAATGGTGGATCGCTTCGACAATCCCGCCGGCGCCCTCGCGGCGCGCGTTATAAACATTGCCAAGGGTGGCGACGGCCTCGCGCAAGGGCGGCTCGGAATTGCCGACGGCGACGCCGCGCAACCCTGTCTCGAACAGCGAAAGATCGTTCATCGTGTCACCGGCGCACAGCACGCGCTCGGGCGTGCAGCCCTCATGCGCAAGCAAGCGCAGCAGCGTCTGCCCTTTGTTCACGCCGCGCGGCAGCACGTCGAAGAACACATTGGCTGAGAGCAGCGCGGCATAGCCCGCCGCTTCAATGTCAACAGCCGCAGCCGCTGCGGCGGCGTGATTGGTGTAATAATAAGAGAGCCGGCGGCTGCCGAAGACGGGTTGCGGCGAAAGGTCAGCGCGTCCGTTCAGGATGTCTGCAGCGCGCTCAGCGCCGGGCCAACTTGCGTCAATCCAACTCTGCAATTCATGGTGCGGCGCCCAATCGGGCGCGACGACGACGCTGGTGCCCACATCCCCGATAATAATATCAGGCGCGGGCGCGACGCGATCGCGCGCCACGCCGCTCGCAAACGCAATGTCACGCCCCGTGACGTAGGCGAGCGCGATGTCGCCGCGGTGATGCGCGATAAGCTCATAAAGTTCACGCCTATCCTCATCGTCGCCGCCGAGGAATGTCCCGTCGAGATCCACGGCCAAAAATAGGCCGCGGTCGCGCAATGGCGTCATGC